>VGZI01000125.1 GCA_016872605.1 Planctomycetota bacterium
TCCGGGAGAGGGGGGAATGGTTACGCTCGCGTCGCCAAGGCGACGAAGCAGGACTGCGTGTTGCTCCCCTTGTATGGGGTGAGCGCCGACGACCACCACGGGGCGCCGTCGATGCGGAAGATGAAGCGGAAAACCGACTCGTCGTAGTCGAAGCGCAGATGGATCGACATGGCCGGCTCGACGCCGCCGCGCGTCGCGGTCACGTAATGCCGCAGATCGGCCAGGATGATGTCGCCCACGGTGCCAAGCGTCGCACACCACTCGACGGGGACGACCGGCCTGCCCATCAGCGTCGCGTAGGGATTGGCCGACAGTCCGCCCGGAGGCAGGTAGGCGACCAGGTTGGACGCGCCGGAACTTATTGTCATCGCTTGCAGCTGCGGCTCGACGTCCTGGTGAATGAGCCACACCGCGTTCTGCCGGCACGCCGCCCACATGCGCGACCACATCTTCATGACATTCGTCGAGTTCACCGTCGCCGCGGTCTGACCGCTCTCCTTGGCCACTGTGACCAGGCAATCGCTGTTGAGGATGCCAAGCGGCTGCCCTGTCCCGTTGCCATTGATGATGGCATCGCTGACGACGAAGCTGATTTCCTCGGAAGCGACGCGGAAGAGATATTGCTCCAGCGCAATGCCCTGGGTGTCGCTGAGCAGTTCATCCGACGCGTTGATCATGACGAAGAGCTTACGCAGGTTGAGTTGCAGCCGGCCGAAAGTGGCCTTGGTCGCGGTCCCCTGCTCGCCCTCGTCGCGCCAGTAAGCGCGCACGCCGCCCCAGCGCGACCCGTTGGCCCGCGAGGTCTCGGCACTGCGCGGGAACGCAATGACGTTCGACCCAACGGTGTACGAGTCGGTCATGGCCAGCAGGTTGCCCTTGGCGTACAAGCGTTCGAGGATTTTCTGCACGAACTCGGCTGGGACGAGGAACCCGCCGTCGCTGCCGGTGACTTCGCCCATGCCGGACGCCGTCTTGGTGATGAGGGCGAGACGATCGTCGGGTCGTTTGCCCGGCTGACAGGCGTCGCGGACGGCAAGTGCGAATTCCCCAAAGTGGCGGAAGCCGGCGCGCGGATCGTCGAGCGCCGAGTTGCCGAGCCCCGCGAACGGAAGGTGAGCCGAGTCGCGCGAGCGGCCGGGTTGCCGGCGGAGCCAATTTTGCATCGCGAGGTCGACGACATCGTCGAGACTGCCCTGCACCGCCCGCGTGATGGCCGGGGTCAGAACGTCATGGTCGATTGGTTGCGCCCAGCCCTGACGGATCAACTCGGCAGCGTCAGCGTCGGCGACATCGATCCGTTCGCCGACGGGCTTGCCGAGGAATTCTTTGCACAGTTGCACGAACATGGATGGTTCTCACAAAAGGTGGATGATGAGGTTTAATGACCGTGGCGGAACACTCGCGGAGCGTTGTTCGCGCTGTGTTTTTCGCTTCAATCTCCTGCCGCGAGTCGCGACATGATTGATAGTGTATTTTTGTATATTATCTGCGGTTTTCTCAGATTTCGATGTCGGTTGTGGATTTTTTTTTCGCCGCTTGCGGATTCGCGTTCGCACGGCGCCGTGCGAGCGCGAAGCCGGAAGCGGCGAGAACGTGATCTATACTTGCAATAGACTTGTTTCTCAAGGATCAGAAACGCCATGGCTACGGACGTTCTCGCGCCCATTCCCCTCAACGCCGCCCCGTCGTTGTAAATCATCGACAACTTCGACGATGCCGAGGCGCGGCGCCCGGAATGGCATGATCTCCTCGAACGGTCTGTGCGCAACGAACTGACGCAAGCGCCGGACTGGCTTCTCCCGTGGTGGCGTGTGTTCGGCGACCTGGACGGCCGCCGGCTGCGTATTGGGTTGTTTCGTGACGGCGATCGACTCATCGGACTTGCGCCGCTCCTCTGGCGGCGTCACTGGTATCGCGGGTTCCTTCCGTTCCGTAGGCTCGAACTGCTTGCGTCCGGCGAAGTGGAAGGCGACGCCATCGTATCCAATCACATCGGCATCATTGCCGAACGCGGCGCGGAGGCGACCGTCGCGCGCCGATTCGTCGATGCACTCGCAGACGGCGCCTTCGGCAGCTGGGATGAAATCGTGCTGTCGATGATGTCGGGCGACACCGCGATGCCGGAATTGCTCATCGCAGCGTTTCGCGCCGCTGGGTATTCGGCCGAGTCGATGGAAACCGCCGGCGCACCGTTCATCACGCTGCCAGCAACCTGGGACGAGTACCTTGCCAAGTTGCCTGGGAAGGAACGCAAGAATCTCAAGAGGCAACTTCGCCTGTTCGACGAGTGGAGCGGCGGCACGACCGAGTTGGAGAGCGTCAGCACCGTCGGCGACCTGGAGCGAGGCAAGAAGATTCTCGTCGATCTTCATCAGGCACGGTGGGCCAGCGAGGCGCAGTCGGGTGTCTTTCGCAGCCCGTTGTTCAGTGCGTTCCACGACGCCACGATGTACGACTTGGCTGAGCGCGGTGTACTGGAAATTCTCGTCCTGCGCGCTCGCGGCGAACCGGTGGCGGCGCTGCAAACCTACGTCTGGGCCGACAAGGTGACGGCCTACCAAACCGGCCGACGCCCCGACCTACCGCAGAACCTCAGTCCCGGCAGCGTGATTTTCGCCTGGGCCATTCGCCGAGCCATCGAGCAAGGCCGACGCGAGTTCGACATGCTCGCCGACGCGGTTCACTATAAACTGCAACTGACGCAGCAGATTCGGCCCTTGGTGCAGGTGCGAGTCGCACGGAGTTGTGTGGTCGAGTGGCTTCGTCGCGCCGGCGTAGGCATTGCGCGCTGGATGCGACGTGGCGAAGAACCAAAAGAAGCCCAGGGCTGAGGTACTCCGAAGCCCTGGGGTCCACGGTTGTCGGGCCATCCGAGGATTCACTACACTCGCCCTCGCGCCGTCTGCAACGCTCGCTCCATCGCCGCCTCCATCCAATGCTCCAGTCGCGGCGAGTCTAAGAGGCGCTTCGCCATCGACACCATGGATTCCATCGACGTAAACGCGATGCTCGGCGGCGCCGGCAGCCCCAACAACTCCACCCACTCCGCCGGCGCCGACTTCGACACTGTCTCCACGACGGCGTTCGGCTGCATCGGCAGATAACAGCACGCGTACTCTGCCAGCAGCCATTCTTCGATGATGTAGCGCACGTTCGCCAGTGCAGGATTCTGCTTGATCTCGTCCTCGCTCGGCATACGCAATTTGAGCGGGATGAAGCCGATGCTCTTGCCGCGTAACAGGCCCGCCTTGACAAGCTCGAACGCGATGTCCGGAGGCCAATCGGCGAGCGTCCAGCCGGCGGGGCGAGGCGGATAGTGCGTCTTGGCCTTGACGCCTCGCAACGCGCCGTCACGCGCCTTGCGGCGCCAGAGCGATCGGCTCACCGGCGGCTGATCGTACGCGTGATTGAGCGTGACGATCGGATTGTGCTGATAGTGGGAATCATCCATGCCGCTCGCCAGCACGACGTCGCCGAGCCGATCGGGCGATTCCTCGGTGATCCACGACACGTCGGCCCGTTCGCCCGGCTGTAGCTCCGACACGCCGCGCGTGAACGCGCAACGCCGTAAGCCGTACGCGTCATCGTGAGGCAACGATCGGAGCCGTTCCTCGAGCGCTTTGGCTTGCGCGTCCTTCATCGGCAACCCGAACGGACCTTCGGTGTCAAAATGGGATCTCATGAATGGGGTCATTGAGTATCTCCAGAACTCGCCGCTTGCGGCTTCGCGCTCACGTTGCGCAACGTGAGCGCGAAGCCGCAAGCGGCAAGACGTTAGTTCGGTTTGTCTCCCCACGCTACCGGCGCGAGGCCGCGCGAGGCGCGGATTTCGTTGATCGTGCGGACGCCGTAGCGCAGATCGGATTGCTCCTGATCGAGCAAAAACTGCTGGTTGGCCGGCGTTGGGTCCGGGGAATGGAAGAACAATCGGCCACTCGGATCGAACAACGGGATCATCTGCTCGTTCAACTTCTCATCGCGGCGGCGCAAGCGCGGCAAGATCGCCAGCGTCTTGTGCAGATGATCCGACGCCTGCATGTTCGCCAGGTTCGTCTCGCCCGACAGGAATGGCAACGGCACGTGAAACGCGTTGGCGATGTCGGCCTTCGTCGCTTTCATGTCAGCCAGGGCGGCCAGGTCCCCCATCGAATGCGAAAGAAGCGTGACGCCCAGGGAGGAGTCCGCCACGAGCGCCTTGCCTTGTCCGCCTTGAGCAAACTTCTGCTCCCAGAGTTTTTCCAGACGATCGCGGTCTTCCGGCAATATCGGCTCGCTTGGCGTGAGCACCACGCTCGGCACGCCGGTGTTCTCGTAGACATTTCGCTTCATCGCGGAGTATTCGGAAACGAGCGCGACCTGCTCGAAGCACGCCCGCAGCGGGCTCAGGCCGGCGACATACGGATCGCGCGGATCGGGAAAACGGAAATGGATCACTCGGCTCACCGGCAACTGCTGAATCGTCTGCCCGCGATACTCGTAGTAATCCACCACGCGCGGGCTATCCGGCGCTCGCTTCGGCGTCACGAGATGAGCGGGCAGAATCCAGATTGTGCTGGGAACGTTGAGCGCCGGATCGAGGTCAAGCAGCCAAAACGCCGAGCCGATGACCTCGAGATAGAGCTGCGTGAGCTCCCAGAGATCGAAGCTGTTTTGCTGCGGATTGACCTGGCGGAAGAGCGTCAAGATGGGATGATCGAAGACTTCCTCGATGACTTGCGAACTGGCTGCGGGCCGCGCAAGCCGTAGCTGACGCATAAGGTCCGACGGCAACGAGCGCGTGGCGCAGCGCGGCGGGGCCTGGCCGGCGCCGGTCGTCACGAACAACCGCGGCGGCAGCGAAGCACACACCGACGCATTGATCGACGCGCACGCCCAGGCCGTGCTCTTCAACTCGGCGAGCAATTCGACGCCGGTTGGCTGTCGGCGCCGGCGATTGACGTCGAGGAAAACCGGAGACGACGGTCCGGTCAGCGTTCCCGGAGCCGTCTTGCGCATGAGCCAGCGCGCAAAGCGATACAGAAGGTCTCTCATGGTGAGTACCTGGAGTAAGAGGGAATGAGGTGAATCCAGCGAGCCGAGTCCCCGGAAGGGGCCGGTTGCCGAGATCAACGCGCGCATCGTAACACGCGAGATGCGCGAATTGCAAAGTCGGTTGCAAAAAAAATGCAGAACGCAAATTGCAGAATGAAAGAAAGTCTACAATCTGCATTCTGCAACTACAGAGGCGTCCACTGCGATTCGTTATCGATCGGTGTGGACGCATGCGCGTCAACCGGCCCCTTCCGGGGCTCAGCTCTCGAATGAAGGCGCGAGACCAGGTAGCGCAAAGCGGCCAGAGCGTGGTTGTGAGCGTCGATCGGATTCTCGCCCAGCTGGTCGCGCTCGGCCGGCGTCGGATAGCGATACAGCCTCGATTCGGCGATGAGGTTCACGCACCGTGGCGCGACCTTGAGCCGGCCGGTGCGAATGCGGGCGGTAATCAAGGCGATGCCGCGGCGGATGTTGTTGTCGCCGTGACGCACCTTCAGTCCGCTCCGGCGCAGTTCCTCGATCTCGGTGCGACCGGCCGGATCGGCGTGCCACATCACATCGCGCGGCAACGCGGCGGCATGATCCGAGAGTGGCGTTTCTCGGGCGTACCGCTCGTGCGTGATCCACAGCACATCGTCATGATCGAGCACGCCCCAGATGGCGGCGAACGGATTGCGCCAGCCGAAGTCGATGCCGCCTACTTTCGCCGCTTGCGGCTTTGCGCTCGCTCCGACCGAACCGAGATCACCACGACCTGGCTCGAGCGAGAAGCCGCAAGCGGCGATCGCCGTCTCGAATTCCGAGAACACCAGCCCCTCCATCGCCGTGAACAGCCCGTTGTATTCCTGGTCGACCCACGCCTGGCCGAGGGCGCGCGTCTCCTCGGCGATGAAATCCGGTGCGATGCGCGGGCATTGCGTCCACGGCACTTGAATCCGCTTCCACGGCCCCGTGCCGATCCATTCCTCGTAAAACCAACCGCGCTGGCCGAACGGCGTCGACAGAGCTGCCAGCCGACCGCGGCTGACCGCCAGCATCGGCCGAACCGAACGGTAAAGATCGTCGGGAATGCGTGACGCTTCGTCCAAGATCAACAGATCGACTCCCGAAAAGGAGCGGATCGTTTCCTCGCGGCCGGGCAAGGCCACGAGCCGCGACCGATTCGCAAGTTCCATTTCGCTCTGGTTGGACTTCGTCGCTTCGATCGGCTGGCCGAGCGCCTGATACGCGTGGATCACCTTGCGAAACAACTCGTGGCTCTGTCGTTCCGATGGTGCGACGATGAGGACGAGCGAACCATGCTCCACCAGGAGCTGGGCCATTGCCAGGGCGGCGACCGTCGTCGATTTGCCGGTCTGCCGAGCGCAGTTGAGGAGCAAGTAGAGTTCCTGCGGGCGCAGCAGATCCCGCTGCCACGGATCGGGCGGCAAGCCCTGGGCGAAGAGAATCAGCGAGGGATCAAGCAACAGAGCCAGCGCACGGCGATGGTTCACGCCAGCCAACGTACCGCGCCGAACCGCGAAATGCGATGTCGGTTGTGCAGGCGATTCGATTCCATGAGGCCAGAAACGCTCGCCTGCCCTCGCCGATCGCAGTAGAAGTTCAGCATACGCCATGCTGACTGCATCAAACGGCGCGGCCAAATGCGTGAACGCGAAAGGAGAAGCGCCGGCACGTTTCACCAGCTGACGATCACGCCGAGTGGCAACACGCTGTCGTACTTGACCGACAAGCAGGGAAGCGTCTACGATGCCACTCTGAACGCCGAGCCAACGCTGGAGTTCCGCATTCGCTACACGACGTTCGGGGACATTTCCCACAGTTGGAACAGCACCGCCAACGGCGACCGCTACGGCTTCCAGGGCCGCGAAAGAGAGGAGATCCTCGGCCTCAACTACTACCGCGCGCGCTACGTCAGCTACAGCACCGGCCGCTTCTGGAGCCAAGACCCGATCGGCTTCAAAGCAGGCGATCCGAACCTGTATCGGTTCGTGGGCAATAGCCCGGCGAACCGGACCGATCCAAGCGGGCTCATGTCATGGGATAGTGCTTGGAACTATGGGACGGCCGCCTTCCGCGTGGCGGCGACCGGTGGGGTTCGCGCCTTCTTCGACGCCGACGGCCTGGCACGCGATCTGGATACACTGAGCTTCGGCTACTCGACGCAGTTCCTCAATAATCGCACGGTGGGAGCGGTGTACAATGCCGTCGACCAGACCGTGGCGGGCTTCTCGGACGCGCTGACGATGGGCGGCTCCACGCGGCTGCGCTCTTTGATGTGGGGCGAGGATGCGACGCGGAATCATCAGGGGACGTTCTTCGACGTGGGCCGAGGCGTCGGCATGGTGTACAATGTGGCGCTGTCGTTCGTGAACCCGTGCGCGTTGACCGGCTACGTGCAGATGGCCTACCGCGGCATCCAGGCCGCCCAGGCCGTCGCCGGCGCCATCAACGCCGCCGACAACTTCGCCCAGGGCAACTACTTCAGCGCCGGCATGGATGCCCTCGGCGTCCTCGGCAACGTCCTGTCCCTGAGCCGAGCGTGCTTCACGGGCGACATGCTGCTCGACGTGGAAGGGGGCAAGAAACGGGCGGATACAATACAGGTCGGCGACAAGCTGTGGGCCAGAAACGAGTTCGATCCGCATGGCGCGATCGAGCTAAAGGAGGTGGAAGAGGTTTTTGTCCGCGTCGCGCCAATCGTGAACGTGCATGTAGCCGGCCAGATCATCAAGACGACCAAGGAGCATCCTTGATCAGCTTCTGCGGCAAATGATGCTCGAAAAGGACGAAGACTTGACCGAACGCCTCAGCGACGCCGATCCATTGATCCGCTGGGTGGTGGTTCAGGCGGTTGGGCGAAAACGCGTTCCTGCCGAGGCGCAACTCATCGGTCTGCTCAGCGACAGCCACGGTCGGGTGCGTGAGGCGGCGCGGCTTGCGCTGGTCCAAGTCGCGGGCGGCACGGACTTCGGCCCGAGCCCCAACGCCACGCCGGTTCAGCGCAGCCAGGCAATCCAGGCCTGGCGCGCCTGGCTTGCCTTACAAAACACCGCCGCCACCGATCCAGGCTCGCCCGGCAACAACTGAACGGAGTTCATCCTGCGCGGCCTGCCGGGCTTGTCCCGGCAGATCCGCGAAGAATAGTGTGCACCGGCCCCGCCGCTCACAATGCCGTTGCGCCAAGAGAATTCGCCCCTCACCGCTTGTATCATGTCTATGAACATCCCGCCGCGTGCTTGAGCGATTGCCGCCGTGGTCAAATTCCCTCTAGCTGCCGAGAACGCGTACTTCATTCTGGCCCCGCGCTGGTCTGATCTCGATGTCCTTTGGCAGATCGGGCTACACGTTCTGTTGTTCTTCGTTCCGCTCTTGGCGATTCTTATTCTTTGTCGATACGAGTTGCGTTTGGTTTCGCGCGGCGCCGCCTGTGGGCTCCTTGCGCTCCGGGTACTAATCGTTGTCGTCCTCTGGGCGGCTGTTGCCTTACAGCCACATGTCGCTCATGTCAATGTCACCGAAACCAAGGCACGCATTCGCATCGCCGTCGATGTGTCGGCGAGCATGAACGTCGCCGACACGCAGCGCACCGCCGAGGAACGCCAGGCATTGGCGCGCACGTTTGCGTCGGCCGATGTCGACAAGCT
Source organism: Planctomycetota bacterium (assembly GCA_016872605.1). Lineage (GTDB taxonomy): Bacteria > Planctomycetota > Planctomycetia > Gemmatales > Gemmataceae > SIAQ01. Next base: position 8,679 of record VGZI01000125.1, read on the forward strand.
GACGCGCCGCCAGATCGTCGAACGGATTCTGGCGCCGACGGGGCTCGATCTGATCCGCCGGCTGGAAGCACGGCATCATGTCGAGATCGTCGCTTTTGATCGCACGGCACGCGAGGCGACGGCGGAACGCTTGCTTGACGGCAAGGCGCTGGGCGAGCGCGAAGCCGCAAGCGAGGGGACCGATCTTCTGCCGCCGCTGGAAGGCATCGCAACGACGGCGGACGTGCCACACCTTGGCGTGCTCTTGTTCAGCGACGGAAAGCACAACGCAGGGGAGCCGCCCTACGTTCGCACGCGGGGCTTGCGCGAGATGGGCGTGCCGATCTATCCCGTCGTTATCGGCTCGCGCGAACCGCCTCGCGATCTGATGATCGTCAGTGTTCCCGATCCAATCAAAACCTTCAAGGGTTCTGCCGTGACGCTCAAGGTCGAGTGCAAAGTCGCGAACATGCCGGCACAACCGATGACCGTTGAGGTGCAGGTTGGCGACAAGAAAGTGTTGCCCGAACATCGCGTCGTCATTCAGCATGCCGGCCCCGATCGGACGTATCCCATTGCAATTCCGCTAAAGCTGGACGACGTCGGTGCTCATCGCTTGACGTTTCGCGCGATCAGCAAAGACGGCAAGGAAATCACGCTGGCCAATAACCAGGCGCTCAGCGCCATTCGCATTATCGACGACCGCGCCAAGGTTCTGCTCGTCGATAGCGACGCACGCTGGGAGTACCACTATCTAGCCACCGCCTTGGCTCGCGACAAGAACGTCACGCTCGATCGCGTGCTCTTTTCGCAGCCGCGCATCGGCGCGCTCAAGGACGATCAACTCGAGAAAGCGGGCCTCGCCAAGTCGAAGTTGCCCGAGGTGACCAAGGAGCGTCCCGATTACGATCCGCTGTCGGCCTACGATTGCATCTTTCTGGGCGATGTGTCGCCCGAGCAGTTGCCGCTTGCTGATCGAAAGCGAATCGAGCGATTCGTCGCTCATCGAGGCGGCACGCTGGTCCTGTCGGCCGGCAAGCGATTTCTACCTATGGAGTTCATCAAGGCCGACACGAAATCCGACGATCCGCTGGTCAAGCTGCTGCCGCTGCGCGCACCGCGCGTGTTGGCCGACGAGAAGGGCTTCACGCTCGAGCCGACCGCCGCGGGAAAGACGCAGCCCTTCATGACGCTCGATCCGGACACGCCGGAAACGCCTTGGCCGGAGCTACCTAAACATTTTTGGGCAATCGCGGGTGTGCCAAAGCCGGCGGCGGTGTCGTTGGCGCAGCCTCGATTCGAGAAATCGGACAACGCGCCCAAGCTCGACAAGGATACGGGAATTGTCTTTCAGCAAAAATACGGATTCGGCAGAGTGCTCTTCGTCGGCATCGACAGCACCTGGCGCTGGCGTTTTCGCGTCGGCGATGCCTATCACCATCGCTTCTGGGGCCAAATCGTGCGCGGGTCAGCCGTCGAAGATCTGCTGCCCGCCGGCAATCGCTGGGTCCGCTTCGGACCGATCGAACCGGTCTACAAGGAAGGAAGCGACGTCCAGTTGGCCGCACGCATCAACGACCAGCTGCCCCCGCTCAAGGATCCAGCTAGCGCACGCATGCGCTTGCATCGTCGACGCGAGGACGGCTCCGAACTCGCTCTGCCGCCTGTGCAACTCGCCTTGCACAAGCAGAATCCGAATATGCTCATCGCCGTGGCGGTCGGCCCCGCTCAGGGCAGCTATCGCGTCGAGATCGACATTCCCGAGTATCGCGACAAAATCGCCGAGAAGACCGGTGAGCCGGAACGCATGGGCAAGCACGGCGATCGATTCGACGTCTTACCTCGCGAGAATCGGGAATTGCTTGACCTTTCAAGTGATTGGAACTTGATGCGAAAACTCGCCGATGAATCAGACGGAACGCTCTACACTCCCGATACGATCGAAGAGATCGTCGATCGCCTGGAACGGCGCGTCGAACGCAAAGTTGAATCGACCAAGAGCGTCCCCTGGGAAGGCGAGCACGTGTGGTGGCTGCTTGGAACGCTGCTGGGATTGCTGACGCTCGAATGGTTGTGGCGACGATGGCTTGATTTGCCCTAACCGCGAAACCGCCGAGCGAGCTTCACCGACACGTGTCTGTGGCATCTATGAAGCTTGCTCGGCGGTTTCGCGCTCGTTGCTACGCGCCGACCCGGCCGCGAAATTCCCCGTCCTCGGTGCGGACCTTGATGCGGTCCCCCTTCCTGATATGCCCCGGCACCCGAACCTGAGCGCCGGTCTCAATCGTCGCCAGCTTCGTCACGGACGTCGCCGTGTCGCCGCGCGCTCCTTCCGGCGCATCGGTCACCTCGACTTCGACGACCTGCGGCAATTCGACCTGCACGACCTTTTCCTCGATCTTGAGCAAGCTGAGCCGCATGTTCGGAACCATGAACCCGTGCTGGGCTTCCGGCACCAACGTCTTACTCACGAAAACCTGTTCGTAGGTCCTCGGATCGACGCAGACGAACATGTCGTCTTCGGGATAGGAGTATTCGTATTCCTGGCGATTGAGCAGGATCTTTTCGACGTTGTCGTCGGGCGAGAACCGCTGCTCGACGACATTGCCTCGTTCGAGGTGTTTGAGCTTGATTTGCCAATAGGTGCGCAGATTGCCGCGCGTTTGTTCGTGCCGGTCGAAAATGACCCAGATTTCGCCGTTGTACATGATCGCTTCGCCGACTTTGACGTCGCGCATCTTCATGTTTGGCATGGGTAGGGACTCCTTAACAGCGCCGCTCGCGGCTTCGCGCTCGCTTGAAGGCGGCTATTCCAATTCGATTATTCGTTACCGTTCATGGTATCGGTAAGGAAGCCATTTCGCCAGACTGGTTCGCGTCAGCGGCGGCGCAGTTCGACGACAATTCCGTCGTGGTCCGAGATCGCGTCACGAACTCCAGGCACGGCCTGCGTGGTGATAATCCAGGAAGCCTCCTTGATTTCCCAGCGTTTGTGAAATGCCGGTGACAGAAAAACATGGTCGATCCATGGCTCCGCACTGGCATTGTTCGGCAGCGCCTCGACAAAGCCGCCCGCGACGAACGCCTTCATCGCGCGCGCGTTCGGCAGCGAGTTGAAATCGCCGGCGATGATGTCGGGGGATCGGTCGCGCAGGATTTCAATCAAGTACCCCGCCTGATCATCCGCGGCGTCGGAATTGCTCAGGTGAACGCCCACGACGGTCACATGCCCGAGGTCCGGGACATTCACTTTGGCAATCAACGCGATACGATGCTCCCACCACGGCCGGCGCGGCCTCAAAAGAATGCGTTCCGCCTCGATGATTGGAAACCGGCTCAGGATAGCGATCCCCTCCTCAAAGCCGATGTGATAGTGGGAGCCGTTCGCTCGCGCATAGGCATGATTGACGCCAAGCTCAGCGCCGAGCCGTTCAGGCATGTTGCCATGCTTGCTTGTTATCCAGGCCTCCTGAAGAACCACGATGTCAGCGTCGTGGCGTTTCAATTCCTTGACCGTGTCGCTGAATCGGTCGCGCTGCTTTTCGAAGTCGGGATACCCATGCAGAACGTTGAGGTTGAGAAGTCGAATTTTCCGAGGGGGAATTCCACCGCGATAGCCGATGTAATGCGTCCTGCCGGCCACCGGCATCCGGCCTTCTTCATTCGACAGAACTTGCAAGACGAATACACCGCCAGCGGCCCACGTCCCCAAACCCATAATGAGGTTGATAACGGCAATCATGCGGTAGGAGCTGCCAATTTCGTACAGCCCCTTCCCCATCAGGAATGCGCCGCCAAACAACGATAGTCCGAGAAACGAAATGCAAACGTAAACGCCCGCATATCCGACGATCCAGAGCAACCCCACGCACAGAATGGTGATTGCCCACGCCGCCAGCGTCACGCCGCTAAGCTGCCTGGGTTCATCCGTTGGCGTCATTGCGAGATCCTGTCTACCGCACGAAATCGTGCCACTCGAAGCCATCCGGCAACTGCTCGATACCCGAGAACTCGAAATGCAAAATACGCCGATGCTGCGTCGTGCCCGGTTCCGACGCGTTGCTTGCATGGCTCAAGAGCGGCCGCATCAGTAATACGTCGCCGCGCCGCCCCAGGATCGTGACCGGCGTCGCTGATTCGTCGCCGCGGTGCGATCTCGGCAGGACTTTCAGCGGGCCATTCATTTCGGTCACGTCATCAAGATGAACGCGCAGCGTCAGCATGTTCTCGAGCAGCCATTCCGGCGCCTCGACGTGTGGCACCCCGGCTCGGAACCTCGGCTTGCTGAAATGTTCGCTTTGTAGGCGATGGTCGCGGACGGCAATCGCCCGGTCTTTGTGCCACGGTAGTGCCCACGAATTTTCCGGCGGCTTGTCGAAAAACAGCACACGCACCAGGCCGAACGAGGGGCCCAAGATCTCGCAAAGCAACGCTTGCAGATGTGGTCGCTTCCAGATGCTCGCGACTCCAGGCCACAGCTGCAACAGGTTCCTCGCGCCATAAATTCCGCCGTCCGAAGCGCGCATTGTCGAACCATCGCGGTTTTGCGCCAATGCCGACGTCAATGCGTCGGCGATGCACTCCACTTCCACCACGGAGAAAATGGCTGCGAGTTCGACGTAACCGTCAGTATCCAAGCGTGTTATTGCATTTTGTGACATTACGAAAATTGTCGCGGATTCGCCCGGATTTCGCAATGCGTTCTTCGCACCGCAAATATTTTCCGCGTCCCCATTGCCGATCGAAATTCCCCGCATACCATGATCAGTCCCCGCTTCTCTGAAGCGGTTTTGTTCTTTGACAATTAGGCAGCGGAAAGAGTTGCATCTTCAACGCCCACGGCCGAGAGGCTGTGGGGTGTGTGAAGAAGAAATCTCTGTATGCGTCGTGAGAAACGAAGATCAATTCGTTACTTACTCCTGTTCGCTATGCACGAACAGGACGGTAGCGGAGCGCGATCGAATTCTTGTCAGAGCCTGAAGCGTAAGCGAAGGGATAATGTCAAGGGGTCGATCAATGCGGCCAAGCTACTAAGGGCGTGTGGGGGATGCCTAGGCGCCAGCAGGCGAAGAAGGGCGTGGAAGACTGCGATAAGCCCGGGGGATTGGTCAAACGCGAGTTGATCCCGGGATCCCTGAATCATTTGCATGTGAATCCATAGCATGCAAAGGCAAACGGAGGGAACTGAAACATCTCAGTACCTCTAGGAAAAGAAAGCAACAGCGACTCCGTCAGTAGCGGCGAGCGAACGCGGAATAGCCCAAACCAGGAGGGCTTGCCTTCCTGGGGTTGTAGGGCCGGCATTTAGAAAGCTTGTACCTTAGCAGAACAGGTCTGGAAAGCCTGACCAAAGAGGGTGATAGTCCCGTAAGCGACAAGGGAAAGCGGACGAGTCGGTACCTGAGTAGGACTCGACACGTGAAAGCGAGTCTGAATCCGGGAGGTCCATCTCCCAAGGCTAAGTACTCGCTGGCGACCGATAGCGCACCAGTAGCGCGAGCGAAAGGTGGGAAGAACCCCGACAAGGGGAGGATAGTGAACCTGAAACCACATGCCTACAAGCGGTCAGAGCTCAGTGTAGTGGCGAGTGACGAGTGGAGAGTGGCGAGAGAAGAAGTCCAATCTTATTCTCTCCACTCTGCACTCGCACTCGCCACTGCCGGGGTGATGGCGTGCCTTTTGCATAATGATCCGGCGACTTACCGTCACCAGCAAGGTTAAGCCACTTTGTGGCGCAGCCGAAGCGAAAGCGAGTCTGAAATGGGCGATTAAGTTGGGGGCGGTAGACGCGAAACCACGTGAACTACGCATGGCCAGGTTGAAGGAGGGGTAACACCCTCTGGAGGACCGAACTCACTAGTGTTGAAAAACTAGGGGATGAGCTGTGTGGAGGATTGAAAGTATCATCAAACGTGGAGATAGCTCGTTCTCTCCGAAATAACTTTAGGGTTACCGTCACGAAGTGTCTGTTGGGGGTAGAGCGACTGAATTCGATAGGGGGCCTACCCGGCTACCCTTCGAAACCAAACTCCGAATACCAGCAGTCAGCAGTGGCAGATAGACGGTGGGGGATAAGCTTCATCGTCGAGAGGGGAACAACCCAGATCGCCTGCTAAGGTCCCCAAATCACGCTCAGTGCGAAAGGAAGTTGGAGTCCTGAGACAGCCAGGATGTTGGCTTAGAAGCAGCCACCATTTCAAAAGTGCGTAATAGCTTACTGGTCGAGGATTCCTGCGCCGATAATGAACGGGACTTAAGCGTGATACCGAAGCAGCGGGTTTGGCGCAAGCCAAGCGGTAGGAGAGCGTTGCATACGCCTGCGAAGGGGTACGGACAACGAACCCTGGAGGTACTGCAAGTGATCATGCCGGAACGAGTAACGATAAAACGGGTGAGAATCCCGTTCGCCGAAAGCCTAAGGTTTCCTGGGGAAGGTAAATCCGCCCAGGGTTAGTCGGACCCTAACGCGAGGCCGAAAGGCGTAGCGGATGGAAGGCAGGTTAATATTCCTGCACCATGTGCGAAGGTTCGAAGTGCGTCGTGACGCTTTCTGGAAAGCGATCGGGGTGCTAGACATCCCCGTGCCGCAAGGCCGAGGACAATTACGATTCCGAAGTCGTTGGAAGGAGAGTCAAGAAAAGCCGATGCTCTACAACGTACATGCCCGTACTAAAACTGACACAGGTAGGCGAGATGAGTATTCTAAGGCGCTCGAGAGACCGCTTGTGAAGGAACTCTGCAACATGGCTCCGTAACTTCGGGATAAGGAGCGCCCTTGAGGGTGTTAAAGCCTTCGGGGGCCGCAGTGAAAAGGTTCTAGCGACTGTTTACTAAAAACACAGGTCTGTGCCAACGCGTAAGCGGAAGTATACAGACTGACGCCTGCCCGGTGCCGGTAAGTTAAGGAAGAGGGTTAGCCGTAAGGTGAAGCTCGCAACCGAAGCTCCGGTAAACGGCGGCCGTAACTATGACGGTCCTAAGGTAGCGAAGTTCCTTGTCGGGTAAGTTCCGACCTGCATGAATGGCGTAACGACTGGAACACTGTCTCCACAAGCGACTCGGTGAAACTGTAGTTGTCGTGAAGATGCGACATACCCGCGATTAGACGGAAAGACCCCGTGAACCTTTACTGTAGCTTAGTATTGGGTTTAGACCCAACATGCGTAGTGTAGCTGGGAGACTATGACCCCTCTCTTCTGGGTGAGGGCGAGTCGACGCTGAAACACCAGCCTTGTTGTGTTTGAATTCTAACCCCGATCCTGTGAATCCAGGCGGTGGACAGTGCTAAGTGGGCAGTTTGACTGGGGCGGTCTCCTCCCAAAGAGTAACGGAGGAGTTCAAAGGTACCCTCAGCCCGGTTGGCAATCGGGCATCGAGCGTAAGGGTAGAAGGGTGCTTAACTGCGAGACCGATGGGTCGAGCAGATGCGAAAGCAGGACCTAGTGATCCGGCGGTGCTGGATGGAAAGGCCGTCGCTCAACAGATAAAAGGTACTCCGGGGATAACAGGCTTATCTCCTCTGAGCGTTCACAGCGGCGAGGAGGTTTGGCACCTTAACATTGGGGTGCTGCGGAGGAAACTCCGTACCAACAAATCGGCTTATAACGGTGAACCCGTAAGTAGTGGCTAGTGGTCAGTGGCTAGTGGCTAGTTCAATGCCATTAGGGACTCTAGTTCTCTGCACGGCAACGCCGTGGGAAGTCCATCGTAGGCATCATGCTCCGCGTGATGGTTTGTGATGTGACCCCGTAACGACTGAACCGAAAGGTGAGGCTTCGATTCTTCTCGTAGGCACAAGTTGCTAGCTTGTGCCGTGACAAGCAAGCTGCTTGTCACTACGTCAAGTTCGTTGCAATACGCCGACTCCTGTTACACAAAGTTAGATCATGCATTGGCTGAAAGCGGATAGCTGACGGCTGATAGCTAAAATCAACAACAGGATGAAGACATAGTCTGCGCCACGAGAAACCGTGGAAGATCGTACGATGTCGGCTCATCGCATCCTGGGGGTGGAGAAGCTCCCAAGGGTTTGGCTGTTCGCCAATGAAAGCGGTACGTGAGCTGGGTTTAGACCGTCGTGAGACAGGTCGGTCCCTATCTGTCGTGGGCGCAGGAAACGTGAGCGGTTTTCTTCCTAGTACGAGAGGATTGGAAGGGACGTACCTCTGGTGTGCGAGTTGTCGCGCTAGCGGCATTGCTCGGTAGCCACGTACGGCCAGGATAAACGCTGAAGGCATATAAGCGTGAAACCCTCCGCAAGATGACGTTTCCAGCACTTTGTGCGTAGGCTCCCGGAAGACTACCGGGTCGATAGGCCGGATGTGTAAGGTCAGCAATGGCCTCAGCTAACCGGTACTAACAGCCAATCGCTTGACCGCATTGATCAACTCCTTG
>VGZI01000126.1 GCA_016872605.1 Planctomycetota bacterium
GCGTCGACGTCTCGAATCTGAGAACCAGCGCCGGACTCGACACGAGCCAAACGCTGATTGTCAACGTTAAGGGCCAGGATCGCCGTTTCATTCACACGTTTGGCGCTAACCGTGACTTTCGCGCGTCTGATATTCCCATGCACCTCTTGGGCGAGGCGAAAGTCCTCTACCTTGGCGGTTATCTGGTGATGCCCGCGGTCGCGCAGGACGAACTCGTCCCCGTGTTTACCGAGGCGCGTAAGCGCGGCGTCAGGACGGTGCTCGACATCGTCGTGCCCACCAAGGGAGAGTATCTATCGAAGTTCGATCGCTTGCTGCAGCATGTCGATGTATTCTTGCCCAACACCGATGAAGCGGAGATCATCACAGGCGAGAAGGATCCGCTCAAGCAAGCCGAGGTATTTCAACGGCTCGGCGCCGGCACGACGATCATCACGATGGGAAGCCAGGGCGCGCTGCTCGTGCAGAAGTACTTGAGGCTTCGCGCGGGCGTTTACCCAGTCCCGTTCGTCGATCCGTCCGGCGGCGGCGACGCGTTCGATGCCGGCTACATCGTCGGTTTGCTGCAAAATAAAGGCCCGGAGGACTGCCTGCGCTACGCCAGCGCCCTTGGGGCGTCGTGCGTCCGTGCCATCGGCACGACCCCGGGAGTGTTCACCCGCGATGAGTGCGAGGCCTTCATGCGCGGACATGAGTTGAAGATCGAACGGGTGTAACGACTTCGTTTAGCGCTCAGAGAAAACCACGCGAATGCGTGGCGCACTGCGATCGCTAAACGAAGATCGGTCACGCCTGGCTTGGATCGAGCGTCGCCTTGACCTGGCCGAAATCGATCTCGCAGCGTGATGTCAGCTCGATGCTCAGGCCCGGGTCGATCTTGCGTTCCTTGCCTTCGGCATCCGTGACCGTCCATGTCTGCTTTGAGCGGTTGCGCAAAAGGAAGATGTTCGGATTGTTCGGCCGGCGGCTGACGATGGCGACGACGCCGTCGCTTCCTTGCGCCTCGAGGCCCGGGATATCCTCGGCGGTCATCGGCACGCCGATCATGAGCGGGACATCGCGCGTGACGAGAAGGGTCAGCTTGGCGCCGGTCGGCGTTGCCTCGTCAGCGCTGCAGACTTTGATCTTCACTTTGCCGAGCGTTTGCACTTCGCCCGGTTTGACCTCTTCCGTTCGTCCCGTGGTGAAGTCGTCGACGAAGACACGATCGCGCTCGACGCGGTAGCCGAGCGCTTTGGGCGCGGCATTGGGAATATAGACGCCGACTTGTTTTTCATCGCCGCCCAGAGCGACGGCGTCGGCACCGAGCGTGACGGTGCGGACCTCGCGCTCGGTGAAGGAGACCTCAAGCCAAAAACGCCGCGATGCGAGTTCCGCGATGGCGACGAGGATGCCGATGCACAAACCGAGAAGGGTGGCGCCGACGAGACGCGCCAGGAAGCCGGCGCCGTCGCCGATGGATTGCTTGAGGTAGCTGGCGGCGAGCCATTCAACAAGCATGAAGGCGAGTCCGCCGATGAACCCGCCGATGGCGCCGCCGATTGCCGCGCGCTGGCTGTTCATGTTGGGAACGAACAGGCCCATCGCGTAGCCGATCAAAGCTCCCAAGAGGACCCAGCCGATTACTCGGCTGATGGCGTCCCACCAGCCGGTCCCCGTGGTGACGGTGAAGAAGAACCACTGTGATATTACGCCGGCGAAGAGTCCCGCGCAGAGGCCGGCGGCGAGCGCCTTGCCGGCTTCCATCGGGTCAATCCAGGCCTGGCTGAGATAGCGCTTCTGGGCGGCCGCGAGCGTCAGCGAAACGCCGGCGGCCAGCGCCGCGGTCCACAAGGCGACCACGAGCATCAGCTTGGTGCGATCCTCGTCGGCGTATTTGTGCGTCGATTGCAAGCCCTGGATGGTCGCCGCCTCGGCCCCCTTGGGCGGTGCAACGTCCTGGGCCAGGGGCGGGGTCGGCTCGTCGGCGCCGACGGTCGGCACCTCGCCGGCCTTCGGCGCCTGCGGTACGATCGGCGTTGGCGACGTCGGACTCGCCTCGGCCTTCGGCTGTTGGGCCTGCTCCGGCGGCGGCGACTTCGGCAGTTCCGCCGACGTCGGTTGCACCGGCGGGGCAGACTTCGGTTCTGGGGCGCCGATCGTCACCGCGATCTCTTTGCTCAGGTGTGGCAAGATCGCCGCGAAGCCTTCCTTCGTTCCCTTCGACGCCTCGTGAAAATCGAACAGCCCTCCCCTGGCCACATCGTGCAACCCCTTGTAATCGACGTAATCGCGCTTCTTGTTGATGATCAGGTGCACTTGATCGATCTTCGCCGCTCGCAACGCTTCTTGAGCCCCGGACATCTTTAAGGAGTTCCCCTTGGTCTGCGGCTTCTCGTCCGTGATCAACAGAAGAATTCTCTTGGCATCGGGGCGAAAGGGATATTCCGACGCTTTCTTGATGGCGTCGAGGCTGCTTTCGGGGTCGTCGCCGCCGCCGGTCGCCTTGAGCTTGCCAACCTCGCGCGAGAACGCCTTGAGATCGGTGGTGAAGAGGCTGCCCTTGTCAAACTTGAGCCATTCGAAATGGACTTCGTTGGGCACGGTAAAATCGCGGAAGCCGATCAGGCCGATGCGTGCTTCATCGAGGTCGCGATCCTTGAGCCCTTTGACGAATTGGCCGATGCCGTCTCGCAAGCCGGCGATCTGGGCGTCGAGACTCTGAGTGATGTCGAGAACGAAGACGATGTCGAGCTTGCGGTCGGCTGGATTGTAGGGCTTGACGTTGAGAATGAACGTGCTCTTGGTGGCGGGAATCTTGCCGTCGGCCGCGGGTCGCGTAGCAGTGGCGAACACGTCGATCTCGTATTTTTTTGGCTCCACATCGATCCCGGTGCTTCCCATGAGACCGAGTTCATTGCCGACCACTATGCCCGGCGAGAGATTGACGCCAGGCGGGACTTTGTTGTACGCGATATTGACCGGCCCGCTGAATCCGCTCCGCGCAATTTTGACGTTGAAGCGGCAGCGACCGCCCTGATAGACCTCGACCTCCGGCGACACAGCCAGATTCAGATCGCTCGGCGGCGCCAATAGCTCGATGTCGAATTTTTCCGACGTGCCGCCGGTGAAGCCTTTCACCGCAAACGTCGCGGAGACCGAGGACGAAATGCTGTCCTTGAGCTTGAGAACATTGAGGGCAGCCGGTGTCGTCAGCACTGTCAACTCAGCTTCGTTTTTGTCGGCCGGGATGGTGACCGGATTGATGCGCACAAGGCCTGGCATGCTCGGCTGCCCCGTGATCTGCACCGGGCCGCTGAAACGCGAACGATTGATCTTCACGCCGAACCTCGCCATCCCTCCCGCGTAGACCGGAACCTTCGGCGACACGGCCAGCTGCACCGTCGGCGGCGGATTGACGACGTTTAACCGCAGGGGGACTGTGTGTGTGATCTCTTCCTTGGGCGCCAGGCGGTCCGAACCGGCGATGGCTGTCCCGCGTATGCGCAACTCCTGTACTCGCGGCAAGTCGCCGGAGCGAATGTCGCGGCTCGCATGCACCTCGATCACCGCCTCGATCTCCTTCTCGCCGATGACGGCGCTGGTGAACTGAATGTCGCGCGACGCCCCTTCGACCTTGATCTCGATCGGATTCTCGAAATCTTTCCGTGAGATCTTCACGCTGAATCGGTTCTTCGTTCCAGGGAATACAGTCACTTGCGGCGGCGCAGCCAGCTGAAGATTTCCCGGCGGAGGCTCGACGTTGAGCTGAAATGTTCGCCGAAAAGCGATTTTGTGGTTATCGAGCGAGTGCACGTCCATCAGCACGTTGTCGCGATAGGGCTTCCGTTTGCTGTCCTTGTCCAGGCCGAACTCCTTGTCGACCCGCACTGTCACCATGCCGTCGGTCTGGTTCTCATTCAGCGTGATCATGTCGCAGTGGATGCCTTTGGGCAAGTCGAGCACTTCGGCCCGGACGGGTCCATCGAAGCGAGCCCGCGCAACCTTGAAGCCGAACTGGTTCTTGCCGCCGGCATAAACCGTGACGATGGGCGAGACCGTGAAGCCCAGGCTGGCCGGCAAGGGTTGCACATAAGCCGTGATCGTCGTCTCTACGGCGATTGTTGAACTGGCCGACGTCGTCGCTTTGAGTTTGATCTCGTAGGTGTCCACGCCCGCTTTCGGGCTGGCTCCGATCGGGATCTCGACGCTATCCTCATCAGGCTCGATTGTCATATCCGGAATCTGAAACCCACCCTCTACGGGCAACGACTCCGGCGGCGCGCTGATGATCACGGGACCCTTCCAGCCTTGTCGTTTGATGCGAACGTTGAATGAACTTCGGCTGCCTGGATAGACGGTAACGTCGCGCGAAACTTCCACCAGCAATGGCTCGACATGCTGCGGAGCCGGGTGAAAACGCATGATGAGTTCGCCCAGCAGCAGAATGCCCAGGAAACCGCCGAGCGCGCCGTAGAGGCCGAACAAGATCGGCTTCGGGATGAGCGTGTGCACGTACGACACCAGGCCCGTCGATTCCTCGGCGGCCGGTTTCACCTTGGCCTTTGACGTGTCAGACGTTGGTTTTTTGGCAGGCGGCGCCCCTTCGGCGACGGCCGTCGGTTCGGGCTCCTTCGGCTTTGCGGGGGCCGGCTTCGGGGCGTCCGGCGATGTCTTGGCGGCGTCCGGCGGCGGGTCAACCACCACGCTCGGCGAAGATTTCGGCGGTTCAGGCTTTGGCGCTTCCTCTTTCGGCGCCGCCGCTGCCGGCACCTTGAACCGCATCACCGTTGCACAATGCGGACACTGCAACCGCTCCGGAATCGGTTCCGGGATGGCTAGCGGCTGCTGACACTTCGGACACGGTCGCGTGATCGCCATGGACGGCCCTCGTGGGATCGTGGTGCGGTCGTCTTTGTTTAGCGCCCGCAGGACGCCGCGCAAAAACGCTGATACTGCGGGCGCTAAACGAAGACTGTTGGCGCTGCTACTCCTGCCATTGCACGAAACCTTCCAGCGCAAAGAACTCCGGCAAGCCGAGTTGATCGTAGGTTTTGGCGGTGTTACGGTTGCGGTCCTCGGCGCGTTGCCAGAACTCGCGTTTGTCGCTGCCGCCGGGAAACATGGCGCGGTCCTTCTGCGACTGATGGCGGAAGATGGCGTTCTTCTTGAGCTCCAGGTCGCATGGACTGAGCGGCACCGCTCGTTCGATCTCGTGTGGCTCCCATTCCTCCCAGGCGCCGCGATAGAGCCAGACCTCGAACTGCCGGCCGTCCCGCACCCCCGACCCCTCTCCCGGCGGGAGAGGGGAGCCGGCGCGCACGCGGCGAACGGCTTCATAGATCGCCATGGCGCAGGTCCGGTGGGTGCCGTGCGGGTCGGACAATTCGCCGGCGACGTAAATCTGATCGGGCTGAAGCTGCTTGAACAGGTGAACGATGTCCTCGATGTCGTCGGGATGGATCGGCTGCTTCTTGATCGTGCCGGTGCGATAGAAACGCAGGTTCATGAACACGAGTTGCTCGGGCGGAACGCCTGCCGCCAACGCGCCGGCGCGGGCCTCCGTCTCGCGGATCAGTTTCTTGATGTCAAGCAGGTCCGGCGAGTCACATTCGCCCGGCTTTTTCGTCCGCAAGAAGGCGCGCACGCGTTCCTTGACCGCGGCCGACTCTTCTTTGGCCAGGCCGAATAGCTCGTTGAACGACGAGACAAAATCGGTGAAGCGCCAGGCGTCGTGATCGAAGACGGCGATGTTGCCGCTCGTCATGTAGGCAATGTGAACTTTGTGGCCTTGTTCGACGAGGCGGATAATGGTGCCGCCCATGCTGATGACGTCGTCGTCCGGGTGCGGGCTGAAGACGAGGCAGGTCTTCGGCCCGTCGTCACCGGCAGGGTGAGTGCAGATCGTGCCCATCATCTCGTCGAAGACGCGCCGGCCGAGCTTGTGCGCCGGGCCGTACTCGCGCAACAATTCATACAGCTCGTGCTCGCGAAAATCATCGTCGGAAAGCTTCAAGAGCCCCTTGTTGACTCTGAGGCTAAGCCAAATGACGGCGCGGCGAATCAGGTTCGGCGTCCAGTTGACCGAGCCGAGGACCCATGGCAAGCGGATCGGCGTCAGATGCCCGGCCGCCGCCTGATCGAGGATAAAGGTCGCATCGTTGTGCTTTTGCAAAAAGCTCGCCGTCACGCTCTCGGAGACATCCTCCTCGACGGCGCGGCGGACGATCGGCGCTTTGTGCTCGCCGAAGGCCATGATGACGATTTTGCGCGCCTCCATGATCGTGCCGACGCCCATGGTGATCGCCTGCTGCGGGACGTTTTCTTCGCCGAAGAAGTCGGAGGCGGCGTCGCGGCGCGTCACCGGGTCGAGCGTGACGGAGCGCGTTCGGCTATGCCGTGTCGAGCCCGGCTCGTTGAAGCCGATATGCCCGCTGCGGCCGATGCCCAGGATTTGCAGATCGATCCCACCCGCGCGGCGGATCATCTGCTCGTAGCGGGCGCAGTACTCGTCGATGTCATGCGTCGGCGTCATGCCGTCAGGGATGTGCACGTTATTCGGGTTGATATTGATCTCGTTGAACAGCGTCTCGAACATCCAACGACGATAGCTGTGCACGTCGTCCGGCGCCATCGGGTAATATTCGTCGAGGTTGAATGTGACGACGCGCGAGAAGTCGAGGCTTTCTTCCTTGTAAAGCCGAATCAACTCGCGATAAAGCCCGACCGGCGTCGATCCCGTGGCGAGCCCGAGCACCGTCGGCTTGCCTGCGGAATTGTTTTGGCGAATCAAGCTCTCGATCATCAGCGCGACATGCCGCGCCGCCTGCGTGCTCGTCGGAAACACCAGGGTCGGGATCTTTGTATGCGTGTGTGGTATGTAGTGGGAAGTCATTTTTCAGGGGTCGGGGGTCAGGGGTCAGGGGTCAGAAGTGAGGCATTGCACACCTTCGCTTCCGTCAAATGATACTGTACACTGAATCTAGGTTGCTGACTACTGACTCCTGATCCCTGACCTCTGACTCCTCCCTATGATCACCATCACTCTCAACGGCGAATCGAATACGCTCCCCGACATGCTGTCGATTCAACAACTGATCGAACGCATTGGGTTGGATCCACGCAAGATAGCGGTCGAAGTCAATCGCGAGGTCGTCCCGAAAGCACGGCATGCGGAGCGGCGGCTGCAGAGCGGCGACGACGTCGAGATCGTCACCCTCGTCGGCGGCGGGGCGGGGCCCCCGGTGGACAAGCCATTACGCGTCGGGAAATTTTCATTTCAATCTCGGCTCATCACCGGCACGGGCAAGTATGCCAACTATCCGCTCATGCGCGATTGCCTCGACGCCAGCGATTGCGAAGTGACCACCGTGGCTGTTCGGCGCGAACGCTTGTTCGACAAAGAAGGCAAGAGCATTCTCGATTTCCTCGATCTGAAGAAGCTGACGATTCTGCCGAACACCGCCGGCTGCTTCAGTGCCGAGGACGCAATTCGCCATGCTCGCATCGCGCGGGAGTTGCTGACGAACCTGGGCAATCCCGGGGCCGACTGGGTCAAACTCGAATGCCTGGCGGACACGCGGACGCTGCTGCCCGATCCGGTCGCGACGTTGCAGGCGACGGAGACGCTGGTCAACGAAGGCTTTCAGGTGCTCGTCTACACTAGCGATGATCCGATCATGGCGCTCAGGCTCAAGAAAGCCGGCGCGACCAGCGTCATGCCCGCCGGCAGCCCGATCGGCAGCGGGCAGGGCGTGCTCAATCCGAACAACATCCGCATTGTCCTCGAATACCTCAAGGACGGCGATCCCGATTACCCCGTGATCATCGACGCCGGCGTCGGCACGGCCAGCGACGTCGCCATCGCCATGGAACTCGGCTGCGACGGCGTTCTGCTCAACACCGGCATCGCCTCGGCGCAAGACCCCTTGCGCATGGCCTACGCCATGAAGTTCGCCTGCGAAGGCGGTCGCTTGGCGTTCCTGAGCGGCCGTATTCCCAAGAAGTTGTACGCCACGGCGTCCAGTCCGATGGAAGGACGCATTGCCCCGGCGAAGTGATTTTTTCGCTTAGCCGCTCGCCTCTGGCGAGCGCGGAATTTCGTGCTCGCCAGAGGCGAGCGGCTATACCCAAACACATGTCGCTAAAACCCTATCTCGTCGGCATCGTCGGCGGCAGCGCGTCGGGCAAGTCGTCGTTTCTCGATGACCTCGTCCGCTTGCTGCCCGAGGGCCATTGCGCCGTCGTTTCGCAGGACAACTACTATCGGCCTCGCCACGAGCAAGAACGCGACGTGGCGGGGCATCCCAACTTCGATCTGCCCGGCGCCATTCGGGCTGACCGCCTTTTCAGTGATCTACAGCGCCTGCTCGCCGGCGAGACGATAGCGAAGACCGAATACACGTTCAATCAACCCAATCGTCCCGGCAAGTTGATCGTCGTCGAGCCGGCGCCGGTGATTTTGCTCGAAGGTTTGTTCTTGTTTCATTTTGCGGAGATTCGCTCGCTGTTCGACATGCGCATCTTCATCGATGCGCCAGAAGATGTGTGCAAACAACGGCGATTACAGCGCGACGCCGACCAGCGCGGCTACGATGCGGTGCACGTCGAGTATCAGTGGGACAACCACGTGAGACCTGCGTTCCAGAACTTCGTGCTTCCCTACCGCGATCAAGCGCACGTCATCATCACGAACCACGATAATTATGACACGGGACTACAGGTCATCGCCGAGTTTTTGCGGAATGCAGTACGATGAATGCGATTGACAATGGCCAAGTCGGGAACTACGCTGAATGTGTAGAATTCTCTGGGATTTTCCGAGTCGATGCATGTTGCGCCTGGTTCTGAGCATGGTGTTGACGTTCGTCGTGGCATTGCCGCCCGGCATGTGCTTCTGCCATTGCCTGGAGCCCGCATCCGGCACGATCGATGCGTCGCAGCATGATCACGACCTGCCGCAAGATGGGCCGAATTCGCCGGACGACGACGGCGACTGCCCCTGCAAGCTGCGTGAACCGTTGGCGTGCGGTCCAGAGCCGGTCGTACCGCAGAACGCCGCCGCCGCTCCCATTGCAATTCTCGAACAGGCAGTCGGCGTCGGCACTTGCGTTCTTTCGACTAATGATGGCCCTGTCACCGCCAGGACATCCATTCTCCCTGCACCGCAGATTCCCTGCGCTCTGCGGATCTGATCTTTCTTCCAATTCATCTTCAAGCATCGTAGCGACAAATGGCGCCGCCTGGAGGTTGGCGCTCCCGTTGCAACCCGCGTACTTGCGCCAGCATACTCGACCGTCTCCGAATCGATGAGGTACACATGGAATCGACGAACATCCTCAAGGCGGCCGCTGGGCCCGTGATCGTATTGCTCCTGATCGGCGGCGGCTGGCTGACGCGCGAGACATGGAAAGCTTGGCTGATCCCGCCGGCACAGAGACAGGCCGAGGAAAAAAAGGACGCACCGGACGGCCCGGAACGCGTCAAGCTCACGCCACAAGCCAAGGCCAACTTGCGCCTGGACGTCAAGCGGCTCACGCGCACGACTTACGAACGCAAGCTGCACCTGCCCGGCACGGTTGTGGACAAACCCGGGCACAGCGATCGCGGCATCTCCGCTCCGCTTGGCGGCGTCGTCACCAGCGTCAGCGCCATCCCAGGCAAAACAGTTCGGGCCGGCGACGAGTTGTTCCGCCTTCGCCTGGTGAGCGAGACGTTTCAGGCGAGCCAGATGGAGCTTTACAAGAGCACGCGTGAATTGGACATCGCCGAGAAGGAGTACAAACGCCTGGAGAAGATCTCCGGAGTCGCGGTGCCGGCAACACGGTTCCTCGAGCTTCAGTACCAACAAGATCGCCTCAATGCCGTGATTCAGGCCCATAAACAGGATTTGCTGACCCGCCAACTGACGCCGGCGCAGATTGAAAGAATCGAAAAAGGCAAGTTCGTCACGGAGATCACCATCAACATGCCGGACCGCCTGGGAAAGCACCACGATCATGAAGGCGATCCGCTGCCGGTTCCGGCGTCGTCCGATGCTCCCGATGCGTTGCCCGTGCCAAAACGGTCACCGACGCAGTATGAAGTTCAAGAATTGAAAGTAAATCTCGGCGATCACGTGCAAGCCGGGCAGATCATGGCCTACGTCGCCGATCACCGTTTCCTGTACATCGAAGGCCGGGCGCTGAAACAGGAAGCCAAGCTGCTCGCCCGCGCCGCCAAGGAAGGTTGGTCCGTCGAAGCCGAGTTCACCGAGGATGACGAGGACACGCCCGGCGATCGATTGACGAATCTCACGGTGGAGTTTCTCGGCAACACGATGGACGCTACCGGTCTGACCTTGCCGATCTACGTGCCCTTCACGAATCCACATCGTTCGTATGAACGCAACGGGCAGATTTATCGCTCGGGCGTGTATCGGCCGGGGCAAAAAGTGTTGCTCAAGGTCTCGATTGCCAGGCTCGAAGGGGTCTTCAAGCTGCCTCAGGCAGCCGTAGTGCGCGAAGGTGCGGAGGCGTACGTCTTTCGCCAGAACGGCGATGTCTTTGATCGCCGGCCTGTGCATGTGATCCTCGAAGATGCCGATGATGTCGTGATCGAAGACGACGGCAGCATCTCTGAAGGCAACTACATTGCGCGGAACGGCGCCGGCGCTCTCAACCGGATTCTCAAAACCAGCCAAGCCGATGGCGGCGGTGGACACGGCCATCATCACGATTGATCGAGACCCCAGGACGAGCGCGGCAAATCCTGGGGTTCGGCTTCGACTCATTCCCAGGTTTCGCTGCGCTCATCCTGGGGCTTCAGGCGACTTCCATGCTCAACGCCGTCATTCGTCTCTCGCTGCGCTATCGCATGCTCGTGATATTTCTGAGCCTGGCGGCGCTCGTCTACGGCAGCTACGTCACCGCTCATTTGCCGATCGATGTGTTTCCGGATCTCGATCGGCCTCGCGTCGTCATCCTCACCGAGGCGCCGAACTTGGCCCCCGAAGAAATCGAGACGCTGATTTCCTTTCCCATCGAGTCGGCCGTCCTCGGCGCCACCGGCGTGCAGGCCGTGCGAAGCCAATCGGTCATCGGTCAATCGATCGTCAATATCGAATTCGATTGGAACGTGCCGATATTCACGGCTCGACAGATCGTGCAAGAACGATTGACAGCGCTGGAGGGGACGTTCCCGCGAGGCATCAAACCGCAGATGGGGCCGATTAGCTCGCTCATGGGGCAGATCATGGTGGCCGGGGTGGTTCGCCGGTCGGGAAAGGAGGGCGGACAGCTTTCGCCGGTCGGCAAGACCAAACTGATGGCCGAACTCGTCAACGAGGACACGCTCGTGTTCTGGAACCCGCGTGACCGCGACGGCCGCCGCCTGCCGGACCAGTGCGATTGGACAGCCGTTTCCGTTGACGCTGCCGAACTCACGATGACCGTCGCTACGTTGGGTCGCGCCGGCAGCCTCGCATCAGCGATCCCTGACGACGCCGGCGACAAGCCGATTGTCTTCCACCCGGTCGCCGGCCGCACCGGTCGCTTTCAGTCCAACGATCCACGCCTCAAATCCCAGCAGCCGCGCGAACGCCGGCTGACGGTCACCGTCGGCAACACATCGCACGAGGTCCTCTTTGCGACACCCTTGCGGCAGGCGCTTGACTTGCGCACCACAGCCGACTTCACCATCCGTCCGCGGCTTCTGAAGATCCCCGGCATTGCACAGGTCATGATCATGGGCGGTGGACGCAAACAGTATCAAGTTCTCGTCGATCCGAATTCGCTGACGCAGCACGATGTCACCCTGATGCAAGTCGAAGAAGCCCTCAGGAAAAACAATCTCAACACGAGCGGCGGGTACGCCATGCAAGGCGAGAAGGAAAAGCCGATCCGCGTCTTCGCACGTCTCGGCCCCGAGCGGCACCTGGTGCTGCGCGACCTCGAACAAATCGTCGTCCGGGCGACGCCGAACCGCAACATTCTCGTCAAGGACGTTGCCCGCGTTGCTGAAGGGCCGCAAATCAAGCGCGGCGATTGCAGCGTCAACGGCGAGCCCGCCGTCGCCATGCACATCATGAAACAGCCGCACCGCGACACGCGAGCGCTGACCACGGCAGTAACCGAGGCGCTGCGCGAAATCGAAGCGACGCTGCCGGACGACATCGAGATCAACACCGACACGTTCCAGATGAAGAACTTCATCGATCGCGCCGTGTACAACGTCGGCGAGGCGCTCGTGATCGGCGCCGTCATGGTGCTCGTCGTTTTGTTCCTATTTCTCCTCAACTTTCGCACGACGTTCATCTCCTTGACCGCGATCCCGCTGTCACTGGTCGTCACCGGCATTGTGTTCAAGCTGATGAGTTGGATCACGGGCACGGAGTTGTCGATCAACGTGATGACGCTGGGCGGAATTGCCGTCGCGCTGGGTGAACTGGTCGATGACGCCATTGTCGATGTCGAGAACATCTTTCGGCGGTTGCGTGAAAACAACGCACTGCAAGAACCCCGCGATCCGTTGCGCGTAATCTACGACGCCAGCGTCGAGGTGCGCGGAGCGATTGTTTTCGGCACGGTGATGGTGATTCTGGTCTTCGTGCCGTTGTTCGCTTTGTCGGGGATGGAAGGCCGGTTGTTCGCACCGCTGGGAGTCGCCTACATTGTGTCGATCCTGGTGTCGCTCGTCGTGTCCCTGACGGTGACGCCCGTGCTCTCTTACTACTTGTTGCCGCAGGCCGAGGCGACGCATCAGCACGACGATAGTCCGCTTTTACGTTTTCTCAAATGGGGCGCGAGCTACCTGATCGTGTTGAGCATGGAGTGGGCCGGCACGCTTCTGGCCGTCACCTGGGTGCTCGTGGTAGCCTGCGCCTGGCTGGTGACGCAGGTCGGCGCCGACTTCCTCCCCCCGTTCGACGAAGGCACGGTTCAGATCAATCTGACGCTCCCGTCCGGCTCGTCGCTGGACGCATCGAACCGTACGGCTGCGATCGTGGACGCCAAATTCCGCAAGGAGCGCAAATCCGCCGACAATCCCAACGGCAAGATCCTGCAGTTTCTTCGCCGTAGCGGGCGACCGGAGAACTTCGAAGAAGCCGATCCCGTCAACGTCACCGAGTATTTCGTCGTCGTCAATCCGGCCCTTGGGCGCAAACGAGCCGACATTCTCAAGGAAATGCTCGAGGAATTGCAGGAAGCGCTGCCCGGCGTCGACATCGAGGACGAGCAACCGCTCCAGCACCTCATCGGCCACATGCTCACGGGCGTCAAGGCACAGATCGCCGTCAAGGTGTTCGGCGACGATCTGGATGTGATGCGCAAGTCGGCCGAACGCATCAAGCGCAGCCTCCAGACGGTTCCGGGCATCACCGACCCGGTCATCGAGGCGCAAGGACTGATCGACGAGATGCACATCAAGCCGCGACCGGACCGGCTCGCTTACTATGGCGTGGATCGCGCATTTGTCGCCGACTTCATTGCGACCGCACTGAAAGGCGAGGAGGTGACGCAGGTGATCGACGGCCACCGCCGATTCGACGTCATCGTCCGCCTGGACGATCGCTTCCGCACGGATTACGCCAGACTCCATCGGCTGCGCCTCGAATTGCCGGAGATCCCCGGAGCGGCGCATGCCGGCGACGGCAAGAAGCGCGTGGTGGCGCTCAGCGACCTGGCGACGTTTCACGAAGGCATCGGCGCCAACGAAATCAACCGCGAGAACGCCCGGAGGCGCCTGGTCATCAAGGTGAACACGCAGGGGCGCGATCTTGCCGGCGCCGTCGCCGAAATGAAAGCTGCCGTGCGCCATGACGTGACCCTGCCTCCCGGATACTCCGTGGAGTTCGGCGGCCAGTTCGAAAATCAAGTGGCGGCCACCAACCTCATCCTGATCCTTAGCGCCGTGTCCGTGGTCGGCATGTTCGTCGTCCTGTACATGCTCTTCCCTTCGACGCGCATCGTCCTGCAAATCCTCAATTCCTTGCCGACGGCGTTTATCGGCGGCGTCCTCGCGCTCGTGTTGACGCAACAAAAACTCAACGTCGCCAGCATGGTCGGCTTCGTCTCGCTCGGCGGTATCGCGGCGCGCAACGGCATCCTCCTCGTCACGCACTATTTCCACCTGATGAAACACGAGGGCGAATCCTTCAGCGAAAAGATGATCATGCGCGGCAGCCTCGAACGGCTCTCGCCCGTACTCATGACCGCCCTCACCGCCGGCATCGGCCTGGTCCCACTCGTCTGGGGCGGCCAGGAACCCGGACGCGAGATTCTCTACCCCGTCGCCACGGTCATTCTCGGCGGATTGATTACCTCGACGATCTGCGAGTTCCTCATTCACCCAGGAATTTTCTGGCGCTTCAGCGGCAAAGACGCCGACGCCCTCGTACAACAGTTAGAACATGAAGACGAACTGGAACTGACGTAGAAGCACGCAGCGCAAGTCAGTGTGGCACTTGCTTGCGCTGCGTGCCCGTCAACCATTCACCAAGGAGTACTGCATGAGTCGCTGGATTCAACTGCTCGCCGTATTCGCCATCTGCGGTTCGCTGGCCGTTGTGTCGTTGCCGGGATGCAAAACCGACAAGGACAAGGACAAACCACAAACCACCGGTGCCGACAAGGACAAGGACAAAGACAAGGACAAGGACAAAGACAAGGACAAGGACAAGGACAAAGACAAGGACAAGAACAAAGACAAGGATCAAAAGCAGCAAGCCAAAGATGACAAGAAAGATGGCAAGAAAGACGACAAAGACAAACAGGACAAGAAAGGCGAGCCCGAACACTCGCACATTGGTCCGCATGGTGGAAACTGCGCCGAATGGGGCGAGGACGATTTTCATGCCGAGTTCATTGTCGACGCAGCCAACAAGAAGGTGATTTTCTATGTCCTCGATGGTGCAGCCAAAGCGGCGCCAAAGAACACCGATGTCAGCAAGATCAAAGACCTGCAGGTCTCGGTCAAAGGCGGCAAGGGCAAGCCGATCGAACTCAAGCACGACCCCAAGATGAGCAGTGACAAGGACGGCATCGCCTACACCGCCACGGATGACGTGTTCGCGAAGCCGGACGGCTTGAAGGTAAACATCAGCGGCGTCGTGAACGACAAGCCCTACGCCGGCGACGTGGAATACAAGGCCCCGAAAAAGAAGACCTCGCGCCTCGACCCGGCCCCGCGGCACGATCGCCTGACGCAACTTACTGCGGGAAACGAATTCATCCAGCCGGTCGTGGAAAGCCTGGCCCTTGCTGGCGATTAGACGTGATTCGGAACGGCCTGTGGGGCACGTTGCCAACGTGCCCTTCGCGCCGGATTCGTTGTGTTCTGTTAGGCGTTCTTCCGCGTGAGCTTCAGTAAAAAGCATTCGAGCACGGTTCGCGGCGACAGAGGGCTGTTGCCGCGCAGGTCGAGATTGAGCTGCATGAGCCAATCGAAGAGGCGATCGAGTCGTCGTCGGCCGAGGTGACGGATTTGCGTCTCGGCGGCGCGTTGGCCGAAGGGGGGCACGCCGGCTTGGGCGATGGCCGCGCCGAGGCTGATTCCCTGTGACGTCAATCGCGCCGCCACCGCGAGCTTCCGCAGTTGAAAGCTGATGGCGCCAACGATGCGGATCGGCTCTTCACCCTGATCGAGCAAGCGATCGACCATCGCCAAGGCGTCTCGGCTGTTGCCCGTGCCGATGGCATCGAAGATTTTCCAGATGTTCTGCGCCCGATTGTTGCCGACGATCTTATCCACATCCGCGAATTCGATGCGTGACCGGTCGCCGACGTAGATCGATAGCTTGAGCAGTTCCTGGTCGAGCAGGCCCATTTCCGGATCGACGAGTTCCGTCAAGAGCCGGGCCGCATCCGGCGTTATCGGCTTGCCATACTGTTTGGCGCACCAGTCGCTGCACCAACGAGGCAACTCGCGGCTGTCGGGCGCCTTGCAGACGATCGTCACGGCGTTGTCGACCATCTTGGCCAGGCGCGTGTTGGCCGCCCAGGTTTTCACATCGAGGATGAGCACGCCGGTGTCTGGAAGATGGCCGACGCGCCCTTCCAACTCGCTGCGATATTTCGTCACGAACGGGTCTGCATTCTCGACCATCACGACGCGTCTCGGATCGAAGAACGGCACTGTGTCAAGATCGTCGAACACTTCGGCAAAGATGGCCTTGTCGCCGGCATAGGTCGATATCGATTGGCCGTCGGCTTCGTCGCCGAGCGCCTTCTTGAGGATGGCGCGGGTGGCGTGCCGTTTGAGAAACGCCTCATCACCGTGCAGGACGTAGAGCGGGCCGAGCTTGGCCTTGGCAACGCCGGCGAGAAAGGGGAGAGCTTCCATCCGGAAATTGTATCGTTTAGCCCCGCCTCGTAGAGGCGGGTGGGACACCGCGCCCACCCGCCTCTACGAGTCGTGGCTAAACGACTAGCGCGGCTTGCAGTAGCTGAGCGCCATCAGAGCGTAGCCGGTGACGAGATTGTCGTCGGCTTCCATCCAGTTGGGGACGTTGCGGAAACCGCCGTCGGGGCGCTGACGCTTGGCGAGGGCTTCGGTGATGTCCTTGCGCCAGTCGTGCTTGACGCCTTTGCTGTCGACAACGTGATCGATGCCAAGCGTGTCCAACGTCTTGGCCATCGTGTTGTAGTAGTAGAACAGGCCCCATTGCGAGCGAACGTCGGGCATGCCGGGGTTCTTGTCGACGGAGTAGTTGTTCTGAATCCACTCGTAGGCTTTCTTGACGCGAACATCGTCCTTGGAGACGCCGCAATAGATCATGCTCTTGACGCCGGCGTAGGTCATGCTGCCGTAGCCGGGCAGGGCGCCGTCGTCGAGCGGCTTGTCGACGACCTTGGTGACGCCGCCGTGCGCCGGCGTATAGATATAGCTGCCGTCGTTGATCAAGCCGGCCCAGGGGCGATTGTTGTGCTCGCCCTTGAGGTTTTGGCATCGGCTCACGAAGATCAGGGCGTTCTTCATGGCCGGATCGTCCGGACCGACGCCGGCGGCCTTCATTGCGTCGATGAAGATTTGCGTGTTGGACAAATCGGGGCGTTCTTTGCTGTCGTAGCCGGCGCCGCCGAAGAAGTCGTCGT
>VGZI01000127.1 GCA_016872605.1 Planctomycetota bacterium
TCCTGTCCTTTCCGGTTCTGCGGGTCTGGGATCGCCTTCCTTCGTCTTTGGCTCTTGGCTTGCCGGGCGCCACGTCTCGGGGGGCGGCTGTCGCAGGTCGTCCAGGCTGGGTTCGGGAGGGCCGTCCAGGTTGCCCTTTCTCGCCTCCTTGATCTCCTCGGCCCATTGCTCGCGGTTCGGTAGGTATTCCGTTGAAAGGTCGATTCCGCCCTCGCCGCCGTTGTCGTTCTGGCCGGGCGCCGGGTCTGGCTGGGGAGACTTTTTTTCACCCCGATCATCATCCATTGTGGGCATGGCTGCTTCTGGCCGAGGCTATTCAGGCGCCGCCTTGATCTTCCCTTCCTGGTGGTCAAAGACGAAGGACTCAGTAATAAACACGCCGGACGCTTCGTCCAGACGGAAAACCGTCACCAGTTTGTCGTGCCAGCCTTTGGAAGCCGTATCCCGAGACGTAAAAAGTAAGGGAAAGGGCGAACGGCTCAACGGAGATCCACGTTTCCGTGGTGCCAAATCTGCCTGTCGTCAGCCAGACGGCATCGTCTTCCTTCAGTTGGCGCAATCCGTCGGGCGGATTGCCCAGTTCGGCGGGTGGCGAGTCAGGTGTTCTTACCTTCAGGAAGGCGTTCGCGATATTCTTACCAGCTTCGGGAATAGAGGCCGGCTGCGTCAGGAAAAACCGAGTGAACAGGTAAAGCAGATAGGCCAAGAATGTCCCACCTGCCACTCCTCCGACGAGTTCCCAGTTGACTTCCATCTTTTTTTGCGGCTTGATCTATTTTCTATGTTGGATATGCGCGTACCTACAAACCCACGCGAATCTTAGAAAAAGGATTGTCGGACGACAAGACCCAACACCGTGATACCACGCCAGACATCGCTGGTCCCCGACTGATCTACAGTGCGAGAACACTGCAGCCGGGTCCAGTGCCTTAACAGGAACGCAAAACTTTGCCGCGGATCAATGGGCACGCTCCACGGGATTTGGAGGCGATTACCGCCCGCCGATACAGATGAGGTCTCCCTCCGTCCGCAGGTAAATCCGCCCATCGACCACCGCCGGCGAGGCGAGGATGGGCGAGCCAAGGTCGTTCCGCGCGATCACGTCGAGCGTGTCGCCGGCGCGGACCACGTAGGTGATGCCGGTCTCGGACGCGAAATAGAGCAAATCCCCCGCCACGATCGGCGATGCGGCGAAACGGTCGTTGACCCGTTCGAGATAAATCAATTTTCCGGTGACGGCGTCGAGGCAACTGAAGACGCCCGTGTCGTTGGCGGTGTACAGCCGGCCCTTGACATAAGCGGGAGTGGGTACGTGCGGACCGCCGCGGACCGCGCGCCAGGCCAGGTGCGTCGCCGTCACATCGCCTGAGCCGCCGGGGCGCAGAGCGAGCGTCGGGCCATTGCGTCCCGAGGCGGAGTAGATCAGCTCCTTGCCGACGACGATGTGCGGTATGACTTCTTGCGTCGGGCCTTTGAGCGTCCAGAGTTCTTTGCCGGTGAGCGGGTCGTATCCGCGGACGGTTTCAGCGCCGGCGAGGATCAGCTCATCGTGATCGCCGACGCGAACGACGACGGGCGTTGTCCAAGTCATGCCGCGTGCGCGTTTGCCTTGCCAGGCGATCTTGCCGGTCGCCTTGTCGAGAGCGAGGAAGATCGAGTCGGTTTGATTCTGATCCTGCGAGAGGATGACGAGGTGCTTGTAGAGGAGCGGGCTGGCGCCGGTGCCGTGCGTGGTCTTGATGGTGACCTCGTGATGCCATTGGAGCTTGCCGTCCATGTCGTAGCAGACCAGGCCGCAGGTTCCGAGAAAGGCGATGACGCGTTCGCCATCGGTGACGGGGGTGGACGAGGCGAAGCCGTTCTTGGGCCAAACCGGTTCAGGAGGCTTGGCCGGCGCCTGACGCGTCCAACGCAGCTTGCCGGTCTGCCGGCTGAAGCAATGGACGAAGCGCTCCGTCCCCATGGCGTCGGCGCTGGTGAGGAAGATCGCATCGCCCCAGATCACCGGCGACGAGTTCCCCTTGCCCGGTACGACCGTCCGCCAAGCGATATTGCGACCATCCTTGTCCCACATCGTCGGCAGTCCGGCTTCGGCGTCGCCTTGCCCCGTCGGTCCTCGAAAGCGCGGCCATTGTTTCTCGGCTCCCGCCGATGGCGAGACCGTCGCCAGCACTGCCGCGGCGGCATCGGTCTTGCGAATCACGGTCCCCGCCGGCTCCGCCTTCGCCCCTTTGTCGAACGGCGCCGCCTTCTTGTATTTGCGAAACCCCTCGCGCATCAGCTCCAGATAATCGGCCCGAATTTTGACACGCCGCTCATA
This sequence comes from Planctomycetota bacterium, assembly GCA_016872605.1. GTDB lineage: Bacteria > Planctomycetota > Planctomycetia > Gemmatales > Gemmataceae > SIAQ01. The sequence continues at coordinate 2,321 of VGZI01000127.1, forward strand.
CGCCTTCTTGAGTTCCGGGTCCGCGAGCACCTTGTCCTTGCCGCCGTGCTTTTCAAGAAAGCTGTCCGCATTGTCCGCCGTCGCCACCCGCTGCCATTCCGCCGCCAGATCGGTCACCAACATCTTCTCGAGCACCAGCTTGCGATACTTCTCGTTCTTGACGTCGGCTTCCAGAACCTTGAGCTGGGCGTCGAGCGGATACTTTTCTTCGCCCGATTCCGCGGCAGCCCCTATCACAACCGACAACGCGGCCAGCAATCCCAGTTTTCGCACGGCAGATACTCCTGGAGAATAGTTGCGACTTCCGATGATTTATTTACGGAATCCGCCATGGCAATAATTAGCGTGAACGGCGACCGGCCATCCACTTCCGAGCGGCTTGCTGCGCCCCCTAGGAGTGCGGCGGCTTTGGGTTGATAATCCATACCAAGCCCCTCATTTGGAGAATCACATGCCATACCACCGATCCAGGATCGCGTTGCTCCTTGTCCTCGCCCTTCATGGGCCAGCGTTTGCCCAATCGATCCCCGACGTGATGAAACGTGAGGTCTCGCCGGAGGGGGTCGCGTATCTGAAGAAGCTCAACCAGCGCACGCCGTTCGGGACCAACGACTTCAACCTCGACGCGTTACGGCGCGGCATGGGGTCGCGACGGGAGCCGACCATCAAGGGCGTGACGCTGACCAAGGTCAAGATCGGCGACGTGGCCGGGGAATGGGTCGTGGCGGCCGGGGCAGATCCCGAAGTGCGTTTGCTCTATCTGCACGGCGGCGGGTTCGTCGCGGGGTCGGGAGCGTATTACCTCGCCCAGGCGGCGCACATTTCGGCGGCGGCGCAATGCGCAGTGCTGCTGCCCGATTATCGCCTCGCCCCGGAGCATCCGTTTCCCGCGGGGCTCGACGATTGCGTCGCCGCCCATGAGTGGATGCGCGACAACGGCCCGACAGCGGCGAAACCGGCCCGCATCACGTTCGTGGCCGGCGACTCGGCGGGAGGCCATCTGACATTGACGACCCTCCTGGCCCTGCGTGACCGCAAGATGGCGCTCCCCGCCGGCGGCATCGCGCTTTCGCCCGTCACCGATTTGACCCTGGCGAGCGAATCGCTCAAAACCGTTCACGATCCGATCATCAGTTCCAAGACGATGCCGATCTTCCGCGATCATTATCTTGCCAGGAGTGACCCGCGCCATCCGCTCGCCTCGCCGGTCTTTGGCGACTACAAGGGCTTGCCGCCGATCTTGATTCAGGTCGGCGAACACGAGATGCTGCGCGACGACAGCATCCGCGCCGCCAAGAAAGCTCGCGCCGACGGCATCGCCTGCACGCTCGAAGTCTGGCCCGGCATGTTTCACGTCTTCCAGTCGCACGAGCCGTTGCTGCCGGAGGCGCGCGAAGCGATCGCTCATATCGGCGCGTTCATCCGTGCTCAGGATAACGCGGCCCTTGCCAAGACGCTCACGCTGTACGCCTCGTTCGACAAGGGGCTCGACGCCGATTACTCGCGCGGCGACAAGCAGTGCTACGTCCAGCAAGGAGCCAAGCTCGTGCTCGCAAAGGCCAACGACGAAGCGAAGATCGTCGCCGACGCGGGACGGTTCGGCGGGGCTTTGCATTTTCCAAAGAAGGGAACGACCCGGCCATCGTTCAAGGACGGCGGCGTGCTCGGCTACAACGACAAAAGCTGGAGCGCCAGCGTCTCCGCCTGGATGAAAATCGATCCCGACAAAGACCTCGAACCCGGCTATTGCGATCCGATCCAGATCATCGGCGACGACACCAAGAGGGGTTACATCTTCATGGAATGGTCCAAGGACGAGAAGCCGAGGCTCTTTCGCTACGCCATCCGCCCGCTCTTTCACATTTGGAACCCGAAGAACCAGGCCTGGCACGAGATCGCCGCCGACAAGAAGCCGATGGTGGAGGTGGCCCAGGCGCCGTTCGCGCGTGACAAGTGGACGCACACCGTGTTCACGCTGGAGAACATCAACGACAAGGCGAAATCGGCGGTGGGCCGACTGTACATCAACGGAAAGCTGCAAGGCTCGATCGAGAAGTGGGACATGAAGTTCGCCTGGGACCCCGCGAAGGTGCTGCTGGTGCTCGGCGCCAATTACGTAGGCTACATGGACGACCTGGCCGTTTTCGATCGCGCGCTGACGGAGGCGGAAGTCCAACGGGTCTACGGGCTCAAGAAGGGGATTCGTGAGTTGTATAGGTGAGTCTTCGTTTAGCGCCCGCAGTATCACGCGCAGCGGCGTCATGGCGCTGCGTGTGATACTGCGAACGCTAAACAAAATCCCTACAGCCCGGGCAAGGGCGCCGTTGCATCGCCGAAGCGATTGATGCGGACGCCCATGCGCGTCATGATCGACAGGTACAGGCTGCACATCTTGCGGTTGTCGTCGCCGCGATTCAGGTAGTCGAGCACGCGGCCCGTTTCCAGCGTGCCGCCCAGGCCGCCGACCAAGAGCAACGGCAACTTGCGCGAATCGTGCTGGCTGCCCGACCACATGTTCGACACGAACATCAAGCACGAATTGTCGAGCACGGTCGATTCGCCTTCGCGCATCTGGTTGAGCCGATTCGCCAGGTACGCGATTTGGCTGACGTAGAAATGCGTGACGCGGTGATAGGCGTCGGAATGATCCTCGTGCGACGTCGGGTGATGCGCCTGACGCACATCGAGGAACGGATAGAACAGGCCCGACAGATCGCGGCACATCAAGAGCGTGGCCACGCGCGTCTTGTCGGTCTGAAACGCCAGGGCGATGATGTCGGTCATGAGCCGCAGATGTTCGCGCAAATCTTCAGGCAGGCCATTCGCAGGCCGGCGCATCCCATTCGGCCCCTGACTCCTGACTCCTGATTCTTGACTCCGGGTCCGCTGAATCCGGCGTTCGACGTCGCGGACGCTTTCCAGATACTCGTCGAGCCGAATGCGGTCGGCCCCGCTGACCTGGCGATTGATGTCGGTCGCCTGGTCGCGCACGCGGTCGAGGATGCTCAGGTTGCGCCGGCTGCCTTGATTGTCGAACAGGCTGTCGAACGCCAGCGACGGGTAGACTTCCATCGGCACCGGCGAGTTGGCGTTCTGCCAGGATATGTGCGAGCTGTAGGCCATCGAGAAGTTGGTCTCGTGATAGCCGGTGATCGGTTGCTCGCAGCCGAGGACGAGGCTAGGCTGGGGCGTATGGTCTTCGAAGTGGGCGGCGAGGACTTGGTCCATGCTGGTGCCGCCGCGGAGCACGGCGCCGCGCTGAAGGGCGGCCCCGGACAGGATGTTGCCCGTCTGCCCCGGATGAATGCCGACGCCGGTCGCGTTGCGGTTGTACAAGCCGGTGATGACGTTCAGCTTCGTGCGCAGCCCATTGAGCGGCTGCAAGCTTCGGCCCAGCTCCATGTCGGCCCCGCTGCCGCGCGCCGACCAGTTGGGCGGCGATATGCCGTTGCCCATGAACAACACCGCGAACCGCTTGGGCGCCGCAGCCGGCGTCGCTTGTTGGGCGTAGCCAAACGGCAACGATTCCAGCCACGGCAATGCCAGCGAGCAGCCGACGCCGGTAAGGAAGGTTCGGCGGGTGAGGTCTTTGGATTTGAGGTTCATGCGCGATTCCTCGATTCGACGCGTTGAGTTGGGGCAATTGTATCACGATCCGACATTGCCAACAACCGACTTTGCAATCCCTTGTGTGCCGACCGGCGCTCGGCCAACCGACGAGCCGTGGTTCGCTGCACGACATCTTTACCACGGCGTACCGTAAACTGACGCAGCAAGAAATCCTCGAATGGTGGCCCAGCGAAGAGGAAAAGCCCGACCGCAAGACGTTGGCGCGCTGGCTCGCCCGCGCCGTCCAACAAAAGGCGATTTGCAGCGAAGGCGCCGGCCACCGCGGCAACCCGACACGCTACTGGCTCGCCGAGCGCGAGCCCTTGTTGTTTCCGGGAGACGGCGCAGCGCAGGCGGCGATCGATGCCTGGAAGGCGAAGTGCGAGGCGGAGACGCGCGAGCGGTTGCTGGGGGCGTTGGGAAAAATGGCCGGGACTGATTCAAATCCGTCTTGCTGACTTGACTCGAAACGCTCGTGTAGCTCAACTTAGGCAATAGTTCATTCGTTACAACCTTTCGAAGACCGAAGCCTGTCTGGTTCCAAAAAGTCGTTCATGAAATCGCGTGGCAAACACATCTGTCATCCCGGCAACGTAATCACAAACAACACGGCTGACAGGCTGATCCTCAAGTCGTTTACGACTCGATTCTCCGAGTAGGTAAGCGGGATCCGACACAAGAGCATCAAAAATACTCGCTATGATTTGCCGACCCCTAAACTCCAAGGTCTGCACCTCCTGAGACCTGATGATACACTTTGGAATCAGATCCTGCACGGCGTCAAGGAATTGCTTTGCCCCGTCATTTAACTTGACTCGATATTTCAGAAGTGGTGAGTCAAAACCAGCTTCCTCGTAGACCTGGATCGAGGCGATCAGCTGCCGGATGAAGGAGCCAATCGTCAGCTTGCGCGAGCCCGATCGCGCTTCTAGACCGAAAAGCCGAGATCGAAGATCTTTGTTGTATTTCTGGTCGCACTTTTCCGCCCACTTTAGAATATCCTTCCCCATTTCTTCAAAATCGTTCCATGATATGAGCTTCAACGAGATCCCATCCTCTAGGTCATGAATGCCGTAGGCGATGTCATCCGCCAACTCCAGAATCGATGAATCGAATGACTTGTGCAAGGTTCTTCCCGGCTTATGGTCAGTCGGTTCTTCCTTGAGAGCCTGAAATCGCTCGCGATCGGACGGACTAAGCACATCGAATATCCAATCATGCACGATGTCATTTTCGGAATCCAAATAACACTTGGGAGGTTTCCAATCTTTCGTGGGGAAGTGACTCGAACCGGGCGGTACCTTTCGATTAACTCTTGAGTATGGAGCCGGGTACTTCAAGATGCCCAAAAGCGTCCTGCGTGTCAAATGCAGGGCGAACACCTCATTGGAATTCTCCACGACAGTATGAGGCTCCATTCGAGAGACTATTCGAAGCGATTGTCCATTCCCCTCAAAGCCACCGCTGACCTGCATGGCATAGTTCAGCGCAATCTCGCCGCTATGTCCGAACGGTGGGTGTCCCAAGTCGTGTGCGAAACAAATCGCTTCAATCTGTGCCGCGTCTGGCAGAAATTGCCAGTACATTTTTTTTGCACCGACCGCAATCAATTCGAGAACAATACCCCGTCCAATTTGCGCGACTTCCATCGTGTGCGTCAATCGAGTCCGATGAAAGTCGCTTTCGCCGATTCCAAGCACCTGTGTTTTAGCTTGCAAACGCCGGAAAGCTGCACAATGGATAATCCGAGACCGATCCCGTTCCTGGAAGGGGCGGTGATCGTTCGGGGCACGCTCTTGGGGCAGTCTTCGCGCGTTCCAACCAAATTCTTCTGTCTTGAACAAATCTGACATGGCATTCCCTTTTTTGGAAGGTCGCGTGTTCTCTTTGTCTTACACCACCGCTCACCGCTCCCGGAAACAAGCTGTTTACGGTCAATTCCACTTCCTCGCGATCGCCGTGGAAGGTTGCGGTGAAGTATTGCAGGAAGCCGGCGAAGCCGAGCAGCGGTCGGTTCAGCGGGGCTTCCGTGAAGGCGATCCAAGCTCGCCACTCGCAGAGTTCGCTGCCGTTGGCGATGCGTAAAGTGGCTTGAACGTAATGAAGAGTCGCCGGGACCTGGCCGACGCCGGCCGCGGTTCCCTCCGGCGCGTTGGACAAATCAAAGCCGAGTTTCGTGGCCAGGATCGTGGGAAAGACGCAGTCGTCTGACGCGGGGTCGAGATGTGCAGTTTCGATCGTCGTGCCGCTGGGGCCGATTAGCGTGACGCCAATTAGCGCGCGAGGGCGAACGAAGTCGGCCGCCAAGGGAGACCACGGGCTTCTTCGTCGCCAGGAGCTTGTAACGGAAACGCAGCGCCATGGGCGATCATCCGAGCGGCGGATCGATGTAGTCGTGCACCACTTCATCGTAGGCCAGTCCCGCTGCTTCGACCTTCTCGTCGAGTTCCGTTCGTGTGTTCCCGAAAACCAGGATTCGCGTCCCGTCGAGACTCCACGCGACGTGCTTTCCCGAGAACGCGCTGAGCTTATCTGCGGGAAATTTGGCGCGGTTTTCGTCGAAGGCGCGAAGGTTCGGCGCCACGAGCGGCTTGCCGTTGGTTTCCATGGCTGGCTCCTCAACTGCATTTGCGACAAAGTTCAGCGTAATCGGTTGCGCCGTGATCCACGAGCGATATCTCAATCAATCGGCTTGGCTCTCTTCGCCAGTTGCATTTTCACGAATCGCCTGGTCGATCTCTTCTCGGTTGCCGTCATAGTACGCCCATGCAGCGGCCAGGTCGGCCAATTCCAGCGTCGGATAATAAGTCAGCAACTCGGCATCATCGGCGCCCTGAAGCCGATAACCGACGAGAACGCAAACCGGGATGCGATGCCCGCGGATACACGCATCGCCGCCGCACACGTTTGGCGTTTTCGTGATCCGATTGGTGATCGTGGTTCCCATGGCGTTGCTCCTTGATTCCATTCTACCTCATCGCGTCCGCTTCTCGCCCTCGTTTGTTCAAAAACTGCGGGCTCGTCACGATCGACTCGATGATACTGCCGAAGCGATACTCGTCGTTTGCGAGTTTCGACTTCATCGCGGCGAGCGTCTTGCGATCCGACAACTGCAGCGTGCGGCCCAGGCCGTAGGAGAGGAGTTTTTTGCACAGGTTGTCGACGAAATCGTCCTGGCGTCTGTCTTTCAAATACGCGCGCAGGCCGGCCATGCCGGTGCGCGATTCGCCGTCAGGGAATTCAGCGGTCAACTGCACCGGCCGACCGCCGAGGTCCTTGGTGCGGCGTTCGCCGATGGGGCCGAAGGCTTCGAAGACGACGCCGACCGCATCGAAGCGCTTGTGGCAGCCGGCGCACGCCACGTCGGCGCGGTGCCGGGCCAGGACCTGCGGCAACGTCAACTCGCCCAGTTTCGCTTCATCCTTCGGCAACTCCGGCACGGTCGGCGGGGGAGGCGGAATCGTCTCGCCCAAGATGCGGCGCACGACCCAGTAGCCACGCTTCACCGGGCTTGTCCGCAACCCCGGCGCGTTCTTCGTCATGAACACCGCCATCGGCAACAACCCGCCACGACCGTATTTGTCGGCGTCGGCAACATGAACCCATTCGTTTAGCCGCTCGCCTTTGGCGAGCGCGGGCATGCTCATCCCGTAATGCTTCGCCAGCGCCGGATTGACAAACGTGTCTTTGCCGTAAATCAAATCATGCACCGAGCGGTCGCGCTGAGCCACGTCCATGACGTAGCGCACCGGCTCCTCGAACATCGCCGACCGCAGCTCGTTCGTGAACGAGGGAAAGCGCTCGCGATCGACGGCGTTGTGCTCTTCGAAGCGGCGGAAGTCGAGCCAGTTGCCGCCGAACTCGGTCGCCAAGCCACGCACCTTCCGATCGCGCAACATGCGGCGTGTTTGGGTGAGCAGCACGTCCTTTTTGTGCAGGTCGCCTTTTGCCGCGTGATCGAGCAACTCGGCATCGGGCATGCTCGACCAGAGAAAATAGCTCAAGCGGCTGGCGAGTTCGTAATCGGACAAGGGATCAATGTCACCCGATCCCTTACGGGGCTCGGCTCGCCTTGTGAAGCGAAAGCAAAAGTGCGGCGACACCAGCACACTTGTGATGCAATCACGCAGCGCCTCCTCATGGCCCGGATCGTCCTTCTTGCGAAGCTCACGATAGAACGCACGCAGATCGTCGGCTTCTGCTTTCGTCAAGGGCCGACGATACGCTTTCTCCGCGAACCGGACGAGCGCATCGAGATGGGTCGGTTCCGCGGCCAAGCGATCGCGCTCGACCTTGCGGATCGTCGCGGACATGTTCTTGAAGTAGCTTTCGATCGCCTCGACCGCCTCGGCCTTGGTGCCGCGCTTGATCGCCTTGGCCAAGTACAACTTGACGAGCTTGTCCATTTTTGCCTGGCTCGTGCAATCCTTGTCCTCGCTGCGGGCGAAATCGAACTCCGCCTCGAACATGAACCGGGGCGGCTCGGCGCGCTCGAAGAAGATGAAGTCCGCGTATTGTCGCAGCGGGGCCAGCGTCATGAAGTTGAGTTCGTCCCATAGCGCATCAAGCTCGCGTTTCTGTTTCGCGTCGAGGATCATTTCGCAGAGCGGTTGATCGTCGCGGAAGTAGCCCTGCATGAGGTGGAAACCCGCGGTGAGCGGACGTCCCTTGTCCGCCTGGTTCGGCGCGAAGTAAGGGCCGCGATCGGTGATGACGAACGCAGCGGGGAAGACATCGCAGAATTGCTCCAGCGACTTGCGGGCCATGTCGGCATCCTGAATCGCAAAGTACTTCTTGAGATTCGCCTCCGATTCCTTGAGTTGATCGGCCAGCTTCTTCATGTCGGCCAACGGATCGCCTTCGTACTTGCGATGCTTGCTCGCGAACTGCTCATTGCGCCACAGCACGATGGGTTGAGCGCCCTGCGACATGCCGTTGACGCCAATTTTCTTGACATCGACCTTGAGCTGCTTGCGAAGGCGAAGGACGAGCTCCCGCGCCTCTGCCCGATCGTACGTGTTCGCAGCGATTTTGCTTTTCAATGCGGCGAGCGGGCCGACGGCATCCGGTGCATCCAAGGCCTTCACGACCATCGCCAGATAACGTTCGCTCAGTTTGTTTTCAAATGCGAAATCGGCGATCGTATCGTCGGACCGGGCAAGCTTGGCGCGATGATGATATTTCCACGCCGCCAGGAAATAGTCGGCGTAATCGACCTCATGGGCCTTGTAGAAATCAATGATGCGCTGCACGCAATACTTGTCGCGATCGGTTTCCGTCACCATCGGGTGGGGGCCAAAATTGAAACCGCTCGGCCTGAACACGGCATGCTCGGCGACGTGGCGGGCGGATGCGAGATATTTCTTGAGCAGGGCCGGCGACATCGTCAGCGATTCGCCGGTGTTGTCAAAGCCGGCTTGATTGGCGGGATCGACCGGGAACTCTCGCGTGGGCCGAATATCGACGCCGGTCAGGTCGCGAATGGTGTAGTCGTACTCGGCATTGCTGAGTCGGCGCGCCAGCACGATGCCCGGATCGCCGGCCGTGCGTTCGGCTTCGAAGTCGCGCAGGTCGCGAATCCACTGGATGACGGCGACGCGTTCCTTCGGCGTCGGCTGCAACTCGGCCCGGCTCGGCGGCATCTCCTGTGCGCGGAGTCGATCGCGCATTTCTTCCCAGACGCCGATGTTCTTGACCACGGCCGCCATGCTCGCGTCTTTGCTGAGATCGAGCTCCGCTTGCTTCTTCTTGGCCCCATGACACGACACGCAATAGCGATCGACGAATGGACGGACCGTGGAGGCGAAACGCTTGTTGAGATCGGTGGCGTCCACCACCACCTTGGCTTTCGTCGGCGCTTCGGTCGCGTTGAGTTGGGCCAACGTCAAGCCGAAGAAAGCGCCGCCGAGGATGCAGACAAGAGGATAGCGTAGCATCGGACACTCGTGAAATGGGAATTTCGATCCGCGTATCGCTCCCAGCCCGGAGCGCAAGCGACGGGAAGCGAGGGCGCGTCGCTTGCGCTCCGGGCTGGGAGTAGCGCTCTACTTTTTCTCGTCCATGGCGGGCTCAGGTTCTACTTGCGTGCGCCAGATGCGGACCGTGCCGTCGTTACCGGCCGAGACGATGAAGCGTTGATCGTCGGCGACGGCGACGGCGCGGACGGGGCCTTGGTGCCCGGTCAGACTCAGGCGTTCCGCCGTACGATCGAAAATCTTGACGGTGCCGTCGATGCTCGCGGAGAAGACCGAGCTCGGACCGTTTTTGTTGTACGCCAAGCCGACGACATCGCCGGAGTGCGCGGCGTGGAAGCCGCGCGCGTCTGGCTTGTCTTTGTCGTCGCCAATGCGGGCCGCGCCTTTGTCGAAACGCCAGTAACGAATTGCGAGGTCGCTGCCGCCGGTGATCATGATTGTCAGCGTTGCGTGAACGCCTTCTTCGTTTCGCTGAATGTCGACGTCGTAGAGAACGATGGAATCGATCGATCCGCGCTGCAAGTTCTCGATAAAGCGCGTGGTCTTCTCGCCGAGCCGATACAGGCAAGCCGATCCGTCCTTGGCGCCGGAGCCGAAGATCGTGCCGTCGGTCGTGAAGGCGACGCAGCGAACCTCGGCCTTGTGCCTGGTATGCGTTTCGATGAGCTTGCCGGCCTTGGCGTCCCAGACCTTGACGGCGTTGTCAGTGCTGCCGGAGACGAGCGTATCGGCCTTGGTGTCGGTGGGGCAGAAGGCAAGGCTGGTGACGCCGGCGGTATGCTGCGGCAGCGAGCGCGGGTCCTTGGCTGTCCAGGCGTCCTTGCCGTCGCGTTTGATCTGCCAGATCTTGATTTCGCCTTCGTTCTTGGCGTTGCGGGTTCCGACGGCGAGCAAAAACTCTTCCTTGTCCTTGGCTTTGCCGATCTCCGCTTCGCGATGAGACGAAAAGGCGAGCGAAGTCACGGGTCCGGAATGCGGTGCCAGCTCCGCGACCAGCTTGTTCGTCTTCGGATTCCAGAGCTTGACAGAGCCATCGCGCGCGCCGGAAGCGAGGAGCGAGCTGTCCCGGCTCAGAGCCAAGGCGACGACGGGCGCTTTGTGGGCGGCGATAATGTCGACGCCATCGGAGATTCGCGCGGGATCCCAAACCTTCGATGTTCCGTCGGCGCTAGCGGAGATGATGAAGTCCTTGACGTATGCGAGCGCGTTGATCGAGTCGCTATGCCCCATCCACTGTTTCTGCTCGGTGCGCGTCTTCAGGTCCCATTGGCGAACGACCGGATCGACGCCGGCTGCAATCACGGATTTTCCATCGGGCGCAAAGGCGACGGCGAGGACATTCGGCCCGTGCAGGATCGGCGCGTTGGCGTCATCTAACGATTCCGGGTTCCAGAACCGGACCGACCCGCCGTCGACATCAGCCGACGCGTCCGTGCCGGCGCTGGCGAGCATCTTGCCATCGCCGGACAGGGCGAGGGCGGCGATCGTTCGATGCGGGGTCGCCTTGGCCTTGAGCTGCTTTCCGGTCGCGGGGTCCCAGGTCATGATGCGCGCTTCGTCGCCGGCGCTGACGAGCGCCTTGGCGTCACTGGTGAAGACGAGCGCCTTGACGGCCGCCGTGTGTTCCTTGAGCGTGTGCTTGCCTTTGCCGGTTGCCATGTCCCAGATAATGATCGTTTTGTCGGCGCCGGCCGAGGCGAGCTGGGTCGCGTCTTTGCCGAATGCCAAGGCGTGGACGGCGTCGGTATGGCCTTCGAGCTTCTTGGGCTCCTTGGTCACGGTTCCGGCGTCGTCCTTGAGTTCGCTCAGGTCCCAGACGCGAACGATCTTGTCGTCGCCGGCGGCGGCGAGTGTCTTGCCATCCGGCGCGAGAGCGACGGTCAGCTTCTTGGCGGTCGCGGAGATCGACGTGATCAGCCTGCCTTTTTGCAGGTTCCAGATGCGCACCTCGCCGTCGGCGCCGCCGGTTACTGCTCGTTTTCCGTCCTGCGACACGGCGATTGCCTGCACACTGCCGCGATGCGAATCGAGGCCATGGCGTTCGCTGTTGAGGCGGTGCCAGAGGTGTTTCCAATCGAAGCCCCGTAGGTCGGGGAACGTGGCGATTTCGGCGATGTTCCGAATCGCTGGTGAAGCATCGAGCATCTTGCGGGCGAGCGCCGGGTTGCCGGCTCGCATCGCCAGTTGTGCCGACGCCATCTGGGCGTGGTAGAGAGGCGGCCGTTGTTCCTGATCGATTTCTTGAATGTACCGTTTGAGGGCGTCATTGAGCAGCTTGTTGTATTTGGTCTCGATTTTCTCTGCAATCGTCTCGGCATCCGGCGCCGGGTTGTAGTGTCGCGTCGCCCAAAAGGTTGCCGCGGCGGCCAGAAACATGAGCGGAATCATGATCCAGAGCGTGTCGCCGATCTTTGTCCAGGCGTAGTTGTCCTTCTCTTTCTGTGCGTCGAGCTTTCGGCCCAGTTGCACCAGACTGTCCTGCGCGACGCTGACGTACGTGTCGATCGTGCCGCCGATCAGAAGCTCATGCACATGAAACAAGCCGGCCTGATCGGCGGCCTTCGTGACATTCGGCAAGGCGGGATCGCCCGGCGACGACCAGCAATCGCCCAAATCGCCAGCCAGGATGATCTTGCGGCTGAGCGTGCCATCGGAGTGGCTCATGTAGAGCTTGGCAATTAGGTCGCGTAGCGCCTGCTGCGCCGACATCGTCAGATTTAGCCGATCGAGCGTGAAGTCGAGGTAGTTGGCGACGGCGTCGCGCACGCCTCCCAGGTCGTTGATGTCACCGACCCTGAGCACCGATTGCTTCTTGATCAATACCTGGCTTTCGTAGAGCAATGCGCCGACCGCGTGGAGGATCGCCAGCGGGCTCTGCTGATCGCTCCGCCCAGCATCGACCGCGTCGGCAACGAGGATCGGCGCCATCGCCTCCTCGAATGCGAATCGATATTTCTGGAACGGCGTCTCGCTGCAATACGGTATCGGCTCGCGATTGGTCGGCCAAACCAGCGCGTCGACCATCTCTTGTCCGGTGAGCGGCCGCAAAAAGAACGTGCTCCAGCCCTCCGGTGTTCGGCCATCGGGAAACAGGCCGACGAACTGTCCGAGGTGGTGCGTGCGGATGATGAAAATGAGCTTGCAGCGCGGCGCGACGCGCGACAGCTGCGTCAGCATGTCGATGGCCTTCTGCCGGCGCGACTGCTGTTGCTCGCTGCTGGCCTGCGTGAGCAGTTCTTCGCCTTCATCGATGGCGATGACCAATTCGAACGGCAACACGCGCGTGACGGCGTCGAGAATTCTCCCGAGCGTTTCCTTGTTGTCGCGCAAGGCCAGCCAAAGATCATTGATGGAAAGGCCCGCGTCCTGAGCGGCCTGCGCGTCGTCTTGTCCCGGATTTTGCGTGATGCCGGCGTCGTTCAAACCTGCCTGGATCGCCGTCGTCGCCGAGTTCTTCGTGCCGGTCGCCGTCTTTTGCAACAGCTCCGGCAGGTCGACCGTGACCTGGGCGCCGGCTGGCGTCGTGTACGTCAATGGGGCGGCGCAGAATGCCAGCAGGGCGTCCGCGAACTGGCCGGCCAGGTCGTTCGTCGCCCGCAACACCAGCACCGGCTGATCCTTCTCCGCCACCGGGGTCTCGCTCGGCGTACGGTCGCGCAAAAACTGAAAGCCGACACATTCTTGCTCCAGGTAGGGGAAGAGACCAGCTTGCAAGAAGGATGTCTTCCCGACACCCGGACCGCCATGCACGATCATGCCGAGCGTGTCAGCATGGTCGATCGCCGAGGCGCCGCGCACGGAATCGTTCTCCCGGCCAAAGAACAGGGCGCGGTCCTCGGGTCCGTACGGCGCGAACGGATGGTACGGCAACCGGGGCAACGGAGCGATGTCCACGGGAAGCTCCGCTTGCGGTCCGTCGGTCGCGCCTTCCCCGACGGCGCGCACCTGCGGCGGGCAGAAGGCGTCGAACGCAAGCGCCGTCGGGTTTTCTTGCCGCAGCGTGCGCAGAATCTCGCCGAGGTTGTGCGTCCCTTCCACGAAGCGCCGCGCGATGGCATGACCGACGGCAAAGGCTTCGGGGGCGGAGAGCAGCGTCTCAGCCGCGATGACGCCGCTGAAGGCCGCCGTCGCCTCGGCCAGGAGCGCGTGCCAGGCCGCGCGCTCCGATAGATCGCCGCAGCCGAGCAGGAGGATGAGTGGATCGGGATTGCCATCCTTCGGCGCCCCCATCCAGCGTTCCAGATCGGCGACGCTGAAGGTGTCGCGGCCGAGCCACATTTGCCCATTCTCCAGGCGAACCAAGACCAGCAAGATATCGGGCGCCAGATCGCTGATGCGCGCTTCGAGGTCCGACGCTGAGGCGACGGGTCGGTCGTCGGCGAGCGCCTTGAAGAGCGCACGCTGATCCTCACCCAGTTGTTCGACCAGCTGCGGGTCGGCGGCGAAAAGCTGCATCGGGTTTTCTTCGGCGGGATTCTGCCGCAGCGTATTGACACGACGCCCGGCGGCGAGGCTGAAGCGCCGGCCCCAGAGCCCACTCGCGGGATCATCCACGAGGACGTTCCATGGAATCAGTCCCGGTCGATCGCTCAGGAACTCGATCTTCTCGACGCTGCCGGAGTTGATGAGACCGGTGAGCCAGGCTTGGACGGCCGGCGCGGAACCCTGGTCATCCGCGTCCATGCGGAAGACCATGCGATAGAGTTGTTGCCCCAGCGGCGTCAGCTCCGGAGAGTCGGGCGTCGCAAAGGCCACGTGAATCCGATCTGCGAGGCTGAGCAGCGCGGCCTGCTCGGCGCCCTCCACATGGTAGGGCTCGAAACTCGCCGATCCTTCCGACCAAATGAATGTGATTCGATCCGCCCGATGCAAGACTTGACAAACGATGCGCGCCACCATTTCCTCCCGTTCGGCCTAAATACCATCAGATAGTAGAATGCCGTAGGGCGGCTCTCCTGAGCCGTCCGGACGGCTCAGGAGAGCCGTCCCACTCTAGATGGCCATTTTACAAGTCCCTGAGCAGTTGTCCGTTGGGTGGCGACGGTAGGGGCGAGGTGTGTAGAGGAAGCGGTCGAAACGCTGGGGATCTCGGCCAAACCACGCTCGACCGAATCGTTGCT
>VGZI01000128.1 GCA_016872605.1 Planctomycetota bacterium
CGCAGCGCTTCAAGCATGGCGAGCCGATCGCTCGGCGCGCGCAACGGGGGGTTCATCTGCATCGCTTGCCGATTCGCCGGCGTGATTTGCGCGGTATCAAAAAAAACATGGTGCGGCGTCACTTCGGCGGTCACCGGGACGCCTCGTGCCTTGGCGGCGCGAATCAACGGCAAGCCTTCGCCGACGGAGTAATGGCACAGCTTGCCGACGAGCCGATGCTTCTCGATCATCGCCAGGGCGAATCGGGTCGCGTTCAATTCGCATTCGGCAGGGCGACGTTGTTCGTGCGTCGGGGCGCCTTTGTGCTTCTCCAGCAATACCGGATCTTCGCAGTGAAAACTCACGGCTTGACCTGTGTAGCGTTCGAGCGCTTCATCGAGTTGCTCCAACGACGTAAAGAACAAGTCGCCCACGCTCGGGCCCATGTACGCCTTGTAGGGAACGTTGCGTCCGAGCGGCTTCGTGCCGGGGCCGATGCCCGCGTAAAGCGTGAACACCACGGACAGGTTCTGCTTCTGCAGCAACAATTCCTTGGCGGCGTACGACGCGTCGTCGATCGGCGCGGCCGGGTTATTCGGCATGTCGGCGACGTGCAAGACGCCGCCATGCAGCGCCGCGGCCGAGGCACATGCGAACGTTTCCTTGTGCGTGTCCTTGCCCGTGACGTCTTCGCGGGCGTGGATGTGAATATCGCCCATGCCGGCGAAGATCAGGCAATTTTCGCCGAAAATGTGCGTTGGTATTCCGAGCCGGCCGCCTACGGCCGAGATGACGCCGTGCTCGATGACGACCTGTCCGTGGCGGACGCCGTCGATGTCGGCCAGCATTCCTTCGATGATTGGCATGGTGAACGTCCAAGCCCAGTGGTGAGGCACTCCGAACCCCTGGGCTTCTATAATTCATCCCCCGATTCGCGTTTGCGCTTGTCCAACTCCATGCGCAACTCGCGGAGCACCGGCGCATAATCCGGGTCGGCGAAGACGTTGCGCACCTGCTGCGGGTCTTTCTGATTATCGAAAAGCTCCCATTCGGGTGCGAGGTCCATCTTCTTGGCCCCCTTCATGTCGAGGTGTTTGCCATAGAAGTGGATCAGCGTGTAGCGCTGCGTGCGAATGCCGTAATGGGCCGGGACGTTGTGCGATCCGTCCAGGTGCATCCAGTAGCGGTAATACACCGACTGACGCCAATCCGGCGGCGTCTTGCCCTCCAGAATCGACTTGTAGCTTCGCCCCTGCATGTCCTTGGGAGCCTCGCCGCCGGCGAGTTCAAGGAACGTCGGCGCATGATCGATGTTCACGATCATGTCGCTGTTCACGCTACCCGCCGGCGTACGTCCGGGCCAGCGGATGATCAACGGCGTCAAAAGTGCTGGATCGTACATGAGTCGCTTGTCGTAGAATCCATGCTCGCCCAGAAAGAAACCTTGATCCGACGTGTAGATGAAGATCGTGTCCTCGCTGAGACCGTTCTCTTCGAGAAACGCCAGCAACCGACCGACGTTTTCGTCTACCGCGGCGACGCACGCCAGATAACGTTTGAGGTACTCTTGATATGCCCAGGCGCGCAGCTCCTTACCTTGCATCATCGGAATCGGCTTTTGCAGGTCGCGCTCCATGAAGTCGTCGCCAATGCGCATCTTGATGTTGGCAACCTGTTTCGATCGGCCCTTGAAGTCGTCGTAAAGCGTCTCGGGTTCCGGAATCTTCACGTCCTTGTAGAGGTCCTTGAAACGCGGCGCCGGGTCCCACGGCCTGTGCGGCGCCTTGAAATGGCACATGAGCATGAACGGTTTGGTCTTGTCGCGTTTCTTGAGCCAATCGATGGAGAGATTGGTTATGACGTCTTCGGAGTAGCCTCCGGTGAATTCTTTGAGTTCCTTGGCCTTGGCGCCGATGGGGCGGAGCTTGGGGTTGATGTAGACGCCTTGGCCGGGCAGGACGTTCCAGTAATCGAACCCGGTCGGATCGATGCCGAGATGCCACTTGCCGATGAGCGCCGTCTGATAGCCGAGCATGCGCATGAGATGGCCAAGGTGGATTCGGCCCTTGTCGAGCATGTCGTTGAGCGTGTACACGCCGTTCTTGTGGCTATACTGCCCGGTGAGCATGGCGGCGCGGCTTGGCGTGCAGATCGAATTCGTCACCATCGAGCGTGTAAAACGCATGCCTTGCTTGGCCAGCTTGTCGAGATTGGGAGTCTTGACGACAGGCTTGAGCCAGGAGCCATACGCCCCGATGGCGGCGTTGGCGTGATCGTCGCTCATGATGTAGATGATGTTCGGCTTCTTTTTTTCCTGAGCGAAGCCTGCGGACGGAACCAGCAGTGCCGTCAGCAATCCAAACACGATGCAGCGCCACATGATGATACTCTCCGACAGAGATGTTGCCGAATGGCGATTAACGATATCTTGCGCGGGGCGACGCCTGGCGTCCAGTGCCATGTGCTCACGCGGGGCAGTGGATGACGCAATCCGCGTATTCGAGCACGGCGGGATCGTTGTCGACGACAATTACCGAATGGCCGGCCGCGAGCAAGCGATTGAAGCAGCTCAGGAGATCGGCCATGTCGGCCGGGTGCTGGCCTGCGGACGGATCGATCCACAGGACCACGCAGCCTGGTTTGCGATGCGATGCCAAGTACGCCGCCAGGGCGAGCCGTTGATATTCGCTGATCGACAGGCTCTCCATCGGCTGCCCGAGCCGAATGTGGTCAAGGCCGACATCCAGGAGCGTCTTCAATTTTTTCGCGATGGCGGCATAGGCATCGAAAAAGCGAAACGCGTCGCGGATCGACAACGCCAGCACCTCGCCGAGATTCTTGTTTCGCAGCAACACGTCCAGAACTTCGTGGCGATACCGCGCCCCGTTGCACCCTGGGCATGCCGTCGCGAACGCCTCAATCCCCGCGAACTCAGCTGCCAGCACGCCTCGGCCGTCGCAACGCTCGCATCGTCCGTCCGGCTGGTTAAAGCTGAAATGGGCCGGTCCGAAGCCGCGAGCCGTCGCGTCGGCCGTCTGCGCAAAGAGGTCGCGGATCTCGTCAAACACCTTGATTACCGTCGCCGGGCACGTGCGCGATCGGCGCGGCGGCAGACGGCGATCGAGCAGCAGCATGTCGGCAACGTGCTCGATGCCGGCTAGCGCACGGGATGGAGGAGTCGCATCGGTGTTTTGCGTCATGGCGGACCATGCCGGGTACAAGGCGTCTTCGACAAGCTGGCGTGCGCCGCCACCGAAGCCGGTGACCGCGCATACCACGTCGAGCGGAAACGTGACGCACAGGTTCTCGCCGGTCAGCGTCAGGGCTTTGGCCGAGCTGCGTTGTGCTGACGACGTTGGGACGTGAGCACGGCCAGAGAAAAATTCGCCCGTGGGCGAGTGAGCCGACGCCAACCCGGCCGGCGCTCCCTGGTAGGCAATGCCGCCGTCGTCCAGGTCAATGACGTGGTCCGCCGCCGCGAGGATGGCGCGATCGTGTGCGATGACGACCACGGTATTGCCATGATCGCGCAGCGAACGCAGCGCATCGGCGACAATCGGCGCATCGTTCGGTGCCAGGCCGACAGTTGGCTCGTCGATAACGTAAAGAACCTGGAACAAGCCCGAGACAAGGGCCCGCGCCAGTGCGACTCGGTTGCATTCACCGTCGCATAACCGCGCCGCCGATCCGCCGAGCGTCAGATGCCCCAGCGACAGCTGAACAAACGCCTGCAATTGCAGGTGGAGATCGAGCAAGCCCGCTTCGCTCGCCCAATGCAAGAGCATCGAGAGCGGCTCGGCATCCCATTCCGCCCGGCGTCGGCCGGCGAGCGTGCCGTCGTTCGCCGCGCACATGCGATCGCAGCGCTGGCAGCGTGGTGACTGATCGAACACACGCCACGACTTCTGAAGGGACACTGCCAAACGGCCTTCGCCGCGCTGGAAGCCAATCCGCACCGATTCGGCGACGCGCTTGCTCGCTGTCTTGCCCACTTCGATGCGGTCAATCAAAACCCATGCCGTTTCGCCGCTCGGCACGGCCGGAACCTCTTGCTGGCCGACACGGTACACGACATCGCCGACCTGCACGCGAAAGTAGCCGGACTCAGCGAACGACGCTAGCCAGGCCGGCTGCTCGTCGGCGACCGGCGCCGCCGCCGGAAAGGCGAGCGTACAGCGTGTGCCGGCTGGCTGCGACAGAAGCCATGCGGTGACGTCGGCGGACCGATGGGTGTGCACCGGTTCGTGGCAATGCGAACACGTGATGACGGCATGACGCGACCAGAGCGCGTCAACCGCGTCGTCGAGTCGAGTCAAGGAGGCGATGGATTCCTCCGCACGCGGCATCGTCGTGGCTGCATCAATCGCGATTGCAGGCGGCAAGGGACCAATCTCGTCGGCATCCGGTTGGAAGCCGGCGAGTGCTCGACGTGCGGCGCCGGAAGTTTCTCGCAAGTAACGCCGCTGAGCCTCCGCGAAGAGCGTATCGAACACGAGGCTGCGCTTTCCCGCTCCACGGGCGCCCGTGACCACGGTCAACCGATTGAGTGGAATATCGACGTCGATGCACTTCAGATTGTGAGTGTGCACGCCGCGAAGGGTGATGACATTCACGAGATGCCCTATTTCAAATCCGAGGGGTTCGGGGTACCTCACCCCTGGGCTTCCACTGCTAGGCGCGCGTCGCCAAAAAGAACCAATCCCACGGCGGCGGGTAGGTTTGCAGTTCGTCCCCGGCCGCGAATTGCTTCCACGATAGCCGCACCTTACGGATCTGCTTCACAACGAAACCCGCACGCCGAAATCGATAGCGAATCTCGAACGGCTGCCAGAACTGTTGATGCAACCCCTGAAAGCGAAACTGACCGAAGGCGAAGTCATAGCACGAATGATCGTTGTGGTGGGCCGCGTTCTTGCGGGCCGCTTCGATCGGCAGTCCGGCGGCCAAGGCGCGATCGACGAGGAGCATCGTTGCATAGTGCACCGCGTCCATCGCCGGCACGATGCCGAGAAACCACCCGCCTGGATTGAGGCATCTCCGAATCTCCGCGAGCGCCTCGTCGGTCTCCGCAGGATCCGGCAACACCAAGCTGTTCACCGCCACCGCCACATCGATTGGCTCCGGCAGACAGTTCAGGTCCAGAAAGCTCGCCGAGTTGAACATCACATTACGACGGTTCTTGACTCGCTCCCGTGCACGATTCAACATCTCCTCCGCGAAATCGATTGCGTAAACCGTCTTGAAGTGCTTCGCCAAGAACGGCAGCAGTGGACCGATGCCGCATCCCAGGTCGGCGACGACGCGATTTGCCGGGTCCGCGAGGCGGCGCAGCGTACGCTTGAGCGGATTGCCGCGAACGTCGCCGCGATACGGATCGACGAAGAGGTCTTCGTAATCCGCGGCAGCGAGGCTCCAGTAATGGTCTTGCGTCGGCATTTGACTTTTGATTCCAAGGATTCGGAGTACCTCACCCCTGGGCTTCCGGTTCAATTTCCAAATTCCACGGCCGGCAGGACGCGGGCGGTGACTTCGCCGAAGCCGACGCGGTAGCCCGGGCCCTGGCAGTATCCGGTCATCGTCACGCGATCGCCGTCCTGCAGAAACACGCGCGTTTCGCCATTGGGCAACTGGATTGGCCGCGTGCCTTTCCACGCCAGCTCTAGCATCGAACCGAGCGAATCGGGCGTCGGTCCGCTGATCGTGCCCGACGCCAAGAGGTCGCCGGTTTGCAGGTTGCAGCCGTTGATCGTGTGATGGGCGATCTGCTGACAAATGTTCCAGTACAGATGCTTCGCATTGGTCGCGCTGATACGCACCGGCTCGGTCATCTTCGCCGTCTGCAGCCAAACCTCCAGTTGAATATCGTACGACCAGTTGCCTTCGCAGCGCAAGTATGGCAACGGCTCGGGATCCTGCTTCGGCCCCGCGACGCGGAACGGTTCTAGGGCGTCGAGCGTCACCACCCACGGCGAGATCGATGTCGCGAAGTTTTTGGCCAGGAACGGACCAAGCGGCTGATACTCCCACTTCTGTATGTCGCGCGCGCTCCAGTCGTTGACCAGCACCATGCCGAAGACATGCTCCGCCGCTTGCGACGTCGGGATCGGCGTGCCAAGGTCGTTCGGCGTGCCGATGAGAGTGCCGATTTCCAGCTCAAAGTCGAGCGACTTGGTCGGCCCGAACGTCGGCAAGTCGGCGTCATCGGCCTTCGTCTGGCCATGCGGCCGCCGAATGTCGGTCCCGCTAACCACAATCGAACTCGCCCGCCCATGATACGCAACCGGCAGATGCACCCAGTTCGGCATCAGCGCATTGTCCTTGCCGCGCAACATGATCCCGACATTGGTGGCGTGTTCGCGCGACGAGTAAAAGTCGGTGTAGTTGGGAATGTGGCAAGGCATCAGCATCCTGACATCACTTCGTCGCGTTAGGACACGCTGTCGCAACTTTGGATTGTCCCGGAGCGCAGGATTGTCGTACCGCAACAGTTGGCTTACCTGCTGACGAATCTCACGCCAAAACGTCGGCGTGATCCCCAAAATATTTGAGAGATCGTGCCACAAGTTCAGTTGGAGAAACGCGGGCCATTTTAGAAACTGGGGGGCAGCTTCAGTTAGTTCCGAAACATCAAGAATCTCGTCGCCGATTGCGATTCCAATGTGCGGATATGAGTTTTTGTCACGCCTGAACACCCCGAACGGCAGGTTCTGGATCGGGAACGGCGAATCGGGGGAGACGTCGATGAAGGAGCGCAGCGAGGGGTCGTTGGGGTTGTCGATCATGGGAAGTCCGTCTCCGGTACACTAGCCCGCAGCGCAAGCAAGGGCGGCCCTTGCTTGCGCTGCGGGCTAGTCGTCATTTGCATGCGCCGCGGACTCGTTGTCACTTGAGATGCTCGGTCCGCAGCTTGATCAACTCGCGCAACGCCGACTTCTCGCGGCCTTGATCGTCGATCAAACCGCAGTTCGGAAACGCATGCGCCTCGGCGTCAGACCAATGCGACCATTGCACGATGCGAGCGTACGGTTTGCAAATTGCGAGGGCGGCGAACACGGACGCCCAGTCGGCCTGCGTTTCCTCGAAGTAGCCGCCGCGCCAGTAGCCGAGGTTGACGCGTTGATCCGGATCGCTGGTGGGCGTGGCCGACGACGACGACGGATAGCCGAGCGTCACCTGCAGCGGCACGCCAAGCAAGGCGTAGAGATCGAGCATGCGCGATGTTTCGAGCAGGTCGCGACAGTAACTGCCGCGCGGCGAGACCGTCATGATCACTTCCAACTCCAGAGCGGCAAGCTTAATGCCAGTGCGTAACAGATCGTCGGCGAAGATGAACGGCGTCTTGCTGCGCTCTTGCTCCGCCAAGTAGTCGCCCCACGGCTGCGCGATGCCGACGATCAATTCCAGCTGCGGATTGACGCGGCGCACGGCATCGGCCAGGCGCAGCGTTAGCCAGATTAGCTCTTCGTCGTGGCTGGCAAGAACGTTGGCGCAGTTGCTGCCCGCGGTGATCTGCCAGGTGCGAATGCGCGATTGATAGCGGCGTACCGCGGTTTCGACGTAGCCCGCGATGAGACTGCTCAAGCTCGACAGGTCGCTGACTTCGCTCCACAGCCAATCGGGCAGATTGCGGCCGCCAAAATCGACGAGCGGGCCACCGATGATTTTGAGCCCCTTGGCATGCGCCCAGCTAACGAGGCGATCGGATACCTCCCACGAGAATTGGCCGCGAATCGGCTCGATCTGTCGCCAGGAGAAGGGCAAGCTGACGGTGTTGAATGATTCGCGAAAACGCTCAGCGGTAGCGCCGCCCGGCACATTGCCTTCCAGTCGGCAACTGAGCGCGGTGTCGAAAACGGTTTGCCGTTCGTGCCGAAGGTCGAAGACGCGGTGCGTATAGGCCAAAACTAGGCGATGTGCGGTTTCGCAGGCGAGTTGCAACGCCCGTTCCGCAAGCGTCGCCGCCTCGGGGTCGGGGAGTCGCATGAGGGCGCGCGTGAACGTGCAGGTGGCTTCGCGAATCTCCGTAGCCAGCGTGTTGGGCAGGAGCAAGCCGCCGCGCGACCATTCGGCTTCTTCGCCGCGTACTTGATTAAGCTTGCCCCGCGCCAGCTCAATGGCGAGATGATAGGGTGCAGGGCGTTCCATCAAGGTCGCGGAACTCGTCATGAGCTGGCCGATGCCGGGGATGCGCCAGGGGACCTGCATGCTGCCGCTTTCTTGCACGCCGCGCGACAGGACGAGGCGCTCCGCCTCGACATTGGCGTCGGTCGGATAGGGCATATTATCCTGCCCGCCGGTAACGCTTGAGCGTTCCAGATCGTGCCGAGCTTGTTCGTCGGCAAGATTCGCAGGCAGTTGAAAGATCATGACGCCCATAAACGACATGTGCTCTGGGCCGCGCGCGGCCGCCGTTGCCGATCAACGGCATTACTGGGATTCCATTAAATCACAGCCGCCAGGTCAAGCCCATAGAAAAGGGAAAAAAACCGAGCCTTGACCAACCGGCACAAGCCGCGAATCTGATGCAGTCGGCACAACTGTCAATCCACACATAAACAGAAATGGGATCGGGCACTCAAAATGAACGCCGGCGAGGGCTTGCCTCGCCGGCTTCTGTTGCAATCACACCGCGTTTACTGCCTGATCGGGCCGAAGGCATCGTCGCGGACGGCTCGAAGCGTTCGCGTCTCGTTCACCATCTGTCGATCATCGCGCCTGACCGAGAGGTGGAAATCCACATTGCGGCCATGGCCTTCCGCATTGCTACGGTTATCGCGAAAGAACTTCACCATGACCAGGTAGTCGCCGCCGGGACCGTTGCGGATGGTGTAGGTTTCAAACGCGCTTCCGCCGCCGGTGGTATTGTCAGAGGACAACGTTCCTCGTCCGGAACGGTTGCCGTAGTACGTCCAGTTGGCAGCGCCGGGTTCTTTGATCCAGAGGTCCAGATCGACCCTTGCAGTCCAGGTGATCTTGACGTCCAGCTTCGTGCCGGTAGCGGGCGGCGGTGGCGGCGGTGGGGGTGGCGGGGGCGGTGCGGTGCGGGGCCGATCGTTCAGCTGAAACGTGAAGTTGCCCACGCCGTTGCCACCGATGATGACTTTGACCCACCCGAGGCTGCCGGGTGTGCCGCCGAGCCTTACTTCCGCCGGCGCTCCACCACGAACTCCGGTGAATCGCGTCCGCGTGCCGTCGCTGCGCTCGATGACGATGACGGGGTCGAAATCGTCGCTGGTCGCCTTCAAGGTCCGCACGGTTTCGCTGTCGAACGGGACCCACCAGAATTTGCCCGTATTGGGTCGATTGATGCGTTCGGTCGGGCGGGCGGTTGACGATTGAGCTGGGGCGAACGATGGGACACAAAGCAAAGCGGCCAGTCCGAGCATGGCCGAGGATAGTAGAGCTCTCATGGCTTCTCCATGGTTGGATTTGTTGGATTGTGAGCAGGTTTGTTCCTGCTCGACAATCTCATCCCCATGGAAATGCCGACCGGACAAGAAAACAGGACAATATCAGCGCCTGCAGCGTAAGCGAAGGGCACTTCGCTGACACAGCAGGCACCGACTGTTAATGCGACACTTCGACCAGCCCCAGCGGCACGGTACGGCGGTACATATCCCGAAACGCCTGCTCGGGAGCAATCGGAACGTCGCCGCCGCCTTGTTCTTCCGAGGTATCATTGCTTTCGGAGGGCCTTGCCCGGCCAAAATTCGCCCATGCCGGAGCGAACCGGCTCAGAAGCATCTCGACATTGACGAACCGGTCCGGCCGCCGCCATACATCGGCAAAATGGTGCAGAAGCTGCTCGAGGCAAGCCGGAAGCATCGGATCGATGAGCACCGGCGCTTCGGGCGGCGCTTTCGTGACGTCGACCTTAAGTGTAATGCCGCGCGGCGATAGGCCAAGCTCGATCGAAAGCCGATTCTTCTTCATCGGCTCATCGCCTCCGCATTCGATGCCTTGCGAGCCCGGTAGATCGGCCGGCTGCGCAAACACTGACGATGGGGTGAACGCCGCAAACGCCAACAATACCGCGACAACGGCAATCCATTGCCTTTGCATGAACGACTCCCTTTGTTTCTGCTACGCCGCAAGCGGCGAACTATCCCCCGAATCGCAAGTGCCTCGCCACCGCGGGAGGCACGTTGAGCAACACCATTTCGTCATCGATCTGATAGCGGCGAATCTTCGCGGTGAGGTAGTGCGTCAGCTTCGTCAACCGCTCACGCTCCTCGGCGCCGACGAACGGCATCTTCAGGTCGCGAATCCACGCATATTCAAAGTACGTCAACGTCCCCTCAGGTTTCAGCAAGCGCTCGTAGCTTCGATACAACTCATCCACAAGCTCCAGGCTGAAGTTATTCAACGGCAATCCCGAGATCACAATGTCATACTCGTGCTCACCCGGCACATCTTGCAGCGGGCTGTGCAGAATGCGCGTCTGCGAACGCCGGCGGCGAAACGTCGGCTCTTCGGAGAAACGCTGCTCCAAAAACGCCACGAAGTCGCCGTTGATCTCGACGAGGTCAAGCTGATCGCCGCGCCGCAACTGCCTGACGATCTCCTCGGTAACCGCGCCGGTGCCTGGACCGACTTCGAGGATGCGCCTAGGCCCCGCCAGTTTGCGCATGGGCCGGGTCATCGCTCGCGCCAGCGCTCGGCCGCTCGGCATGATGGCGCCGGTCGTGTGGTATTGTTCGCGAAACTGGCGGTAAAACTGCCAGCACTCAGTCCAAAAACGCATGAAGGCCCCACACGCATCACGGCTGTGGCATCGCGGATTGCGAACGCACCATAACGATTTTCTTATGCCAGGCAATGCGACTTGGCCAAGGAGGGATCGATAGGAGAGGGGATATGGGAAATCACTGTTTACGTTTAGCGCTCGCGCGGCGCCCTGCGAGCGCTAAACGTAAACGTCACCCCACCAACTCCACCATCGCCCGATGGTCGCCCAGGAGATACTGCGGCCGGCCGGCAAGATCGGTGAACTGCGTCGTCGCGACATCAATGCCCAGCCGTTGATACAGCGTCGCAAAGACTTCGCGGAAATGCACCGGTCGCGTGCGCGGTTCCTCGGCCCAGCGCGAGGTCGAGCCTATCACCTGGCCGGCACGCAGACCGCCGCCGGCGACCAGCGCGCTGCAGACTCGCGGCCAATGGTCGCGGCCGCCGTTGGCGTTGATCCGCGGCGTGCGGCCGAACTCGCCCCACACCACGACCGCCACATCGTTGAACAGGTCGCGTTCGTGCAGGTCCTGGATCAATGCCGACAGGCCCAGATCGAGTAACGGCATCGTCTCGCGCGCATTCGGGAAAATGTCGCGATGCCAATCCCAGTTGTGATCGCCGCGCAGCACGCGGCCAAAAGGCCAACGGGTAAACGCCAGCGTCACGCACCGCGCGCCCGCCTCGATCACCCGGCGCGCCAGGAGGAAGTGATCCAGATACGTCTTGCCCTCGCGCTCCGTCGGATACTCTGCCGTCAAACCATATCGGCCACGATTGCGCATCGGTTCCTGGCTCAGATCCAAGGCATTGGCCAACCGCGACGAGGTCAGTAATTCGATCGCCTGTTGCTGATACGTGTCGATCCCGCTGGCGCTGCGGGCATCGACCTCGCGGCGAAAGCCATCAAAGCTCGCCAGCATCGCTCGACGGTCAGCCATGCGACGGGGATCGATACCGTCGAGCGTGATATTGCGGCGATCGACCGCTTGCACCTCGAAGCCGGAATGAGCCACGCCGAGATA
The DNA here is from genome assembly GCA_016872605.1 of Planctomycetota bacterium. GTDB lineage: Bacteria > Planctomycetota > Planctomycetia > Gemmatales > Gemmataceae > SIAQ01. Next base: position 11,733 of record VGZI01000128.1, read on the forward strand.
GCCGGGTTGCCCCGGCGGCGTGCGCAGAATGAAGCGAGCGTCGGCATCCACCGGCGTCAAATCGACGCAGGGCGGCACGCCTACTACGCGCGGACCCAGGGCACGCGACAGCACTGCCCCCATCGACGGCCAATCGCCGGCCGGGAAACCCGGAACCAACGGCGACGCGTCCATCGCCGGGTGCGACTCCCAGCCCGTCGTGCACCAGTGCGTGTTGTGATCGTCGCGAAAGCCGACCAACGAGCGAATGATCGCCAGCTTGTCGGCGATCCGGGCCAACCGCGGCATGTGCTCGCAGATGTCGATGCCCGGAACGTTGGTCGCAATCGGCCGAAACTCGCCGCGAATCTCCGCCGGCGCGTCGGGCTTCAGGTCAAAGGTGTCGAGATGCGTCGGCCCACCGGGCAACAGCACCATGATGACGCCCTTGATGGCGTTCGTGGCCGTGCCACGCTGTGCCGACTGTGCCTGAGCCCGCAAGATATCCGGCAACGCCAGCCCGCCAAGGGCGAGGCCGCCGATTTGCAAAAAGCCGCGACGAGAAAGCCCGGGAACGGATAAGGTCAGCATGGCGAGGACCTTCGTTGGCAGGGGAGCAACATCCGGTAGTGTATCGGGTCAACTGGCATTACGCAATAGTCCATCGGCCAATGCGCTGTGGCGTTCGAGAACTTTTTTCTCCCGGCTCGGGGGTGGAGTTCAGGCCATTGATTCAGGCAAGAGTATTGTCTCGCCAACAGCTTGCCTCTCCGAGTCCCGGAGGGACAATTGAGAATAGCCCAGCACTTCAGTGCTGGGATGGCCGGCGTCCGTATGTTCGGCGTCCCGTAGGGACGATTGAATCGTGTGCAACGCTGCTTCAGTTGTCCTTACGGGACTCTAAGGTACTTCTGTCCGCTGCCCAGCACTATAGTGCTGGGCTATCTTCAGCCGTACCTACGGGACGAAGACAGCAGGCTTTCCAAATCGGAAGCCGCCCTCTTTTGAGCAGGACCGCGCAACAAAAATTGACTGAACGAACGCGTTCATTTTCATCGCCCCGGCTGGGGGTCGGTGCCGCGACTCCGCGGATCCGGCCACAATCGCCTTCAGTATTTCGACCCTGTGAACCTGAGCTACCTGCCGTGGGATAATAAAATGACGTCTGATTCACTGGCATGGCATGACAGATGCTCGCTACTGAAAACTGACAACGTACCAACCCTCACTCCAGAAAGCAGTCCACGCATGCCATCCATCACCTGCGCCAAATGCGACGCCACCTTCAAGTCAGCCAAGCCGGTCGCGGCAGGCACGAAAACAAAGTGCCCGAAATGTGGGAAATCGTTCGTCGTAGAGGACGCGGAGGACGGCGTTAGACAAGCGGGAATCCCCGTGCCTCTTATCGTTGCTGGCGTCGGCGTGGTGCTGCTCCTTTGCATCGTCGGCGCTGGCATCGCGGTTTGGTTTGTGTTTTCGAAACCCAACCCGGCGCCCGAGCGCGACGGCCTCGCGGAACACAAGAAAAAAGAGCAGACGAAACCCAGGACCAAGGGTGATTTCTACGACAATCTGAAACCTGGCGAGCCGCTGGTCATCGATGCCGAGAAGCTGGCGAAGGATTTCCAGAGAAATCCGCAGGCCGTCGCCGCGGGCGTCAAAGGCAGAACCGTCGAGATGACCGGGGAAGTGTTCCTCGTCGAAACCCGCAAGAAGATCCGCATCACCGGCCTTTTGGGCAAGCCGCAGGAGCTAATCGACAAGCGTCCGCTGGTGCTCTTCTACTGCAATATCAAACCCGAATTCCAGGAGACGGCTGTCCGCCTCTCGGACGGCCAGAGGGTCAAGATCGTATCCAACCAGGTCGTCGCGAAAAATCAGCTGACGTTCAACGATTGCAGCCTGACCGAGCTGGAGCCGAGCAAGCTGACCGCGTTCACGGCACAGGCCTTCGATCTGGAAGCGCAAGGCCGGGTCGAGGAGTTTGCCCGCAAACACCGGCCAGGCATCTTGGTTTCCGGGGAGATACTCCGCCTCTTCAGCGAACCCAATCTGGATGGCACCCGGCACGCCACCTTTCTCTGGATGAAAACCGTACGGGGCGGATATCTCACTATCTCGATCACGAGTCGTGAGAGCGGTTCCGAGAACGACCTGGCCACCCTCACTCCGGGGCAGCGTGCCGAGTTTCGCGTCATTCCTCAATACACTCAGACCGGCTTGAGTCTCAACTAGGGCATCATGATCAGGCGACTGCCGTAGGACGCGTACCGCGTAATCGTCCTGCGGAAACGGCAAGGTCGGTTGCGTGGAATTTCGAGGTGGGGGGAGTGATCAAATGCCCCATGATACTGCCCATATTCGAGTCGTTAAACCGTCCCCTCGTCGTTCCCGCGAATCCACTCACCGAGGCCGGCGATGAGGAGTTTGCAATCGTTGAGCGATGCTTCGCTCGGGGCGACCTCGCCGAAGACGACGCGGACACGCGGGGTGACATCGTTTTCGCCGGAGTCGAATTGGCCACAGAAGACGGGGAGCATCGGCGCTCCGGTTTCCTTCTGCAGGTGCTGGGCCAGCGTGGCCAAGCCGTCGTTGGCAGCGCCGCCATCGACGCTGATCGCCAGCAAGTGACCTGCTTGCAGAGTTTCCAGCGCTTGGCGCTCCGCGTCGGCCCAGGAGATCGTCCCGTCGCTGCCTCGTCGAACGAGGATGAGATTGGACCCGAGCGCCATGGTTCGCAGCAGGCCGTCTTCGTCGATCGCGCCGGCTTCCTCGACCAGGATCACCTTGGTCGTTCGATCGGTCGCGGACACCAGTTGCAGGCAGCTCGTAAGGTCATGGCAATTCGTGGTGAGAATAACCGGCCCCTCCGTCGGCAGATGTTGCATGCCCACCGCCTTGAGCCGAAATTGCCCCAGCGACTGGTACCAGAACAACGAACGCACGAAGAAGTCAGGCAGCTTCCACCAGAGCAGGAACAGTATCGTCAGCGTCATCAGGGCCGCGCCGAGAAACAAGTAGCTCGGCAATCCCTCCTTGTCGTAGACCGGTTCGAGCGGCTGATCCGCCATGCGAATGCGATAATGGCGAATCTTGCGCAACTCATGGCTGCTGACGATCACCGAGTCCCCGTTCTTGAGCGAGGCGCCGAGCACGTCGAAATAGTTGTCGGTGAACTCGACAGCATGCGTTTCCTCGAAATGAACGCCGAACAGCTCGAACACGGCCGCGTCAAACTCATGCCTGTCGCGATTCTCCTTGCCCGCATCGCCGATCCATTTGCTTGCGGCCTCGAACGTGACGGTGCGGTCCTTCTCGGTCTGGATGGTCACCTTTTCGATCTTGCCATGCTTGTGCGGCACAAACTTGACATCGACGACCGTGCCCTCGGCGACCTTGTCGGTGACGTCGATTCTGGGGGTGATATTGGTGCGCTGGCCGAGCTGCACGAGCACGAAGAACAACAGCGACGCGATGATGGCGCCGGTGACGTTGATGAAGTTGCTCGTGGCGACGAGTTCGCCCTTGCTCTTTTTCGGCGCGCGGTGCTGCAAGAGCGTGTAGAGCGGAACGATGTAGAACCCACTGAAGAAGCCGATGAAGATCAGGACTACGACGAGAATGGCGGTGTTCTGAATGGTGACGGCCGCGAAAACGAGCGTGAGCGTCATGCCGATGCAGCCGAGCGGGACCAGGCCGAGTTCGACCTTGCCGCCGGAGACGTAGCCCGCAAGCGGGCTGCCCAGGCCGACGCCGAGCGCGACCGTGGCGACGATCAAGCTCGTGTATTGTTCCTCCCAGCGAGGATTGCGCGTCTCGCCGTGCATCAGCATCGACGCCCGCATGTACGCAACCATGAACACGAAGAACGCGATTCCCAATACCGCCAGCGCCAACGGCCGAGAGCGAAACATCAGTTGCAGGTTCTCGACGAGAGGCCGAAAGAGGTTGGTCGGGAACTCGCGCTCCGGACTGGCGGCGGGGAGCCAATCGATCAGGAAGCTCGCGGCCGAGCCGATGATCGAGAGCACCAGCAGGATGATGCCGATCATCACGGGGTTCTCGCGAAACATGGAGAAGAGCACGCCTCCGGAGACGGTGCCGAGGATGCTGGCGAGAAAGGTGGTCGATTCAAGGATGCCGTTGCCGCGCGACAGGACGTGCGGCTTGAGGATTTCGGGCATGGCGCCGTATTTGGCCGGCGCGAAAAACGCGGCATGCATACCCATCAGGAAGACGCACGCCATCACGATCCAGCCGCCGACGTAGGGCATGTCGGCATTCGAGCCAAGGTAGAAACCAAGAATCAAGAAGAGCGAGATGACGACTTCGGAGAATTTCCACACGCGCAGCGTGATCGTTTTCGAGTACTTGTCGGCGAAGTGACCAGCCAGCGTGCAGAAGATGGCCCACGGAGCGAAGAACAGGATCGGCATCAACGTGATGGCTTTCGCCTCGGCCAAGATGGCCGTGTGGATGGCGTAGAACATCGCCGCCGCGTGAATGGCCTGATCGTTGAAGCCCGCCAGGAACTGGGCGACGATCAAACCGATGAACGTTCGGTTGTTGAGATCCTCCGCCGGCTCATAGGAAGTGGACTCGCCCACGCTGCCCCTCGTTCAGAGCCTGTAGCGCATGCGAAGTAAGAACATATCTTCGCTGGTGCTTCAGACTCTGATGATTGCCAAAAAAAAACCGTAAGCAGCGAGTTTATACGAACTCAACGAAATGCGTAAAGGCCAATGGGGTAGCCAAGCTTATGCCGATCAGAGGGCCAAGAGATTGCGAAGGATATCCTCGACGTTGACCATTGTCGCCGAAGAAGCGGTTCCCCATGGAGGACCAATCAACCGGGTCTTGCTTTTCGTGCGAAGCTGATCGCAGAGGATCACGCTTGGTATCTTGAGTCCGCCCTCCGAGGGGATGAATGAAAATGTGTGCTGGAGTGG
>VGZI01000129.1 GCA_016872605.1 Planctomycetota bacterium
CGAAGGGCACGCTAAAAACGCGCCCCACGTACAATGATACGAACAGTGACGCCAATGACCCGCGCGCAGGTTGCCGTCAACGGTCACGACGAAGCTCCCGTCTGTGGGGCATGTTTTCAACCTGCCCGAAAGCCATCGGTCTCGATCTCGACGGTTCACGTTGTTCGCCACCGGACCTCGCGGTGGCCGAGGTCTGCCTTCGTAAGAGGTTCGCCCCTTTGTTGGCGGCGGGGAGTTGCCATAATAACGGCATATGAAGTTGCAAGTCGGGGAGCGATTGGAAGGGGCGGGGCCTGCGCACCAGCCGGGCGGATATGTCGTCACCTCCATCGTCCGTGAAACCCCCTGGCATGGGCTCTATGCGGGCCGAAAGATCTACTACAACTTCGACTTCACCGCCAAGCGCGTGCGCGAGACGGACGAAGTCGAATGGCTCGATGTCTTTATCCGCACCATCCGATATCCGATTCTCGACGACGCCGGCTACGTACAGCAGCGGCGAGCTCTGGCGCGGGCGGAGATGCGCGCCGTTCTCGGCAACCGCGGCAGCAACTTGTGGCCCGAACCACTCGATCTGCTCGAGATTGAGAACTCGCGCGACCGCTTCAGTTTCACGGGCGACGCCCAGCGCGGCGGCGAGCCAATCGCGGTCTACGCCAGGCCGCACGGGAAGTTCACGTTTGAATGGCAACAGCAGATGTTGCCGAGCGCGTCGATTTTCTCCGTGCTGGCGGAACTGCTGGAGTTCTTGCGGCAAGCGCATGCCGAGTCGCTGCTGTTGCTTGGGCTGGGGCCGACGTCGCTATTGATCGACGAGAGCGATCGGGTGCACTACGTCGGCACGGAGATGGTGTTGCCTCAGCATAGCCCGCTGCTGGGCGGCGGGACGCCGGCGACGACCTGGCAGCGACTCTTTCCGGGCGATCGTTTCACGCGCGGCTATTCGGCGCCGGAGTGTTTTGACCCGAATCGCCGGCCTGACCCGCGCACCGACCTGTACTCGTGGGGCACGTTGGCGTTCGGCCTGTTGAGCGGGGCGGATCTGATCAAGCAGTCGCACGAGCAGGGCAAGCCGTGGATCACTTTCAACGATGCACATTTCACGCAATTAGAGCGGGCGTTGACACCGCTGGCGCGCAATGCGGTCGTGGCGTGGGCACAGCAGATCGGGATTGATCCGGCCGGCGTGCTGCGCGATTGGCCTCGGAATTTCGTCGCGGTGTTTCGTCTGTTGCTGAGCGTCGAGCCGTCGCGTCGGCCGCGCTCGGTGGACGAATTATTGCGTTGGCTGATTCATCCGCCGCCGCCGCCGATCGCGGCCTTGATCGCGCTGCATACCGACGGGGACAATGGCAAGCTGCTCTTCGATTGCACGGGCGTCGATCCCGGCATGGAGATGCTCGTGCAGCGCACGCGGAACGCGCCGGCGGAGCGGCCGAGCGATGGGACGACCGTTGCCGAGGGCGCGATTCGACCGGTGATCGGCGTTTCGCAGTTGTCCGTGAGCAGCGGGCCGGTCTACTTCACGGCGTTCACGCGCCGCAGGCAAGGCGGTGTCGTCGCGTTTTCGCCAGGCGTGGTCGCCCAACTCTGGCAGCCCAATGCCCAGAAACTGCGCGAATGGGTCGAGGAGCAAGCGGCCGGCGCGTTCGATTCGCTGCATATCCCGACGCGCGTGGGTATGGTGCTCAGCGCTCTCGATGTGCAGACGACGACGGAGAGCTTGATTTTGTCGCCAAATCCGCGCGTCCGCGCGTGGGGCTTGCGCCGCATCGAGCAGACGCTGCGGAGCCAGGGTCGGACCGATGCGATCGAGTCGCTGCTTTGGCGCTACTTCGGCGACCGCAACGTCGAAGTTCGCCAGTCAGCCGTCGCGACTTTCTGGACCTTTCATCCGCACAAGACGGACGCCGTGCTGCTGCGGCTCGTCGAGGCCCTGGAAGCGCCGCCGATTGGCGCCCCGATTCCGGTTCTGCATTTCCTCAGACAGCTTCAGTTGCCGGAAGACCGTATCCGCGGCGTGCTCGCCCAGTGGGAATCGCGGCGGCCGATGGTCTGCCCGTTGTGCAACAAGCCGCTGTCGATGGGCGAGCGCGGCGGGCATTTGCAGAAGGAGCACGGCTACCTGTTCTATCAGGGCGACCTGATGCCGGCGTCGGCGGTGTTCACGCACTTGTGGGACCGCGCCTTCGAACAGCAAGATCGCCACGCACATGAAGAACTCGTCGGCATGTACCTGAACCTGCCCGAAGCCCGCGGCAACCCGGCGGCGGCGGCGCATCGCTATGTCGCAGACCTCGAACGCGTGTTGCTCGGCGACGCCAAGCCGGGCGGCACCAACATTCCCGTCGCCATCCCGTATGCTTCGCTGCTTGCCTATCAGACGAACCTTCGCGTGAGTCGATTGTTCGTCCCGATCGTGCAGCAACTGCTTCGTTCGCAACATCGGCGCTTGCGCGATCTCGGCTTCGAGACAGCAGTGCCGTACGTACTCGAGCATCTGCCCCCCCGCGCCGGCGTCGGCGACTTGCATCGCATGGTCGGCGGACTTTGCGGCGGACATGAGACGATTGATGTGCAGATCGAACTCTGCCGCCGCTTGGCACAATACGGAGTCGATCAGACGATTGTCGGCGGCTGTATCGCCCAGTTGCAGGAAGAACGCCTGGTCGTTTGCTCCGAGTGCAAGGCTAACGTGCAGATGCGCGACCTGGAGATTCACCTGCGCCGGGCGCATCGGATCTACCAATTCCGCGGCGTTCGCAACACCTATGTCGATGTTCGCGAGTCGATGCTGCGTGCGATCTGCAACCCGCCGGTCGACGTTGCCGCCTGGAGAAGCCTTGAACAACTCGCAGAGGACAAGCATCCCGGCGAGGCGGATCGGTTCCTCGTCGCCTGGCTGTACCAGGTCATCAAGGAAGCGACGGTTGAGCAACGGCCGACGATCGTTGGGGCCATCGCGGATGTCGTGACGGCGGCGGGGGCGGCGGAGCGGTTGTTGCCGATCTTCGTGGGACCTAGCAAGAACGCGTCGTGGGAATTGCTGGGGCAGCATATCGCGTTGGAGTTGGGGACGCGTGTGCCCATGGTGCTGTCGCCGCGCTTGCAGCCGATGATATTGCCGTTGATGGACAACAAGGAACTGCCGCGGCGAACCCGTGAGAACGCGGCCCTGGCCATGTTGCGCTACGTTGGTAAGGACCAGGCGCTCGCCGTCGGAGTCGTGCGCGCTTTCGTGGCGCAATCGAGCAAGAAACGCGGGCTGGAGAAGCTGCAATCGCTCGAACAGCGGTTCGGCCACTCGCCGGCCATCGATCAAGTCAGCCAGGAACTCGACAGCGAGATTCGCATGAGCTGTCCGCGCTGTGCTGTGGAGTTGAAGAAAAAGGACATGGTTCCCCATCTTTGGAACGAGCACCATCTTGTGCTCGACGGTGAGCGCGTGCGAGAGCCGTGGCGAGTTATTGAGGATTGGGTCGTTGATTACGGGCTCGAGAAAGAGCCGCAAGTTTTGCAGCGTTGTCGAGATTTGGCGGCGCGCGACGATCCTCAAAACGGTCCGGCAAAATTGCAGCGGATGCTCTATCAGCGAGGCATCCGCGATCCGGCGCTAGTGCAAGAGATGCGGGCGACGGTCAAGTCGCGCAAAGTCACGCTCTGCCCGCATTGTTGCTCCAGCGTGCCGATCCCGCCGCGACCGGAAATCGAACGGCTGACGCTAACCGACTCGAAGCTGGAGGGGTTCGGCTACGTCGTGGAGGTCTCGGAGAACGGCCTGGTGCCGACGCTCGTGCTCGAATCGCCCGACGCAATCATTTTCCGAGCGTGGGAGCCCGGGCGAGGGCTGACGCGCATGGGCGGGATGTTCGTCCTGGTTTTGCCGGTGATGGTCGGGCTCTTCATCGGTTTGTCGATATTCATGGCCCACGAACTGCCGCCGGCGCTGATCGCCACGGCGTCGGTGGGTGTCGGCATGCTGTGGGCGAGCTTTCTGTTTGTCGTCTGGCCGAGTCCGGGTGCGGTCAGGGAACGCCTCCTTAATGCCGCGTGGGATCTGCTGGTGCCGGCCGTCTTACGCGACAAGAAGAAGGGGCGCAAGGCGTGGAGCTTTCTGTACGCGCTGGTCGAGTTTTGCGAAGGATTGACGGACATCAAGCTCAACGCGGACATGTTGCTGGATTGCTGCGAAAAGGCCAGCGAAGCCGCCAAGGGTGATCCCTTCGCCGCGCTGTGCCTGGCCCGGCTGAGCCAACGCTACCTTGCCGAGGTGCGCGAGACCGGCGAGGACTTCGATCATTTTCTGACAACGCTAGCCGCTGAGTGCTTCAAGGGCAAGCTGCCGCTGTCTTTTTTGAGCGACTTGGTGGCGAACTTCCACGCCGCCGAGCAATCGAACTGGAAGAAGAGCGACCTGAACCGCATCCCAATCCTGATCGCGCATCAAGCGTTCTTGGCTGACGTCGATGTCGAAGACTGGCTGAGCCTGGGCCGCGCGTTTCCAGTCCTGGGCAGCGTCCTCAACCTCGAAGGCCGAGCGCATTGGCAGCGTTTTTTCGCGATCTGGCACGGGCGCAACCGCAAAAGTTGGAAAGACGTCGGCCCCGCGCTCCTCATGCTCGACCTCGCCGCTTCTCCCGCCGATCACGACGAGTTGCTTTCGCACTACCCCGACGTGCTCCTCTATGTTCGCAAAGCCAACCTGGTCATCGGCACGCGAGGCATCTGGATCGAGGGCGTTTGCGTTACGTCCTATCGGCCCGGCACGACGATTGCCAGCGATCGCGGTTCGAACGCGTACGAACTGCGCATAGGCGATGTGCGCATTCGCTGCACCGACGATCCCCGGCCTTATTTGGAAGACATCAAGCGCTGGCTCCGCTGGTACTTCTTCGATTTCCTCCCGACAGTGCCGGCCGGCCCGCGGCCCCAGACGGAGAGCCGACACCGCATGTGGCAGCTCGACAAAACCGCGTGCAACGACTGCTCGCGCCCGCTTGTTCCGTGTCCCGCCGACATCGGTGTTCCCGTGAAGTAGCCACTACAAGAATGGGAGATAGAGAGATAGGGAAGCAAGGAGAAATGGAGCCAGGGAGAAAGTAACGGCAAATAAGGCGGCGCCCAATCGCCCCCTCCCCTAACAATGATCACAACGATCACTTCCGAACTCCAATGCCTCGCTCGGTCCGAAAGTAGTTGTGGATCTTCAATACGGAGACAGCATGTTCGCAACGCATCTGGAAAGCGCCATCGATGAGGCACGCCTAGAGGCCGGCCGTCCGCAGACGATGCACGGAGGACGGCCGCTGTGGGTGCGCTATGATTTGGGCGCGGTGCAGCGAGCGGTACGGCCCGGCGATTTGGCGACGCGCGTCAACTCGATGTGGCGGTACCGCGAGTTGTTGCCTTTGCCCGCGAGCGCCGAACCAGTGACGCTCGGCGAAGGGATGTCGCCGATCTTGCCGTGTCCTCGCCTGGGCAAGGAACTCGGGCTGTCGCGGCTTTTCATCAAGGACGAAGGGCAGTTACCGACGGGGAGCTTCAAGAGTCGAGGGATGGCGGCCGCGGTCAGCATGGCGAGGCACTTCGGCATCAAGCGGCTGGCGGTTCCGACTGCGGGCAACGCCGGCGGCGCTCTGGCGGCCTATGGCGCCCGCGCCGGCATGGAAGTCTTCGTCTTCATGCCCGATGATACGCCGATCATCAATCAGATCGAAGCGTACCTCTGCGGCGCTAAAGTCTATCTCGTCAATGGGCTCATCAATGACTGCGGCAAGATCGTCCGTGAAGGGATCGATAAGCTTGGCTGGTTCGACATGTCGACGCTCAAGGAACCCTACCGCCTCGAAGGTAAGAAGACGATGGGCCTGGAAATCGCCGAACAGCTTGGCTGGCGGCTGCCCGGTGTGATTCTCTATCCGACGGGCGGCGGCACCGGGCTCATCGGTATGTGGAAAGCGTTTGATGAACTGACCAAGCTCGGTTGGTTGACGTCGTCGAAGCTGCCGAAGCTGGTCAGTTGCCAGAGCGATGGATGTGCTCCGATCGTGCGCGCGTTCGAAAAGGGGGAGCGGTTTGCCGAGTTGTTTGCGAATGCCAAGACGGTGGCGAGCGGGCTGCGCGTGCCGGCGGCTGTGGGCGATTTCATGATGCTCGACGCCATTCGCGCCTCGCAGGGCTGGGCGGTTGCGGGCCGCGAGGACTCGATCGTCCCGTGGATGCGCCGCGTCGCCAGCGCCGAGGGAATCGCAATCTGCCCGGAAACCGCCGTATGCTTTGACGTGCTGGAGCGACTGATTCGCGAAGGCAAGATCGGCCGCGATGATGAGATTATCGTCTTCAACACCGGGGCGGCACAAAAGTACCCCGAAGCGGTGACGCTCGAACTTCCCCGCATCGACAAGAACAAGCCGATCGACTATGCCGCCTTCGCTTGACCCGAAGCCTGCGCGGGTTGTTGTTGATCCATGGCTTCGGCGTGCGCCGACGTTTCGGCGTCAGCCGGTTCGTCTTGCGGGCCGCCCCAGAAGATGATGGTGCAGGCTGGAACCAGGAATGGGCGAACGATAAATGTGTCGACAAGGACGCCGAACGCCAGGGCAAAGCCGATCTGAATCAGCGTGTTCAGGCCGGCGAGCATGAGTGTAGCGAAAGTGCCCGCCATGATCAGGCCGCAGGACGTAATGGCCCCGCCGGTCTTGGCCAAGGCGCGTTTCATCCCGTCGACCGGTCCGTGTTTCTCGCCTTCTTCGAGGGCCCGTGACATCAACAGGATGTTGTAATCCTCGCCGACCGCCACCAGGATCGTGAACAAGAAGAACGGCACGCGCCAATCGACGTGTGTTAGAATCTGCCCCTGCCACACGAGCCCCATCAACGCCGTCGCGCCCAGCGCGGCATAGTAGCTGGCCAATACCGTCACCAACAAGTAGCCGGCAAGCCAAACGCGACGCACCAGAATCAGCAATATCAACAGGATCGCGAGCAGGACGTAACCGTTAACCCGGCGGCGATCGCTCTCCGTGACTTCCGCCAGGTCCATGCCGACGGCCGTGATGCCATAGCACTCGGCCTTGAGCGGCTCACCGACAAAGTTAAACTTGGGCATGTCGTTGCGCAGCCACGTTTGGATCAGCTTGAGCGTCTTGGCGCTGGCCGGATCGAACGGGTCGGTCTTGAAGATGACGTCGAGTTTGGTGACGTAGACGGCTTGATCGTTTCCCGAATCGTCCTTCAGCTTGATCTTGGAGACGTAATGGCTTTTCGCCTCAGCCACGGCGCCATCGTGCCAGTTTTGCAGCGCGGGCTGGATCAGCATAAGGATGCGGTTAAAGACGGTCGTGCTCTCGGGGTTGGGGTAGACTTGCAGAAACGGAAAGCCGACCGGTTGCACGAGCGAGCGCACCTCGGCGACACCCTCGAGTTGCGAGAAGCCGTAGCTGAGCCGCTCGAGTTCGGCCTGTCCTAGCGGGCTGGTCCAGTCCTGGGTCGAGGTGAGCAGGACCGTGGCGGGCCCGATTTCGCCGGCATTGAAATGGCGCTGGATTGCCGACAGTCCTTTGAGGCTCGGCGAATCGGGGCTCAGTTCTCCCGTGGCGCGGTAGTTGGGTTGCACGCGCAATCCGAGCAGGACGAACGGGACCAGAATGAGAACCGCGGCGCACCAGATGGCGATCGGGCGGCGTGCCACAAGATCGCTGATTTTGTCCCATAGCCCCAATCCTTCTTGCGGCGACTCGACGTCGGCAGGGCGAGCGCGGAAGCCCGGCTCGGGCGCAGTGCCTGGCCAAAAAACCCATCGGCCGACCAGGCAGAGCAGGGCGGGCGTTAGCGTTAGCGATGCCAGCAGCGCAACGCCGAGGCTCAGCGCAATGGCCGGCCCAGCACAGCGGACTTTCGCAAACTCGGCCGTCGCCATCAGGCCGAGTCCGACCATGACCGTCCCCGCGCTGGCGGCAAGCGCTTCACCGACCCCCTCGACACTTTTTGCCAAGGCGTCCGGGATCGCCAGGCCTGTTTCCAGTTCCTCGCGATAACGGCTAATGAGGAACAAGCAATAATCGGTGCCGGCGCCGTAGAGAATCACGATCGCGAATATCTTGCTGATCGACACCAGGTGCACGCCGGGCAACAAAGTCATCAGCGCCAGCAGCTTCAGCGAAACCCAGACCGAGATCGCGATAGTGACGAGCGGCACCAGAGCGAGCAGCGGCGCCCGATAGACGCACAGAAGAACCACGATGACGAGTATCACCGTCGCCCAAGTCGTGTGATCGAGGCTATCGCCGGCGGCTTTGGTCAAATCGCGGCCGATGCCCGCCGAGCCGGTGGTGTGGACTTGCAGCCCGGATAGATCGGTGGCTGCCAGTCGTTTCTTGACGATGCCGTCCATGCGTTCGACGGCTTGCTGCGTAGCGATTGCCAGATAGGGGGTGCCGAGCGAGACCTGAATCAGCGTGCATTGCCGATCGTTGCTGACCATGCGCCAGCCGACAAGACCGCTCTGGAACGAATCGATCTTGCCTATCTTGAGTTCCGGCGCGGAATCGCGTAGGCGCTCGATGTCCTTGATGATCGCCTCGGCCAGTTGGAAGTCCTCGGGCCGAAGTGCCGAGTCCTCGCGCTCCAATGCGAAAACGACGCGGCAGGCGAACACATCGTCCGGGAAGGCTTTTTCGAGGAGTTGGTAGGCGCGAACGCTGGTGAATCGCTCGGGAACGAAGCGTACGTCGTCGTCTTGAGCCTTCGTGTCCCAGTCGGGAGCGACATAGGTCAGGGCAACGCCGAGAATGAGCCAGGCCGCACACACGAACCAGGACTGGTAGGCAGCGAAATGTCCCAGACGATAGAACATGCCGGATCCATCCTCCGTCGGTCGTTGGGAGTGTAATCGAAGTCTGCGAAAACCGCCATGCCGAGTAACGCGACGGCGTTGAGCTGATCGCCTTCGGCGTGTGGAAGTTAGGTGCGCGTGGAAGTATGATCGGACGGCGGAATAGGCGGACTAGAGGGAATATGCGACAAAGACCAAGAAATCGGCATGGCTGGCAAACAAGACAGGATCGGCAAAGTGCCAGAGGTCAGAAGTCAGCAGTCATAGGCCAAGATTACAAGTTCCGAGTCACCACGGGGATTATCTTCTGATCCTGACGTCTGATTTCTGGCGCTACGCGAGCGTTTTCTTGGCGGCGCTCAGCGGAGGGCCAATTTCGCGCAGAGCGCGCTGGGCCGACTCGCGCACGAGGCGGTTTTCGTCCTTGGTTTTTCGATTCAGCGCGGGGATCGCCGCTTTGGCCGACGGACCGATTCTGCAAAGGGATTCGATGACCGTTTGGAAAAAGATGCGGCGAGCGTCGGGCGCCTCGGGGTTCGGCACGTTCTTGGTGCTCAGAAGATCGGCCAGGACCGGGACGACGGCATCCGCGTTCTTGTTGACGTTCCAGAGCGCCTTGGCGGCCGCGAGGCGAACTTCAAGCTGTTTGTCGTTCAAAAGGGCCGTGAGCGCCGGCGCCGCCTCGGCAGCCAACTCGCCCAGGCTACTCAACGTGCGTGCAGCCTTCTCGCGGGCCAGCGGTTCCTTCGACTTGAGGGCGGCGATCAATGCGGGGACGGCGAGTTGGCCGCTCTTGCGCAACGCAGTCTCAGCATGGGTGGCGTCCTCAAGCTGATCGGCGCAGAGCTGGATCGCCTTGGCCTTGTTGAGCCGCATGTGCGTCAAAGCCGCCTCGGCAAGCTTGCGAACTTCTTCGTCATCGTCGTAAAGCGCCGCCGTCAATGCGGGAACGACGTCGATTTCGGTTCGGTTGCAGTTCGAGAGCGCCTCGATGGCGTATTTGCGCAAGGTGCTGTCGCGGCTGGATACGAGAGTCGCCGTGAGAAACTTCAGGACTCCCGGCGCGCTGAAGCCGAGCTTGCACATGGCAATCGCGACCTGCACCTGATTGCTTTGCGAGTGAATCGGGAACTGCCAAAGACTTGTCAGTACGGCTCGAACGCGCTGATCGGAGCAGCCGATGTCGCCCAAGGCGCGGACAATGCGGTCGGCCAACGCGATGCGGCAATGGGCCGACACGATGCGAATCAGGGCGTCGATGGCGACTCTCGATTCCTTGCCGATCTTGCCCAGCGCCGTTGCGGTTGCTTCGCGAATGCCATCGGGAACGCCGTCGACGAGCAAATCGACAAGCTGGGGAAGGGCAGGGCTAGAGCGCGGTCCGATATTGCCGAGCGTGGTGACGATCTCCTGGCGAAAGAGCGGCGGCTTGGCGCCGTTGTCCTGGCTTCGCGGAAGGAGCTGACGAAGGGCATCGACAGTCTGTTTGACCAGTTCGTTCGGGATGTGATCCCAGTCGGCTCGCTCGATGGGTTTGAGGGCCTGAATGGTATCGCGGCGGGCGTTTTCGCTGCCAGATCTCAACGCCTGGATGTAGCTCTTGAGGCGGCCTCGTTCGAGCATATTCGGATCCTATGGAACGCGAGCCGTGACGGTTGGCCAGGGGGCTCGCGCGAAGCGTGGCCCAACCCCGGTGGAGGCGGGTTTTCCGGGGTTTTATACATAATTCATTGTATACGAAAAAAGCGTGCAATTCTATTGTACATTTGTACATTTTGGCAAAAACACGGCTTTTTCGATGAGCCAACGTCACCCTGCGCAAGACGTGCCGATTGTAGCGCACGACGAATATCGTTGTTTCGTGCCGAAATTACCCGAGTGGCGTCCCTTGATAGCTCGCCCATAACGCGTCGATGGGATGAGAGATTATTAGGTCCGGTTTCAAGCTTCGCAAATATCGCCCCAGCTGAAGCAAGCAACCGACGTTGCCCGAGAACACCGCATCTGCCGCCGTCGCCAAAACGTTCTTTGCTTTTCGTTCGCCCAGGCGTTCAGCCATCTCCGGCTGTGTCAGGTTGTAGGCCCCGGCCGCCCCGCAGCAGATTTCACTCTCAGCAAGCGGCGCGAGTTCCAACTCGGGGATCATCTCCAGGAGCTGACGAGGCTGTTTGCGTATCTGCTGGCCATGACACAGGTGACATGCGTCGTGGTAAGTCGCCTTGAGTTTGAGCGGATGCGTCGGCTTGATCGGGCCGAGGTCGACAAGAAACTCGCTGATATCCTTTACCTTGCGAGCGAACGTCGTGGCTCTTTCCTCGAGCGGACTGGCATGAAAAAGATGCCCGTAGTCTTTGAGCATCGCCCCGCAGCCGGCGGCATTGACGATAATGGCGTCCACATCGTTTGCCGGCGCGGGCAGAAACGCATCGCAATTGGCCTGAGCGAACTGCTTGGCAGGCTCCGCGAGTGCGGCATGGTAGTGCAGCGCGCCGCAGCAGCCCTGATCACGCGGAATCCAGACATCGCAGCCGTTCTTTTGCAACACCCGCGCGGTGGCCAGGTTCGTCTGTGGAAAAATCGCGTCGGCGGCGCAACCGGTGAACAGCGCCACGCGTGCTCGCCGTTTTCCTTCCGCCGGCAGCACTTCCGGCATCGAACCATAGTGTGACTTCAGCGGCGGCAGCATCTCGTGCATCTGCCGCAGCGAACTCGGCATCAGGTAGAAGAGCCCGAGCGCTTGCATCATGCGATCCAGGCCAGTCCATTGCATGAATCGAGCCGGCGCCAAGGCAAGCCACATGCGCCCCGCATACGGCGTGAAATGATAGAGCATCAACTTCTGAAGCCAGCTCAGGTGATCGGGTTTCGTCCCGGTCTTTTCCATGTGTATGCGGAACGGTTCGATCAGTTTTCCATACTGCACGCCGGACGGGCACGCCGACTCGCACGCCCGGCAATCGAGACACAGGTCGAGATGCTTCTGCACGGAGGCATCCAAATCGATGCGCCCGTCCGTGACGGCGCGCATCAGATAGATCCGTCCGCGCGGGCTGTCGTTCTCATCGCCGAGTTCGACGTAGGTCGGGCACGCCGATGTGCACAGGCCGCAATGAACGCAATCGAGGAAAAGCTCATAATCGATGCCAGCGTCATGCTGGGGAGCAATCAGGGGCAACTCGGCACGCGGCGTTTCAGAAGTGATCGTTGTGGTCATTGTTGGGAGAGGGGGAGATTGGGACAGGAGGCGCCTGCTTATTTGTCGTTACTTTCTCCCTAGCTCCATTTCTCCCTATCTCCCTTTCTCCCATGCTTCCCGTTGATTGCGATGCTGCGGTACGGCGAGCCCTAAATCCCGTCCACGAATCGTCCGGGATTGAAGATGCCTTTGGGGTCGAGGGCTGCTTTCACCTCGCGCATCAGCCAGGCATCGTTCGGCGTCGGGCCCCACACGTTGAGCGTCGATTTCCAATCGCTTGGACAAGTTTGCACGGCCACGGTCCCGCCGCCTACTCGGGCTTGCTCGCGCCAGAGTGTTAGGATGCTGGCGGCACGGTCTTTTGTCAAGCCGGCCGGCCAACGCCCATACACGATGCCGGCGCCGGCATGCGCCTGAATCGCAGGACGAATCGGCTCCTGATCGATGGCCTGGATGAACGTGGCCGTTACGCTGGGGAGCACCCGCGCCTTCAGGACCATGCCGCCTTCAGGCCACGCAGCGGCTTCGACCAGCGCCCGCCAGAGCGGTGTGGTGCAAAAATCGATCCAAGCATCGAGTCGATCGCGCGGACCGAGTTCGGCGACCAGTTGCTGCACCTGCCAGCTAACCGCATCAGCGTTTCCTTCATATCCGACCAGGATTTGCCAGGCCGATTCGGGAACCGCCAGGCAAGCGTTTTCGAACACGCGCTTGGCTGCGACGTTGTTAAGCAGTTCGACGCAGACCGGGCGTGTGCGCGATCCATGCAGCATCGTCAATAGGGACTCAAGAGCCGATGGAGCACAGGCGACGCACACGATCGCTTGCTGTTCGGCGATCGGCCGCAGTTTGAGCGTGACCTGAGTGATAATTCCCAGCGTCCCGAGCGAACCGACCAGGAGCTTGCAGAGATCGTAGCCGGCGACGTTCTTCACGACCCGGCCGCCCGACTTGAACTCATGACCGGCGTCGTTGACGGCGCTGATGCCAATGACGTAATCGCGAAGCGTGCCGTTGCCGAGTCGCCTCGGCCCGCTCGTGTTGGTCGCGATGATGCCACCCAGCGTGGCGCAATTGGCCGACGCGACGTCAATCGGCAGCTGCAGCTTTTCCTTGGTCGTTAGGTCAGCGAGAACTCCGATTGTGATGCCCGCCTGGACGGTGATCGTCATATCGCGTGCAGGGAAGTCGATCACCTGTGCCAACCCGCGCATATCGACGACGTGCCCAGGACGGGTCGGAACGTTTCCGAAGCCGGCCTTCGTCTGGCCGCCGAGTGGATACAGAGCGGAACTGCTCGCGGCGGCTCGGCGCACAGTGTCCCCAAGGTCCGCCGTCGACATGGGTCGAACCACTGGCAATGGGCCGAAGCCATCGATGTTCACCGTGCTTGAGGTCATCACGAACCCCGGCGCGCAACCCAGATCGTAGAAATCACGCCCCGCGTGATGGCAGGAGCCAGCATCTGAAGTGCCGGCGCATCACGCAGAGGTGTGACTTCTTGTATGGCAAGGCTCTTTTGCCTGCACGTATTTCGAAAACAAACAGACTTCGGCAGCGAATCATCACGCGGAGCGTGATGTCTACCATCACTACTCCGCAAGTTTCTTGAGCATTCCCTGGGCATGTTCGTTGCCGTACTGGAGCCGCACTACCAGCCGACAGTAGTCACGCAGTTCCTGCTGTTTCTTGGCATCGTCGCCGGCCCATTTCTTCATGTCCGCGGCAACCGCCTTGACGGTCGCCTCGCTATTGTCCTTCTGGATCATCTTGCGCATCAACGTCTGCAACTCGGGCGACCTCTCGTCCTTGCGTGCTTTCTTCTCTTCCTTCTTTTCCTCCTTCGGGGCTTCATTGCCAAGCACCTTGGCAATTGCGGCGACAACCTTGCGTGAATCGTTGGCATTCGGATCGGTCAGCGCAAAGTTGCTGACGACCTTGTCGTCCTTGCAAACGAGTACGGTGATCTGGACCTTGTCGTTCAGGCCGTACGTCGCTGGGCCGTCCTTGCCTCCTTCGAGGCATATGCTTACGGGCGATTTCAAACCGAGCGAATTCTCGGCCCGTTTGAGCCAGCCTTCGATCTTGTCCTTGTCGCCGGTGACCCAAACGATGTGAGCGGCAAGCTTGTCGTTTTCGGAAGCATACTTGTCGACCGGTTTTAAGAACTGAAAACCCGGCCGAGTGATGCCGATCTCGGAAGGAGCGTGCATGAAGACAAGGAGCGTCGGGCCTTTCTTGGTTTTGTCGAGAATCTTGAACTCGTTGCCCTTGTCTGGGCCGGAATGAGCGTGCGACTTGAAGTCGGGCAACTTGTCGCCGACCTGCGGACCGGACACGAAGTCGCCGCTGAGAAGGAACATTGTCAGGAGTGCCACTTGCATGAGTCACCTCGAAAACAAAAGGATCTTTGATGAAACACTCGCGATTGATAAGACGACTATTATCCTACATCTTCACCGGAGATGACGCCATGTTGCCGCGAATCTTCTGCGTTGTCTTGCTGTTGCTGGCCAACCTTGGTGTAGCGCCCGCGCAAACCGGCCCATTGCGTGGCGCGACTCGCCAATCCGGGAAGAAGCCCAACGTTATCGTCGTCATTACCGACGATCAAGGCCACGGCGACCTTGGCTTTCACGGCAATCCCGTTATCAAGACGCCCAACCTCGACAAGCTCGCGCGGCAGAGCGTCCGCATGAAGAACTTTCACGTCTCGCCGGTCTGCTCGCCGACACGAGCCAGCCTCATGACCGGGCGCTACAACTACCGCACCGGAGTCGTCGATACCTTCGTGGGCCGTTCGATGATGCATTCCGATGAAACCACCATCGCCGCACTTTTGCGCGCACTCGGATATCGCACAGGCATTTTCGGCAAATGGCATCTCGGCGACAACTACCCGTTGCGATCGATCGATCACGGATTCATGGAATCGCTCGTCCTCACGGGTGGCGGCATTGGACAACCGTCCGATCCGCCCGGCGGCGAAAGCTACTTCAATCCGATCCTCCAACACAACGGCAAGGCAGTACGCAAGGAAGACTATTGCACCGACATCTTCACCGACGCCGCCATCGACTTCGTCGGCAAGAACAAGGATAGTCCCTTCTTTTGTTACGTCGCCTTCAACTGTCCGCACGGGCCGCTGGAGGTGCCGAAGAAATACCACGACATGTACAAGGACAAGATCAATATCGGGCAGTTCCCGAAGTTCGGCTTTCCCGTCGGCAAGGTCAATCTCGACGAGACCGCCAAGATCTACGGCATGATCACCAACATCGACGACAACATCGGCCGGCTTCTGGCGAAACTGGACGAACTGGGGATTGCCGACGACACGATCGTGATCTTCCTGACCGACAACGGCCCGCAACAGCCTCGCTACAACAGCGGCATGCGAGGGCGCAAGGCGTCGCTGTTCGAAGGCGGCACGCACGTCCCGTTCTTCGTGCGCTGGCCGGCCCAGTTGCCCAAGGATCGCGACGTCATCCCCATCGGCGCCCACATCCGCGTTGGCTATTGTTTTACCCATCGCCGACGCGCTGAGCTACCTGCACGCCCGGCAAATAATTCATCGCGACGTCAAGCCGGCCAATATTCTCTTGTCCACGTCGATGCACCCAAAGTTAGCCGACCTGGGATTGATGAAAAACCTCGATTCACTGAGCCGACTCACGCGATCGAACCTGGGCTTGGGGACGATGCAGTTCGTTTCCCCGGAGCAGTTCGACGACGCCCGAACCGCCGACCCCCGCAGCGATGTCTATTCGCTGGCGGCGACGATGTACGTCATGCTCACCGGAGAGAATCCGTTCGGCAAAGGCACGACGATGCAGGTCGTCACGCGCAAGATGAAGAACGAATTCGATGGACCGGGCGCGAAAGTCGCCGAGCTGTCGCCGAGCGTCGACAAGGCGATCGTCGATGCGATTCAGGCCGATCCGCAAAGCAGGCCGCAATCCGTCGCAGAGTTTGTCGCCGAGATGACCGCAGGGGCACGCTCTCCGGACCCCCGCCCCGCAACGGCCGCCAAACCGCCAGCGCCTCTAAGAAATCGAAAGAAGGCCAAGAAAAACGGATGGCCACGCGCTACGATGTGGAACTCACGACGCATTTTCGGCCTATTAACGGCAGTCGCGTCTGGCCTGCCTGGATCCGCGACATCTCGCCCATGGGAGCCCGGCTGCACGCCCAACGACGATTCGAACCCGGCACCGTGATTGAAGTCATATTGGCCAACCGCGCCGGCGATGTTCAGCTAACGCAATTGGCCCACATCCGCCGCATCGAACCGACCCGAAACAACTCCTGGCACCTCGGCTGCGAGTTCACCAACCCCATCGACCCGGACATCCTGGACGCTATTCTTTCCGACGAGATGGACAAGACCGATATGGGGTAG
>VGZI01000130.1 GCA_016872605.1 Planctomycetota bacterium
GAAAGCCGCCAGACTCGGCTCGGCGTGCTCGCATCACCCGCGGCCTTGCCGGAGAAGAGCGCGTCGTGATCGACCCAGTTGCCTCGGGCCGGAAGCAATTCCTTGAGTTCGTCGAACTTCACGCCGGCGGCCTTCAAGTTCGACTTGATCGAGGCGATCGCCAACCGCCGATCCGCCGAGGGAGGCTGTTTGCTGTCCGGGGGCGGCATCTGCCCATTATCGAGCTGCTCGTAAACCCGCTTCCAGATTTCGATATCCTTCGGCGTTTTCGGATCGTCGGAAATGTCTCGCAGCGAGACATTTCCTTCGGGATTTTTCTTGCCATGGCAGCGAACGCAATGCGCATCCAGGAACGAACGTGCGATTTTCGCGCCGGCGCCTGGTCCCTGAGCGCGGCAAGGCTCGCTGACGATTGCACCGGGCAACGTTAGTGCAAGACACAAGAAAAATGGCTTCAACCGTCTCATACCTTCCTCACGTAGAAAGCTTGACCTACTTACAACCCTCGCAGCGCCCCCGTGCTGTCGCCCAGGAACGGGACGCGGACGTCAACCCGCTGGAGCATCGACAGCCAAAGGTTGTTGAGCGGCGTGTCGGCGGTGTAACGGATGTGGTGGCCCGTTCGGACCGTGCCGCCGGCGTTGCCCGCCAGCAGGATCGGCAGGCTCCGGTGCGAATGTCCATTGCCGTCGCTGAGGGCCGAGCCGTAACACACCAGGCAGTGGTCGAGCAGCGTACCAGAGCCTTCCTGCACGGATTTCAATCTCCCGAGCAGGTAAGCCAGCTGTCGCAGGTGCAGCCGGTTGACCAGCGTGAGCTGCGGATGCCCGGCCACGCCCTGGTGAGTGATGCCGTGGTGTCCTTCCCGGATGCCGTGTTCCGGGAACGATCGTTCGCTCAGTTCATTCATCAGCACGAAGGTGCCGATGCGCGTGATGTCCGCCCGAAAGGCGAGGACGATCAAATCGCACAGAAGCCGGCAGTGTTCCTGGAAGTCCCTGGGAATACCCGGCTCGATCGCCAGATTCGGCCTCTCCAAACGCGGGAAGTTCGCGGCCCGCTCGATCCGCTGTTCGAGGTCGCGGATGGCCGTCATGTAATCGTCCAGGCGGCGGCGATCGCCGGCACCGAGGCGACCAGCCAGCGCCCTCGAGTCTTCGCGCACATAATCGAGGATGCTCCGGCGCAAGGCATCACGCTCCGCGCGATTGGCGCCATCGCCGTCAAATAGCCGCTCGAACACCAGCCGCGGCCGAACTTCCTTGATCATCGGCTGAGTCGGCGTGCGCCACGACATCGTCCCCTTGTAGAGGACGTGGACCTCGTCGCCGTAGCCGGTGTTCTCCTCGGTGCCGACCTCGATGGAGGCCAGGCGGGTTTGATCGCCGATCCGCGATGCTGCCGCCTGGTCCGCGCTGACCCCAACCCGGTAGTTCGGCCCTTGGGTCTCCAGGAGAGCGACACCGGTCAAATAAGCCGAGATGGAAGAGGCATGCCCTCCGCTTCGCACCCGATCCGCTGCCGAGGCCGACAGGCCCGAGAGGATGTTGATGTCGCTGGCAAATTCCCGTACCTCCTGGAGAATCGGCGGCAGGTCGCGAAGCGGCCCCTCCTCCCGCGGCGTCCAGTTGGGCATTGCCATGCCGTTGGGAACATAAAGCCACAACAGCCGATTGGGTGCGGCCGGCACTCGGTCGTTGGCGTGGACCCACGACTCCAGCGGCCCCATCGCTTCCAGCCACGGCAACGCAATACTCGCACCGATGCCCCGCAACACGGTGCGACGCGATAAAAGCTGGTTCATTTTCCTTGGTCCTTTCCTCGGCGTAAACGAAACGGATCACTTTGCACAATCGCAATTACCATCCGAGACATCTTGAAGTCATCCTTCGCCGCCTCGGACACGATCCGATCGACGGCACGTTTATCATAATACTCGACCCCTCGGCCCAGAGCGTAGGTCAGCATCTTTTCCGCCACGTGCCGGACTAATTTCTCTTTCTCTGCGAGAAGCGATTTCTTCAAGTCGCCCAGGCCGTTGATCTTTCTGCCGTCAGGTAGTGTTCCGCTAGCGTCAATGGCCTTGTTGTTTTCGCTTTTGCGAAAGACGCCGACCGCATCATAATTCTCGAAGGCAAACCCCAGCGGGTCGATCTTGGAATGGCAACTGGCACAGACCGGATTGGCGCGATGTTGTTCCAATCGCTGACGAAGGGTTGTGGCTTTCGCTTCCTTCTGGTCCAGCTCCGGGACATTGGGGGGGGCGGGGGAGGCGGCGTACCCAGGATCGTCTCCAGAACCCACGCTCCGCGCTTCACGGGTGAGGTTCGCGTCGAGAACGAGGTCATCGTGAGGATGCTTGGTTGAGTCAGGATACCGCCCCGTTCACTCCCCTGCAATTGCACGCGCACGAAGCGGTCTCTCGGGATGGGATCCCCCTTCTTTTCCACCTTCGCCCCGGACGGGTTGCCGAGCGTGTCGGCAATGCGATAGTGGCCAGCCAGCCGGCTGTTCAAGAACGTGTAATCGGCGTCGATCAACTCGAGAAGACTGCGGTCCTCGCGGAGCATGTTGTGCAGGAACCACTGGGTTTCCTGTAGCATCGCCTCGCGGAGATCCCTGTCGACGTTCGGAAACAGCTTCGGGTCGACCTGATGCGTCTTTAGAGAATCCAAACGCAGCCACGGCAGAGCGAAGTTGTCGACCAGCGCTTTCGACCTGGGGTCCTTCAGCATGCGCCGGACCTGGGCCTCCAGATTCGCCGAGAGTTTCTTTTCGCCGGCCAGTTTGAAGAGCTCGCCGTCGGGCAAGCTGCTCCAGAGAAAGTAGCTGAGGCGTGAAGCCAGTTCGAATTCGCCGATCGGGTGCGGCTCGACGGAATCGGGTCGGTCGTCGAGTTCCGGACGGAACAGGAACTTCGGCGAGCAGAGCATCGCCATCAAGGCGTGCTGCATGCCCACTTCCCACTTCTTGCCGTTCGCCACGGCACGATCCGCGAACTTGGCGACCGCTTCGATCTCGTCCTTGGTGACGGGCCGGCGAAACGCGCGCGGGAGAAGTCGGCCGATGATCTCGCGTGTTTGCTCCGCCTGCGATTTGTCGGCGGAACAGGCGAGAATGTGCTGGTGCGAAAGCGGCAGGAGCGGTCCCTCATTCTCGACTTTGAAGTGCAGCCGAACTGGCGTAGCATCGTTCTTGGGTTTGATCAACCCGATACCGAGAATGCCGACTGGACCGCTCCGGCCGCGACGACTGACCAGGACCTCGATCTGCTGCGGAGCCTCGATCGACCGCGCCGTCACCTCCGCGATTTTCAGAATCTTGATCGATTGAAAGACTGGGTGTTGAATCTCGCCCAAGATTTGGGCGCGTTCCTCGGTCGTGGAGTATTCCGGCAAGCCGGGCCCGCCGACGAACAGCGCCACCCGTACTGGTTCAGACCCCTGTTCCACGAACAGCGTTACGCGGAAGAGAAATTCGTCGGTGCTGCCGTACCTGAGGAAATTATCGAGATTGCCGATCCCGCCGCTACTCGAGAAGAGTGGCCCCGTAAACCCAGGTTGGCTCCCACTGGAATCCAGCAAGCGATAGTGCCTCCAGGGGCTGCTTTCCATCGGCTTCTTGAGTCGCTCCGCTCGCTCGTTCAGAGCCTTGATTTCTTTCGCGTCTGCCTGCTTGTCGAGCAACGCCGTCAGATGTGGGGTCCCATCCCGCACGATCGAATTCGTTTTCCAATCGACCGGTCGGATTTCTTTTTCCTTGATCCACGCCGCGTCGAGGGTCGAGCGAAACTCGGCAATCGCTTTGGCTTTGTCGTCGGCTTGCATCAGGCACCACGCCAGGCCCAAACGGGCCGAGACATTTTCCGGCTCGAGTCGAATCACTTCCTGATACCGTGCGGTGGCCCGTTCCAGGTGCTCGTTGGCGGCCTTCAATTTCGCCGGGTCGTTGATGCGTTTAACCTCAAAAGGCAAGTGCTGGGGGTTTAGACCGAACCAGACTCCCTCGGATTCCTTGCCGGGCAGGACCGGGACCGTTTCGGATTTGCGTCCATACGCCAAGGCATGCGCTCGGGCTAAGCGATAACGCACCAGCGCGTTCTTGGGGTTTGCCTCGGCCTGTGCCGTCAGCATCTCCAGCACCTTGGCGACGGGAACCTGCTTCAGTGCACCCTGGTAATTCGGGCCAAGGAAACCGCCTGGAAGAACTTCTCGTTTGGGAAACTCCGGGCGAATCGCTCGCTCCGCGACCAACTGAGCGGCCACGATGTAGCGGTCCAGCAGCACGGGCGAGATCGTGAGGGCCTCGGCATTGTTTTCGAATCCATGCGTGATGGCATCGGTCGGCAATTCGAGTTCGGGCCTGAAATCCAGATCGAGCTGCAACAGATCGCGAACCGTGTTGCCGTATTCGGTGCGAGTTAGTCGCCGAATCAGGCTTCGCCCCGGATCGGGTTTGCCGGTGTCGGCCTTGGCGTAGATGGCACGGACGCTTTTTGCAAGCGCTACCTTTTCAGCCGCCGTCGGCTGCGGCTGTTTCGCGGGCGGCATTTCGCCGGCCTCGATCAGGTGCAGCGCCGCGTCCCAGAGTTTGCGCTCCTTGAGGATTGCCTTCTCGGCCTTGAAGGTGTGCAGCGACAACCCCGCCTTCGGCTTCTCGGCGCCGTGGCATTTGACGCAATGCTTCTCGACGAACGGCACGATGACCTTCGCCACATCAGCCGAGTCCTGGGCGCGACAGGGTTGACCGACGATTGCAATAACCAGCGTCAGTGCAAGAAACGGGAGATATTGTTTCAACAGACTCATGTTTGTTCGCCAGGTGAGATAATTCATTTGGCCGCTCGCGGCAGATGTCAGCTATTGAGCAACTCGGGCAAGGGGCCGTAAGTCCTCGCGGGTTCCGACGAACTGGCGGGCCGGTTGAACGCGTCGCATGGTCGGCCGACCGCGTTCAGTAGCGTGGTATAGAGGGCGTTGATCACCGGATTCGTTCGGTGTGCCGTTCCGAAGGTCTGGTTGCCGCCGTCTCCTCCCGCGGCCTGGGCGTTGACCGGGTACCCTACGAACTGCCCCGTCCGCAGCGTTCCGCCGAGGTTGCCGACGAGTACGAAAGGCCAGTTCGCTCCGGGCCACGAATGCTGTTGGTTGGCCGAATCGCTCATGAACACGAGCAAGGTGTTGTCGAGCATCGAGCCGGTCCCTTCTCGCGTTTCCTGCAATCTTGTCAGCATCCGCGCCGCTTGCCGGGCGAGGTAATTGTGGTAGAGCGACAACGGTCCGAAGGGGCGCCGCTGGGCCAATTCCGCGGTCTGATCGACGCCGCCGTGTCCCAGTCCGTGTCCGTCGCCGTTGCAGATCCCCGAGTATCTCCCCATGAGGCCGCCGAGGCCCGAGGAGATTGTTACGACATTGGTCAGGCCGGCCACCAGCGCCGCCGTGACGATGTCGACCTGAGCCGTGGCGACCTCCGCCACCGTTCCCATTCGCTCCGGAAGCCTTGGGGCGTGGCGATTCAGCGTGCCGTTCTGGAATTGTTCGGAGAGCTGGCCATTTCGCCGAGAGAGCGACTCGATCGCTTCAAGGTGAGCGTCGAGCAATTCCCGCTCCGGCCCGGCGATTTCCGCACGAACTCGCTGCACATCGTTGGTGACGAAATCCAACAGGTTTCGCCGCGTCGCGAAGTCGTTTCGTGTGGCGCCGACGTTGCCGAACAGCGATTCGTAAGCCATTTCCGGCCGGCACTGCATCGCGATCGGTCTGCCCGCGCCCCATGCCGACGAGCAATAAGCGGTCGTCGGCCCGCCACTGGAGACGCCCAGACCGAGCAGCGGAAACACGCCGGGAATGGCCTGGGCAATCGCTGCGTCAATGGAAATTCCCAGTGCCGAATGCTTGTTGCCCGGAATCCCCGAGAGGGCGGTGAAGTAGCCCCCATGGTCCACGGCATTGTTCGTTCGCAAACCATGCAAGATCGTCATCCGGTCGCGGAAGGGTGCGAACGGTTCGATATCCAAGGGGAGGTTCAGACCCCGAAGCGGAATTCGCCGGAGTTCGTTGGATGCCAGCGGCACCCCCTCGGGCAGATTGCCGCCGATTTCGCGAAAGCCGTTGTCGAACACGAGGAAGATCACGCGTTTCGGCGCCGTGGGACGTCCTGATGCCTGTGCGGCCACCTTTTGCAAAAGCGGCTCAAAGAGCAATCCGCCAGCGCCAAGCGTGATGCCCTTGAGGACCGTGCGACGGTCAAGCTGGTTCATTTTCATTGGGTTGTGCATGAAATCTTCTCCCCAAAAAAGGTTGGCGTGTTTCAATTTTCTCTGGGCAAAGGCAGGAGGGATCACGTAGGAGGAGGGGGGGGGCTGTAACTCCATCCAGCGCAAGGTGTTGCGGATTTCTCGCGTTGAACCGAACGGAAATCCTCCCCAATTCGATTAGCCAATCACGATCGAATCCCGCGTTGGATTCCGCGTTTTTGTTGAGACGAACCCAGCGACACCCTTGGAGTCAGGCCAAAGAGCGCGAACTTGCTACGGCGCTTCGCCAGGAAACGTCCCGCCCATCCGAACACCCGGAAGATTCGTCTGAACGCCAGAATGCGGATACTTCGACACCGTCTCCCACGCGATCTTCTGCAGAATCGCGTGATGCTCGTCGGTGATGTTCTTCATTTCCAGCTTCAAGCCAACGGGCGACTTCTGGTAGATCGCCGCGAAGTTGCAGTACGCCGTCAATAGATTCACATGCTCTTTGGCGTGGAGCGCATCTTTGAACAATTCGGACTGCTTCGTCACGCCAGGGTATTTGCCGTCGACGACCATTTCCCTCAACTTCACGATGGCGTCGCCGACCGGAACGATGAAAACAACCTGTTTGCCGATTTCCTTGTTGATAGCGTCGACGCGGACTTCGAGCCTTTTGCGGTTCTTGTCGAGAGCCGCTTGCAGGTCGGCGATCTTGGTATTGTCCCGATCCTCGGGTTTCTTGAGGCTCAAACCATCGGCGACGAGAAATCTTGCCTGATGGTACAGGCGGAATTTGGGATTCTTGGCAAAGCCAGCCGTCCCAAACGCCTTGAGATCAGGCTCGACGGCCCAGTTCGAAGCGGTGGTGAGCCAGACATCGACCTCGCCTTTGTCCAGCAGGGTTCGAGGGGTGTCTTGGGATTTCGTCCGGCCTCCATTAGAAGTAAGCGGCCTATCCAGATCCTTTTCACCCCCCTTCCCGCTGTAGCCAAGATCCTTGTATTCAATGCCCGCCGCTTTGGCGATCAAACCGAAGTTGGCAATCAACGGTCCATTCATCTTGAACATGCAACGCAGCGCCGGCGGCGCGTCCTTGGCCGCGGACTGCGGCTTGGCATCGTCCGCTCCGACAGTGCCGCCGACTCCGACCAGCACGCACCCAACAACGATCATCGAAACAGTACTCGAATTCATTTGAAAACCTCGGCCGCGAGCGGCAGCAACGGGAAGTTATTTCGCTGAAATCAACCGACCAGTAACTCCCGGAGTGGTCCGGCAAGCGTCGGGTTTTCTCGATCCGCGCCGACCAGGTTAAAGTGCGGTCGCGGATCGCCCACGGCGTGCAAGAGCGTGTTGTACAGGGTGTTGATCGTGGGATTCCCGGCCATGCCAACGCCGCCGACCCCTCCCGCAATGTTTCGTTCTCGCATCGGGTAAAGCACGATCTGATTCGTGCGGATACGGCCGCCGAGGTTGCCCAGGAGCACGAACGGCCAATTGCCCGCCGCGCTGTGCTGGGTCTCGGCGCTGTCGCTCATGAATACGACGAGCGTATTGTCGAGCATCGTGCCGGAATCCTCGCGCGTGTCCCGAAGTCTCTGGAGCAGCGCGGCTGTCCGTTCCGCCATATGCCGTCGTACCAGCGTCAGAACCCTCCAGCCGTCCATGTTCAATTCCCTGTCGGGGAAGTTGTGACCGAGTGGGTGCGTGCTTTGCTCGGAGATGCCGGTGTATTTGCCGCGAATCGCGCAGAGCTCCGAGGTGATCGTCACCACATTGGTCAGGCCGACCGCCAGGGCCGCGGCGGCAATGTCGAATTGCGCGGTGACCGTGTCTTTCCAGGTGACGGGAAAAGGCGAGGGGAGCCGCGGCGCCGACCTGGTCAGCGTGCCAGCTTCGAATCTTTGAGACAAAGTCGTTTCACGCCTCGACAGCGATTCGAGGGCGGCGAGGTGATGATTGAGTTGTTCTCTTTCCAGTCCCGTCAAATTCGCTTCCAATCTCCTGATGTCGCCGGACATCAAATCGAGCAGATTCCGACGCGACGCAAAGTCGTTCCGGGTGGTGCCGACGCTCCCGAAAAGCGATTCATAGGCGAGTTCCGGCCGGCACTGCGAGGCGATGGGCCGGCCCGGGCCCCAGGCGGAGGAGCAGTAATGCGTCTGGGTCTGGGCCGCCCCCGGATCGATTCCAAGATTTAGGATCGGAAAGATCCCAGGCAGTCTGCGGGCAATGGCTGCGTCGATGGAGACGCCCGCCACGTTGGTGAAGCGGGCCGTGCCTCCCCCGTTGAAGAGGCCGGAGAGGGCGCCGAAACCGCCTCCGTGATAGGGCATCACGCGCCCGCCGCGCAGGCCATGGATGATGGCCAGCCGATCCTTGTAGGGAGTGAACGGTTCGATGTCGAACGGCAACGCATGCTGGCCGAGCGGGATTTGCCGAGTCTCCCGGCCTTCGATCGCCACGCCCGCGGGAAGCGAGCCAAACTCGGGAAAGCCATTGCCGAACAGCACGAACACGACGCGCCTTGGAGTCCGGTAGTTTCCACGCTCCTGCGCTTCCAGTTTCTGGAGAAAGGGGGAGAGCAGAACACCGGAAGCGCCTGCGGAAAACTGCTGCAACAGTGTGCGACGATTCATCATGAGTACTTACTCCTTGGTTCGATAGACGAATGAATCGGATGTCAACAGTGACGTAAGTAGGGCCGTCAAGCTGCCGTCGCTTTCGCGATAGGCACGATGTGCGGCAACAAGTACAGGTCCGTCTTCGACGGTTTCATTGCGGCCCATGAAGAAGCGGAACACATGCCGCACGAAGACCTGTTCCACCCGCTGCGAGGCCGCCAATCGGCGGATCAGGTCGAAGGGATCCTTCACCGCGCCGTCGAGCTTGGGATCGCCGGTGCCGTCCAGGAAACCCGTCGTATCGAGCGGCGCCGTGGTGTACCTCGTCGCCATGGGCTTGCCGTCCTTGCCGAGGTTCTTCTTGCCGTTGGTTTTTTCCTTGTCGACCACTTCTTCAGTGGTCCGGAACACGCCCAGGTGGTTGAACTGCTCGAACGGCAGGCCGAGCGGATCCATTTGCTTGTGACATTTCCAGCAATATTCCACCCGAGTCACCTCCATCCGCGACCGCAGCGTGCGGTGGGGTTCGTCGGGAAGCTGCGCTTCGACGGTGATCGGCACGTCGGGAACGCGTTGGCCGAGCAACTTTTCGCGAATCCATTTGCCACGGTGGATGGGGTGATTGTCGAAATTACTCGACTGCGCCATCAACCAACTGGGGTGGGTGAGAATGCCCATGCGACGATCGGCGGGCATTTCGTAGATTCGCTCCGGAATCCAGCCGGTGACTGCCTTGATGTCGAATCCGCTGATCTGATAAATATTGGCCGGGTGCCGCTCAACCATGAGAAGGGCAAATGGCTTGTCCTTCGGTTTATTCTTCAACCTCTGCTGCGTTTCGTCCGTTTGTCTGCTGGGGAAGTCCGGATTGTACGCAAGCACGAAGATTTTATTGGTGGTGAGAAGCTGGCGGAGAACGTCTTTATCCTCCCTTACCACCCAGCGAATCAATTGGTCCGTGTCGTTGACGAAGTACTCCGCGTTGAAACCAGGTTTACTGTTGAGGATGATCTTACCGCCGGGATTGGGGAGCAACCGTTGCAACGTTGGCTCGTCCTTGAACACCTCCTTGGCGGCGTGGTGGCCGAAGTATTCGCGGAAGAACTGGATGAGACGCGGTTTTTCGATGGTCTTGTCTTTGAGAATGCGGGCCACCTGTTCGCGAACCTGATCGGCGGTCTTGAGCTTGCCTTCGTTCGCCGCCTTGAGCAGGTCTGCGTCCGGTTCGCGATCGGTGAGGGTGAAGGCGATGGACCGCGCGAGGTCGTGCGGCGCCAGCATCGCCCTGCCGTCTCCTGCCGTCTCGACTCGATAAACCAATCTCGGTGTACACATCACCGCGATCAGCAACTGTCGGGCCGCGTCCTCGGCGCCGTTAGCCTCCAGCGCTTTCTGGATCACCGCGGAGTAACGAGTCAACTCGTCGGCATCGGGCTCCCGCCCGAGCAGCTTGCTGAAGGTTTCTCTAACAGCCGACTTAACCTGATCAGGCGTCGCCTTCTTTCCGACCTTCATCAAGGCGTCGAGTTGCGGGATCCGGTCCCCCTCCTTGCTGCTGGGCTTGCCATTCTTCAATTTCCCCCGGAATTTTCGGAGCATGGCATCGGCGAATGATCCGGCATTACGTAATTGAATCTCCACTTCCGATTCGCCGACGCGCAAAATCTGGGCATAGTTGGTGAAATCCCACTGTGGGATGAAGGACCACGGCGCCTTCATTTGACCAGGCGGCAAACGCGGCATGCCGAAGTTGTATCCTAACGGCTTCTTGGAACAGAGCGGCAGGTCGAGGTTGAATTGCTTGATTTTCTCGTCGAGAAAGTTCTCGTAGGCTTTGGGAGTGAGTCGCCAGAGCCGGGCCCTGGTGCCCGTAGCCGAGGTTCCCGCCTTGCCGGCGTCCGGGCCGAACAGGGCGTCGTGATCGACACTGTTCCCGCGATTTGACGCAACGGTCGCGCTCTCGTCCAGGGCAACGCCCATACTCTTGAGTACTTGCCGCATCCAGCGGACGGCGACCGCGCGTTCCACTGCGGGAGGCTGCTTCGCATCCGCCGGCGGCATTTCACCGCTCTCCACCATCGACAGGACTTGCTGCATGAGCTGGACCTGCGGGAATTGATCGAGGGCCACCTTGCCTGCTTGTTTCTTCGCGTTATGGCAGCGAACGCAATGGGTGTCGAGAAACGAGCGAATGTGCTTGGCGTCGATCGCCTCCTTCCCATTCGCCTTCGGCGCCTTGGAGGGTGGCTCCTGGGCAACCACCGGCTGGTAACAGCATACGACCAGCGCCAACGCCAGGATCCATTTCGGCAGGACCTGTAAATATCGGCAGAACATAAAACTACCTCAATCCATCGGTACAGTCACAGCTTTCGCAACATCACGCTAAGCCGCAAGCGGCAAACACAATTACGCCAAGATTTCCGTCAGCGGCCCGGTCGTGTTGATATCGCGCAAGCCGGAGTCAGGTTCGCCGAACCGCTCGCGACGGTCGCCCACCGCGTGCAAGAGCGAAAGGTAGAACTGACCGAGGGTGCGGTGTCCGTTTGTGTTGTAATGCGGGAATTCCAGGAATCGTCCTGCCGTGCGCAACCGACCACCGAGGTTGCCGATGAGAATCATGGGCCACTCGGTTCCTTGGCCGTGGTGGGATTCGGCTGAATCGCTCATGTAAACGATCAAGGTGCTGTCGAGCAGCGTGCCGTTCCCCTCTCGGATGGCGGCGAGTCGGTTCGCCAAGTCCGCTACCCTTTGAGCATGGTAACGGCGAATCGGAATGGCCGACTGGTCTTGCGTCTCGCCGAGAGAGTGGCCGATCGAATGACCGTCGACGTTGATGCCGAGTTCGGCCCACGTCTTGTAGGCGTGCGGACCACACGAACCGTCGAGAACGACCACGTTCGTCAATCGCGATGCCAGAGCGGACGCGGCCAAGGCGCACTGGGCCTCGAATCGGTCGGTCTGGCGTACGCTGTTAAACCGGTCGATCGCGGGTCGATTCGCCCTCACCTGGTCCCGGATTGCATCGACCCGATCCTGACGGGTTCGCATCTGCTCGAAGGTATCGAGATAAATGTCAAGCTGTTCGCGATCCATGGCGGGGAGTGCGCTGCGGACCCGGCGAATGTCGGAGCGGGCCCAGTCCAAAAGCCGATTGCGGACATTGAAGGCTCGCCCCGCATTCCCTTCCGCGACACTTCCGAACAGCATCTGAAAAGCGACATCCGGCTGACAGACCATTGGCAGTGGCCGACGGCGAGCGCTGGCCGACACCGTGTTCTTGAAAACGGTGTTGGGAGACGCGTCAACTCCCAAACCCACGACGGGAACGATGCCCGTCAACGATTGGGCCAATGCATGGTCGATGGTCTGGCCGTGAGCAAACGCGTTCGTCCCATTGGCGTTATCCCTTGCCGGATAGCATCCCAGTGCGCCGTACGCCGCGCCGTGATTCGGCATGGCGTTCTTGCACGACATGCCCAGCAGGATCGCCATGCGGTTCTTGAACGGCGCGAGCGGCGCGATTGGCTCGGGCAGTTCAAGGTCGGCCAACGGTCGATCGATCACCTGGGCGGGACCGACGCGCCGATTCGATTCGATCCCTCGCGGAAGAATGTGGCGACGATACAGGCCGTTGCTTTCGAAGAGAAAGACGACCCGCTTCGGCGGAGCCTCGCCCGCAGCCTGGGCTTCCAGGGAGTTCAGGAACGGCTGGAGCACGACGGCCCCGGCGCCCAGCGTGATGCCCTTCAGGACCGACCGGCGATCGAGTTGGCCGGGGGTGACCATGTTCAGAGGATCTGGGAAGATATTCACTTGGTTTCCTTTGCAAGGGAGGGAACGGTTCGGTACAGGAAGGATTCGGAGGACAAGAGCGAAACCACCAGTGCCTTGAAGCTACCGCCGCTTTCAAGGTAGGCACGGTCGGCTTCTTGCAACGTCGGCGCGTCGCCGGGGGTTTCATTGCGGCCCAGGAAGAAGCGGAACGCATGGCGAATGAACACCTGCCGCACGCGCTCCGATTCGGCGAGACGGCGCAGCATCTCGGGTGCATCCTTGACCGGGCCGTCGAGCTTCGGGTCGCCGCTGTGCAGTATGGACCCCGTCGTGTCGAGCGGTGCGCCACGGTAGATCTTCTGCTTCTTGTTCGTGGCTGATTTCGTCGCTTCGCTGTCAACTACCGGTTCGGATGTGCGGACGAATCCGTAGTGATTGACGTGCTCGAACGGCGTGCCCAGATCGTCCATGCGGTAGTGACACTTCCAGCATGCTTTGGCGCGGGTGACCATTTGCCGCTCGCGCAAGGTACGGTGCGGGTCTTCGGGCACCATGGCGGCGGCGTCGATCGGCAGATCGGGTACACGTCCGCCCAGCAACTTTTCGCGCACCCAGCGGCCGCGACGGACAATATCGTTGTCCGTGCCCGCCGACCACGCCACCAGCCAGCTTTGCTGCATCAGAATTCCAATCTGCTCTGCCTGTGCTTTCGCCGCGTCCGCCTTGGAGATCGATGGGAAAACCTGCGATTTGGACAATGCCGGCTTCGTCAGTAATTGCTTCAGCACGTCCCGATCCTGACTGAGGATGTTCTGGATGAAGCCATCGGTGTCCGAGACGTACCGCCTGGGATTGAAGTTGAGCTGTTTTGGATCGACCTTGAAGCCGAGCTGCTTCAGGTAGTCCTTAAGGGGATCCTTGAACACTTCGGGAGCACGGTAATAGTCGAAGTATTCCCGAAAGAACCCCAGGACGCGCGAATTCGACTTCTTCGCTTGCTTCGGTTTCTTCGGATTGTTGCCGTCGAGGATATGGCGAACCGCGGCTGCGACTTCTTCACGCGTCGTGAGCTTCCCTTTGGCTGCGACAGACAGCAGCTCCAAATCGCGATGGTCCGATAGGGCGAGGCCGATCGCGAACGCGGTCTCGCGCGGCGACAGCATGCGCACCCCGGGCCGCACCTCCGCGCCGAGGCCGATCTCGAATCGCAGAATCGCTTCCGGCGTCATCAGCGGGGCCATGAGAATCGCCTTGCCCGCCAACGAGTAATCCCCTTCCTTCGCAGCATCCTTGTAGAGGTCGAGCAGGCTTTCCAGTTCTTTCGCGTTGGGAGTTCGCGAGACAATGGCCAGATACTGCTTATTCAGGGCACGCACCAGCTCCTCACGATTCGCTGCCACCTTGGGATGCATCAGCGGTGCGAAGACGCCGTTCCCCTGGCGAACCCGATCCCCTTTTTCGAGATGTTTGCGTTCTTCCGGCGTTGCCGTCTTGATGCGTGCCTCGCTCGGCCAAAGCGGTTCTTTGCCGGCGGGATTGGCGACGATGTTGACGATGGCATGGGGCTTTACCAGAGCATTGACAATCTGCTCGGCATTGGTGAGGAGCAGGTTGGTGGCCCCTTCATCGGGCGCGTAGAGCGAAGAAAAGTCCTTGAAGCCGGCGTCCTGATGGAGGCCAAAGGGTTGTTGCAAACCCTGCACCTTGAATTCGCTGAACGATTTCTTGTAAGCGCTCGGCGACAGACGCCAAAGTCGAGGCGCTGGCGGCACGCTCGGCCCACGCGGACCGCCAAAGAGAATCGCGTGAGGCAGGCGATTGCCATCCACCGGTTTTTCCTTGACCGCAAAGGGCAGCGCAGGCCCTTTGAATGGCGTGTCGAGTTGCAATGCAATCCACTGAACAACTCCCGCCGCCTCGGCAGGGTCGGGCCGGTCCTTGACCGACGGCGGCATGTCGCCGGCACGGAGCCGTTCCAGGATCGACGCATACGCCACTCGGCCGGCGATGTGGTCGAACTTCAGGGCGTCCATCGAGAAGTCGCCTTCCTTGCGCTTCCCGCTATGACAACTCATGCAGTTGGTTTCGAGGAAGCTGCCCACGAACTTCGCATCAGCCTTGGCTGGCGTATGGATGTCAGCCCTGCCGAAGAGCGGCATACCGGCCACCAGCAAGAGTACTCCTGTAAAGCGTATAAAGTCAGGTCGATGCATGGAGTATTCCATCCTTCTTTGAAAGCGTTGATCGTCTCATTCCGCGTGCCCATGTCGGTCAGGATTTCATCGCACGACGTCGGCGATGGTTCCGGAATTTCTTCAGGAGGAAAACGAAGCCCAACCCGGCAACTTAGCGGCTTGTATCAGCCAATTCGAGATTTGCGCCTCGTCAATTGTGTCGCCTTCGTAAATGTTGAGCCATCTGGCATTCGGGTCTTTTCCGGATCCGGTTGGCACTGGCTTAAGCGACGCACCGCAGAAAAAATTGAGCTGAACATATTTAGTCAAGACATGAAACGAAACGAGCCAACCTTGACCCTCGATGCCGTAAAACGGCGAATTCCAACGCACTGCCTTCTGTACGTTGGGCAAATGAGCGACGATAAGTTCGTCAAGGCGGCGACCAACGTCGCTTTTCCAACCGGGCATTGCAGCAATGTATGCGATTACCGGTTCATCTCCGTCGCCTTTCGGTATCTGCGGGTTTCCGCCGGTAAGCAGCTTCGCTGGGCCAGCACCTGGTTTGCGCGAGCTTGGTTTGGCAGTTCTTTTCGATGATTTCGGGTTCTTTGGTTGAGATGGCTTCATGGTTACTCGGATTTCATAAACATGCGACGGATAGTTGGCCCCTTTCACATCCACATTCCAGAGATTAGCAGTCCCGGAACGAAAATGAACCGGAACATGTTGACGTACTGTGCGACCTCTTCCGGTGGCCCGTAGATGTAGCCGAGGATCGGAAGCCCGAACGCGATGTGAACCCATCTGAGTATAGATCGCTTGGTCGATTCTTTCATAGCTGCCCTTTCAATAATGTGGGCTCGATATTTTGCCGAACGTCTAATATGGCCAGAAACTCGTGACGAATCATTTTCAACTTCTTTCAACAAAAGAGGAAATTTGATTCCGCGGGCACAGCCACTCGCCACGTCTTCTCATCCATTGTGACGTCAATGCTGAGCGGCCATCGGTCCGGCATGCGAGTCCCGACGTGCGTGCGGCCGAACGGCCGCAGGGAGACGAAAAAACAAAAGGGAACGCAGATCTTTTTTTATTGTAAGCTGTCCATCCAAGGAAGGAAAGGTTGACGTCATTTCTTCACGAGCCCGACCTAACTCATCGCACGACGTCGGCGATCGTTCCGGTGCTGTTGTTGAAGCGGTCGATCCGCGCTCCCATCTTCTGGGCCATCGTGAGCAGCAGGTTGCTGTGGGGAGCGCGCGAATTGACCGGAACGCGACAAATGCGATCAAAACGTTCCCGGGAACGTTCATTGTCGAGATCGTAGGTAAATTGCGGATTTCCGATCGTGTTGAAGTCGATGTGGCTGCCGTGCCTGAGGCCAAGAGCCGTGCCGCCCGCGAGGACGAAGGGCAAATTGGCCGTGACGTGGGAACTGCCGTTCGACATGTGGCTGCCGAAGAGCGCCATGGTCGTTTCGATCAGCGGTCCGCCGGCGTCGCGCACTTCGACAAGC
>VGZI01000131.1 GCA_016872605.1 Planctomycetota bacterium
GGGCCGGCGCATGGTCAGGGAAGGTGGCGCGACATTGGAATCGCGGTTGCAATTCGGCTTTCGTCTCGTGCTTACTCGTCCAGCGCGCGACATCGAACTGAAACGGTTGGCGGAACTGTACACGAAGGCGCTCACCGTCTACGCCAAGGACGCCAAGCTCGCGACGCAGATGGCGACCGACCCGCTCGGCCCATTGCCCGCCGGGATGCAAGCCCCCGAGATGGCGGCGTGGTCGGTCGTTGGCAACGTGTTGCTGAACCTCGACGAGGCGTTCGCGAAAAGGTGACATTTGGATTCGTTTTGCGCTCGCGCTGCCCCATGCGACGGCGCGGGCGCCAAACGAGGAGATCGAACATGAACATCGACATCACCCGCCGCCACTTCCTGCGCAACTGCCAAGTCGGCATCGGCGCCATCGCGCTCGCCACGATGCTGGAAGGCAACGCGGCCGCCCAAGACACTGCCAATCCGATGCGGCCCCGCGCGCCGCACTTCCCGGCCAAGGCGAAGAACGTCATTTATCTGCACATGGCCGGCTCGCCGCCTCACCTGGATATCTTCGACTACAAGCCGACGCTGGTGCGTCGCAATGGCGAGCCATGCCCCGAGTCGTTCCTGCGCGGCCGGCGCTTCGCGTTCACCTCGGGAGTGCCGCGCTTGCTTGGCACCCCGCAGCGATTCGCCCAGTATGGCCGATCGGGTCAATGGATGTCCGAAGCTGTTCCGCACCTGAGGACCATCGCGGACGAGTTGTGCTTTATCAAGTCGATGCACACCGAGCAATTCAACCACGCGCCGGCCGAGCTTTTGCTGTTCACCGGCTCGCCGCAGTTCGGCCGGCCGTCGATGGGAACCTGGGTCACCTACGGCCTGGGTTCAGAGAGCCAAAACCTGCCGGGCTTCATCGCCCTTGTTTCCAGCGGGACGTTCCCAAGCGCCGGCAATAGCTGCTGGAACAACGGCTTCCTCCCCTCGATCTACCAGGGCGTGCAGTGCCGCAGCCAGGGCGATCCCGTTCTTTACGTGTCGAATCCCAATGGCATGAGCGGGGACATGCGCCGCCTCACCCTCGACGCTCTGCGTGACTTGAACGAATTGCAAGCCAGCGAACTGGGCAACCCCGAAACGCGTACACGCATCGAGCAATATGAACTTGCTTATCGCATGCAGACGGCCGTCCCCGAAGTGATGGACATCACCCGCGAGCCACGTCCGATCATCGACGCATACGGCGCCCAGCCCGGCGCCTCCAGTTTCGCCAACAACTGCTTGCTCGCTCGCCGGCTCGTCGAGCGTGGCGTCCGCTTCGTGCAACTCCACGACTGGGGCTGGGACTTCCATGGCACCGGCGCCGATCAGGAAATCACCAACGGCCTGCGCGTCAAGTGCCGCACCATGGACAAGGCGATCACCGCTCTGATCCACGACCTGAAGCATCGGGGCTTGCTCGACGAGACCATCGTCATCTGGGGCGGCGAGTTCGGCCGCAGCCCGTTCCGCGAAGGCCGGACCGCCAACAGCGCCAACCTGGGCCGCGATCATCACCCGTTCTCGTTCACGATCTTCGCGTGTGGCGGCGGCTTCAAGCCCGGTATGACCTACGGCGCTTCCGACGAACTCGGTTTCGACGTCGGCGAGAACCCGGTCCACCCGCACGACCTGCAAGCGACCATCTTGCACCTGCTAGGTCTGGAACACACGCGCCTGACCTACCGCTACCAGGGCCGCGATTTCCGTCTGACCGACGTGCACGGCAACGTGATTCGCGAGATTCTACGCTAGCTCCGTGGGGCACGTTTTCAACGTGCCAGCCAGGTGGCACGTTGAAAACGTGCCCCACGGCGCGCTCGACACATGCTCTAACTCCGGCTAGCAGCCGCATGTCGCCCGTGTGAACGTCACCGAGACCAAGGCACGCACTCGCATCGCCGTCGATGTGTCGGCGAGCATGAACGTGAGTGACACGCAACGCAGCGCCGAGGACTGCGAGGCACTGCCGCGCACGTTTGCGTCCGTCGATATCGACAAGCTGACGCGCCGCCAGATCGTCGAACGGACTCTGGCACCGACGAGGCTCGATCTGATTCGCAGGCTGGATGCGCGACAGGGACGGCTCAGGACGGCCGTCCTACGGAGACGGCAATCCACCTTTTTCGTTGTGACAAGAACCAGGCAGTGTGTGGAACGGTGGGCGAGACTCATAAGTATTTATTATGAGATCACACATTGGTATTACATGAAGGGCTATGCCGAACTCTGCCGATTTTCTTATTATCAATCATACAGCCATAATTTCCCTTTACGAGGAGGTTGTTTCCACATGAAACATCGCATCGTGTTGGGAGTCTTCGCGGTCGTGGTGCTGGCATCCGCCGGCGCGATCGCGGGTGATTCCCTCAAGTCCGGGCCGGGCGTCGGCAAGAGCATTCCCGGTCCGTTCCATCCGCTCAACATCACGGGCGGGCAGGCAGGCAAGAAACACTGCCTGGTCTGACAGAACGGTGGAAATCCTGTCGCGATGATCTTCGCTCGCGAAGTCTCCGACAGCTTGACCAGTCTGGTCAAGAAGATTGACGCCGCGACCGCCAAGAACAGCAAGGCCAAGATGGGCAGCTTCGTTGTCTTCCTCTCCGACGACGAGAAGTTGAACGACAACCTGAAGAACCTGGCCGACAAGGAATCGATCAAGAAGTGCGTCCTGAGCATCGACAACCCCGCCGGCCCGAAGGGCTACGAGGTTTCCAAGGATGCAGACGTGACGGTGGTATTCTACACCGGCCGCAAAGTCGTTGCCAATCACGCCTTCAAGAAGGGCGAATTGAACAGCGCCGCGATCGATAGGGTCCTCGCCGATCTGCCGAAGATCTTCCCGGCCCCGAAGAAGGCCGCTACCAACTAGCTAGTCGCTCCGCGCGATGAAGCTCACACACCGCCGCAGAGCGTGATTTCTCTGCGGCGGCGTCGTTTCCGGCTTTGCCGATCGGATAGGATGACTTCCATGAGAGCCGAACAATTGCCTCACCTGGAAACATTCGCCAAGGCAGCGGAACTCAGCAGCTTCACCGCCGCCGCTCGTGCTTTGGGTCTCACGCAGGCGGCGGTCAGCCAACGCATTCAGGCCTTGGAAAAATTCCTCAAGCGGCCCGTCTTTCATCGCCAAGGCGGACACGTACTCCTCACCGACGTCGGCCATCGCCTATACGCTTATGCGATTAAGATCCTCGCGCTGCATCGCGAAGCCGTCGAGGACCTTACGGGCCGTGAAACGCCGCTCGCCGGCGAGTTGTCGCTCGCCGCCAGCTCGGTTCCGGGCGAACATCTGTTGCCGCAACTGTTGGTCACATTTCAAGAACGCCATCCGCATGTGCAGGTGCGCGCCGCCGTCGCCGACAGCAAGCAAGTGCTTAGCCAGGTCGAGCATGGCCAGGTGCATCTGGGCCTTGTCGGACAGAAGAAAGAATCGACGCATCTGGAATTTCAACGTTTCGCGGAAGATACGCTCGTGCTGGTCGCGCCGACCAAGCACCCGCTTGCCGCCCGCAAGCGCGTGACGCTGGCCCAGTTTGAAGACCAACCGCTCATCGTGCGCGAGGCCGGCTCCGGTTCGCGCTCCTGCCTGGAGCAAGCGCTGACGCACGCCGGCAAAGCGTTGCTCCAGCTCAACGTTTCGCTCGAACTCGGCAGCAACGAAGCCATCAAAGAAGCCGTCCTGCGCGGCATGGGCGTCGCCGTCCTGTCCTCGCGCACCGTCGAAAAGGAAGTCGAAGCCGGCAAACTGCTCGCGATTCCGATCAGCGGTCTCGACTTGCACCGCGACATCTACGTCACCTGGGACAAACGCCGCGTCCTGCCCATCCCCGCCAGGCTGTTCCTCGACATCCTCAGTCTCACCAAGAACGGGCACTCGAAATCGCATTGACTCCTGAAGCCGCGCATGACGGACGCGGACCTTG
The DNA here is from genome assembly GCA_016872605.1 of Planctomycetota bacterium. Taxonomy (GTDB): domain Bacteria; phylum Planctomycetota; class Planctomycetia; order Gemmatales; family Gemmataceae; genus SIAQ01. Next base: position 3,954 of record VGZI01000131.1, read on the forward strand.
GCGGGCTCGTTTCCATCTTGCGTGGCTCTTACTGAGAAGTTTTCCTTCCCGACCGATGTAGCAGGTGGTAAACTACCGGACATGAAGACCGCGCATTCTCACGATCATGCGTTTCAATCGTTCAACGGCAAGTCGCGCGAGGGGCTGGTGTTGCACAGCCGGCGCAACTTCTTGAAGGCATCGTTTGCCGGCCTAGCGGGCTTGACGTTGCCGGAGCTTTTGCAGGCGCGCGAGCAGGGGCCGCTGGTTGGCCGGCCGACGGCGAACAACAAAAGCGTCATATTGCTATGGATGGCGGGTGGGCCGAGCCATATCGATACGTGGGACATGAAGCCGACGCGGCCGGTGGAGAATCGCGGGCCGTTTTCGCCGATCGCCACGCGGGTTCCGGGCGTGCGCATCTGCGAGTATCTGCCCAGACAGGCGGCGCTGCTGGACAAGTTCACGATCATCCGCTCGGTGGACGCGACGCATTCGAACCATGAGCCGAACATGGTCATGCAAACCGCGAATCTCGACGCCGAGCCTCGCTTGAGTCGCGTCGCCCACATGTATCCGGCCATCGGGTCGATCGTAGCCAAGCATCACGGGGCGAATCACCCGGCCATGCCGGCGTACGCGGCGTTCATGCGCTCGCGCAGTCACATTGCTTTCGCCGGGTATTTGGGCAGGCAGTACGATCCGTTCATGGCCCAGCAGGCGGCGGCGCTGCCGATCTACGATCTCGTCGGCAACGACACGGGGCAGGTCTCCAATCCAACGCTGTTTCAAATGCCGACGGGCGTCGATTTCGAGCGCATCCACGAACGCCGAGCGCTCGTGCAATCGTTCGACCGCTTGCGCAGCGATATTGACGCGAGCGGGTCGATGGCCGCAATGGATCGATACGGCCAGGCCGCGGTCGAGATGATCGCCGGCCGTCGGGCCCAAATCGCCTTCGACGTCACGCGCGAACCGGCAGCGACGCGCGAGCGCTATGGCCGACATCTCTGGTGTCAGCAAGCGTTGTTGGCGAGGCGATTGGTCGAAGCGGGCGTCGCGTTCGTCACGCTCGATCTGTCCTACCACACCGCGTCAGGAACCTGGGACACGCACGGCGACAACCTTCCGCCCTACGGCGGCATCTGGAACGGGCTACGACCCCTTCTTCCGCTCTTCGATCATCTCGTTACCACGCTGGTCAGCGATCTCGATCAGCGCGGCATGCTCGACGACGTCCTCGTTATTGCAATGGGCGAGTTCGGCCGAACGCCGCAGGTCGGAACGCAGGACAGCACGGACGGCCGCAACCACTGGCCGCCGGTGATGTCGATGTGTCTGGCGGGGGGTGGATTCCGGCACGGTCAGGTGATCGGCGCGACCGAGGCGGACGGCGGATCGATCAAAGAACGCCGCGTCACGCCAGGCGACCTGGCTGCGACGATCTATCACCACATGGACGTGCCGCTCAATACTCACTATCTCGATCCGAGCGGCCGGCCTCGCCCGATCGTTGAGGGCGGCAGCGTGATTCGCGAATTGGTGTGATGCATCGCAACAGCGGATCACCACCATCCCAGCAAATGCCCGAGGCGGTGGCCGAAGATGAGACAGCCGACGATAGCGGCGGTGATGCTGGCCATCAGAACGGCGCCGGCGGCGATGTCGAGCGCTTGCCAATTGCGCTCGCGCGTGTCGGCATCCAGCCCCCGATGAAGCACCTCGATGGCGCTGTTGAACAACTCCGCCGTCAGCACTATGCCGATGCACAAAAGCAATGCGCACCATTCGATCAAACTGCATTCGAGCACGAAGCCGGCGGCAATCGTCAAGGCAGCGACAAAGAAGTGAACGAAAAAGCTGCTGTGCCCGCGGATGCCGAACTTGAGCCCGCGAAACGCATCGGCGAATTTCTCCGACCAGGATCGCCGCGCCCCAGACTCCTCGGGCACGTCGTCTTGCTCAGGCATCGGCGTGTTCGCGTGCATGGCGACAACATAACATTTCACACAGATTTCGTCGAGAGAAGTCGGTGCCCGGAGCTGGCGATCCGAGCCGCCGCGGCATGGTACGACACCTCGGTTGGGCGGTTCTCAGACTTGGCAGACATCCCGCCGATGATAATCGCCTGCAGAAATTCGTTGACAATCTCTCGTCGGGCTCGTTAAGCTCTCCCTATTTGGAGGCCTCATTATGACCGCTGAACGCGGACCGCAGGCGTCGACGCATGTCTTCTGCCTCTCTGGATTCGCCAATCGTTACTAGGCTTTCTTCATCTTGCCGCTAATGACCGCCGGCATGGGGGTCTTACTGATCTACCTCGGCAAGGAGAGGGACTCAAATGTCGAGTTCATTTCCGGGATAGTGGTGTGCGCTCTTGCCCCGAGCTGGCTCTTCCCAATGTTCGTGTTTCTTTACCTGCGGCCGCGCGAAGTACAGGTTTCGCTGGAAGGGCTGATGTGGCGGGACATGCAGGGCGAGCATCGCTGCCGCTGGGACGAGATCACCGAGGTCTACCGAATGACCAAAGTGCTGGACGAGACCGCGACCGAAAAGAAACTCGCTTGGGTCCTCGCCGATGGCACTTGGGTGACCGTGGACCAAACATTGAGCGATTTCGACCAACTTGCGGACGCCGTGCAGGAGTCAACTCACGCGTTGCTTCTCGAGCGGAAACGCTCGGCTCTGGACGGCGCCGGAGCAGAATTTGGTTCAGTCGTCTTGGCGCGAAATGGCCTGACCGTTGCCGGCAAAAAATTCACATGGGAGGAGATCGACCATTCCACGGTTTTCAACGGCACGCTATATTTCTTCCCGAAGTCGTACTCGGGTAGTGACTCCGAGGACGCTAACCTAACTGAAACACCCAACGCCCTGGTGATGATAGAGTTGCTGATCGACCTGGGCCAGGCCCCAGTCCCTGTCGAGCAAAGTGTTCTGTACTCGGGGAAGAAGGGCTAACAGAGATCGTTCGCAAGACCGCGACGCACCAGACGAGCACGAAAGCGTGCAGAGGTCCACCTCAAAAGACTCTCGGATTGCACATCTCGCCACTTTCTCAAGGTCCGTTTTCGATCGATCCGCATGAGGGATTTTTCGCCGGTGAGATGCATCCGATTGGCTATGGGCCGACCTTGCTCGAAACAACGGGCCGCGGATGGCGTCGCAATCGGATCGAGCCGCGTGATCAAACGCACGATGATGGACTACAAGCTGATGAAAACACTACGCAAGTCCCTGTCACGCAAGAAGGCTGCAACCTTACTTGACGCCATTCAGCTGCGTCCCCTTTTTCTCACCTAACGCCGGTTCTGCATCATGAGAATCACGTCCTCGCTGACGCCGTTGTCGTGCAGTCGGATGATGTCGTCCACGGTGAGGGCAAACCCCGCATTCGTCGTTTCGATTTGCCGTTGGATAATGCGAGTCGAAACGCCCTTCTGCGTCATGCGGATGACATCATCGACGGTCATCGAGGCGTTGCCATCCTGAAGAACAAGGGGGACCGCAGCAACGTGAATCGGCCCGTCGGGTGCGCGATGCGTCACTTGCAACTGCACATGTCTCACCTTTGCGTCTTCGAGAGGCAGGAAGAGCGTGTACCCGTCGCCAAGCCGGTCCTTCTTCTTCAGCTTTGCGAGGCTGCGCGCATCGAGTTCCCATGTCGCGATTTTTTTCATGGTCGCAAGCTCATACATGACGACGGTGACAGTTCCTGACGCGTCGGCGGGTGAGTCATCGGAGAACAAGTAGAGCCGGCCGGTAACACCGCGCACCTTGGCGCCCTGGTTGACGGCGTCGTCAGTCGTGCGAATACTGTTGTCCCACACGGCGAACACGTCGTTGACGCCCTTCACGGATTCAACAATGCGCGGAAACGGCGGCGGGGGAGGCGGCTCGGACGCTTCGCCTTCGCTCGACGGCGTCACCAAACTCGGTGTCGCGACGATGATCAACTCCTTGGGCGCCGCGCCGCTCACTTTCCAGCGCAGCATCGGGCCGACCACCGGCAGGCCGGAAACGAACGGTATGCGCCACTCGGCCGCCGAGCTCGCTTTTCGGGCAAGCCCTCCCAAACAGATTGCGCGGCCCAGTTCTTGCTCGGTCGTGGTTTGAACGTGAGTTGTCTCGAATCCGTCGGCCGCGCCGTTGCGCGGCGACACCAATCGCGTCAGTTCGGCGCGTACGTCGAGGCGAACCTTGCCGTCCGGGAGCACCGTTGGACGAACTTCAACGCTCGTGCCGACATGCTTGTAGATGATCGTCCCATCGGCCTGCTGAACTGGAAATTGGCTTCCAACCTGGACCGTCGCCGATCGCCCGCTTAGCGTGCGAATGGTCGGCCGCGAGAGCAGTTGGAACTCGTGGGTCGACCAGCCGCGATTCAGTGCGACGGCCTCGGCCAATCGGCGCGCCGTTTCCTCTGACATGGCGTTGCGGTCGAATTCAAGAATCAAAAGCTCTATCTGCACTTGGGTGGTGGAGTCGGGCTTCAGCGATTCCTTCGCCTTGGCGAAGCCCGCAGGGCATGCATGAGTTACAGGAAGAAGAGCCGGGGCCGGCTTCCACTCCGCGATGCATGGCCGCAACTGGTCCTTGTCGATGTGGACCACTTCCGCGTAGCGCTTCGCCGTCTTGAACGGAAACGGGTACTGGCCCATGGTCGTCTCGGTGAAATACACCGTGCACTTCCATTGGCAATGATGTAGTCGAGCCGTACCCACCATGGGAAAGAATCGCGGCGGATCGATGCGATCGACCACCTTCTCAACCGTAAACTCGATGTCGTCTCGGAAAATCTCAAACACGTCCGGAACGCCACGGCCCATCGACGGCAGGGCACGCAGGATCTCCGCATGGCTCGGCGGTTCGTCGCACGTGAGCCGATCGCTCGGCAGCGCAGGTGGGATCGGCATGCGGCGATCAACGCGGCTGTTGCCGGCGACTACGCCTGGTTCGGCGCTTGGCGTGGCGGGAAGACCGTCCATTGACCAGAACGGGCCAAAGACGCCGGCGAGCCAAAGCACGTGCAACATGATTCGCTCCAATGCGTGACGGGCGATGCGCCACCACGCCGAAGCGTATAGCAAAGCCTGAAACGCCGGGTCAAGCCGGATGTTCGCCCTGATTTTTCACCGCGGAGGGCGCAAAGAGCGCGGAGGAAGGCAGGGGATGTTGCAAAACGTGTCGAGATTTCGCACCAGGGTCGCGAGTTGGGCTTGTGGGGAGGTGATCAAATTCCCCATGATTCTGCCCATTATCGCAACTGCTTGCTGGACCATAGGTTAGCGGCGCAAGTATCATTGCACGGGTCTTGAATGCATGTCAGCGATGGGGTTTTGGACAGCATGGCAAGCTGCGGACTATGCCCGCCTGCCCTGTTTGCGCAGCAAGGCGGCGCGATCGCGGACGATAGATGGATGCCGGGCCAAAGTGAAGGCCGCGATCTCTGAGATGAGCCCTACAACAAGAAGGCGTGCCAGATCGTACTCGAGCGTCTGCATGCCCTGGGCGGCCCCGGTTTCCATCGCCGAGTAGATCTGGGGTGATTTGCCGATGGCGATCATGTTGGCAACCGGCGGCGTGATGGTCAATATCTCGATGGCGGCCACTCGACTGCGGCGATTCCCCTCGGCCGCCCCCGCCGACGGGCCATCCGCGATCAGCAGATGCTGAGCGACCACGGCGCGCAACACGAGCGATAGCTGCCGGCGAATTCCTGTCTGCTCGTCGGCCGGAAATACCGAAACGAGCCTTTCGATGGCGCCGACGCAATCGCCGGCATGCACCGTCGTGAACACCAGATGCCCGGTTTCGGCCGCGGTGATGGCAGTGCGAAACGTCGGGAGGTCGCGGATTTCGCCGACCAGAATGACGTCGGGGTCTTGCCGCAGCGAGGCCACCAGCGCGTCGTTGAACGTCGGTGCGTCGGGACCGACCTGGCGCTGGTTGATCAGGCTGCGGACCGGGACGTGGATGTACTCGATTGGATCTTCGATGGTGACGATGTGGCACTGCCGCGACTGATTGATCCGATCCAGCAGCGAGGCGAGCGTCGTGCTTTTGCCCGCCCCGGTCGGCCCGCACACGACGACAAGGCCGTCCGGAAGTCGGCAGAGCTGGTAGAGATGTTCCGGAATGCCCAATTCGCCGAGCGTGCGAAAGCGATCATCAAGCCGGCGCAAGGCGATGGCGAGCGTGCCTTGCCGGCGAAAGACGTTGAAGCGAAAGCGGGTGCCGTCGGCGGCGCTGAACGCGCCGTCAACCGAGCCGACGGTGTGAAGCGCCGGGGCCGCGGAAGCCGTCACAATGATGCGTGCGAACTCTTCGACCAGCGAGGTCGGGATCGCCTCGCGCTGAGCCGGCGCCAACATGCCGTGCGTGCGGAAGTAAGGAGGCAAGTTCGGAGCTATGTGGAGATCCGACGCGTCCAGGCGAACGCATTCCGCGAAGAGCGCTTCCAATGCGCTGCGAGCGGCGGTTTGTTCGGCGCTATCCTGCATTTCGGTCATGGGGGTGCCCTTCGTATTGTCGCGTCTGGCCTTTTCTTATTAACGGCCTGGGTCGGCGGCGCGACGCGCGCCGATTTCGCACGACGAATGGGCTAATTCGCACACTTGTGCGACGCGACGAGAACGCGAAACCGCAAGCAAGCTTCGGGGCAACCGTCTATCGGAGCGAGATACTAGCGGGCACGGGGTTTGCACCGCTAAAAAACACCCGAAATTCTCGAAAGGAGGCCTGTCATGGCCGAAGCCGTTGTCAACTTCACCGCCGAGGAGCGCGATTTTCTCGCCGAACTGTTGAAGCTCGTTCTGAAAGATGTTCAGATCGAAGAGCACCGCACGCGCGCGCTGAGCTATCGCGAGCATATTGTTCAGAAGGGCGAAATGATCAACGCACTGCTCAAGAAACTCGGCAAGGCTTCAGGCTAAGGCCTCAAATCTCGCCCAGCGCTTCCTCCGCGGTGACGATCATCGTCGCGATGTCCGCCAGCTTGCGGTTTTTTTCGGAGGCGAGCTTCTGGAGCCGGCGAAATGCCTCAGGCTCGCTCAGGTTGGCCTTCTTCATCAGAATGCCTTTGGCGCGCTCTATGACCTTGCGATCCGCCAGTGCTTGCCGCAGATCCGCCGCTTCTTCGTGCAACGCCTTGAATTGCTCGAAGCGATGCATGGCCAAGGCGATGGTCGGAACGAGGTCGGCTTTCTTGATCGGCTTGATGAGATAGGCCATGATGTGGTCTGTTTCCGCCCGCTCGATGAGGGCTGCATCGTGGTGCGCGGACACGAGGATGACGGGAACCGGGCGAGCCTGGCAGACCCGAATCGCCGCGTCGATCCCGTCCAGACCCGGCATCTTGATGTCGGTAATCACCAGGTCCGGCATGGTCACCCGGCATTTCTCCACCAACTCCTGTCCGTCCTGGGCGACGGCAACCACCGAGTGCCCCAGGCGAGGCAATACCTCCTGGAAATAGTCGCGCATGTCGGCTTCGTCATCGGCGACCGCAATTCGCAACGATTCACTCATGACTTGTTGACCGGTAACAGGAAGTAGATCTCCGCCCCGCGCGCGCCGCTAGCACCGACGCCGATTCGACCGCCGTGGGCTTCGATGATACGCTTAGCAATTGCCATGCCCAAGCCGGTCCCTTTGGTCTTGGTGGTGAAGAACGGATCGAAAATGCGCTGTTCTTGCTCGGCGTTCAAACCAGGGCCATTGTCCAGACACGAAATGCGGATCGCAGGCGCACCGTTCAGGTCTGCAGGTGAGCAGACCACGTTGATCTCGATGGGATCGCTGCAGGCGGCCAGCGAGTTGTCAAAAATGTTACGAAAGACTTGTTCGAGGCGAAACTGGTCGACTGGAATCTTCAGGTCGATGCCGCCGGTCTGTTCATGGAGGTTCGCGATTTTGCCTTGGCGATGTAGAGCGAGGTTCTGCCAGGCTTGCCGCCAGATCAGCGTGATGTTCCACGACTCGATTTGCAGCTTGAGTGGAGCGGCGTAGTTCCTTACTTCGTCGTAGAGTTGCTTAAGGTGATCTTGAGCGGCTTGGATGCGAGCGATGAGATTCAGCGCTTTGGGTTGGTTCTCGACGGCGAAGGCGAGCATTTCCAAACATGCTTGGCTGCGCGCCAGGGCGTTGCCGCTCTCGTGGGCCAAGCCGGTCATCATCTGCCCGATAGCGGCGAGTCGCTCCGTCTGCAGAGTCTGTTCCTGGATCTGTTTCAGCGAGGTGATATCCTGGCCGACCGCGAGAATCGCCGGCTCCCCCTTGTAGTTCGGCAGAAGCTGGGCGTTCCACATCATGGATCGGCTCGAGCCGTCCTTGCATCTCACGATGCTCTCGAACCCACGCGTTGGAATCCCCTCGAGGATGCTTTTCTTCTTCGCCGAGATGGTCTCGCGCATCGTCGGATCGGGAATGAAGATCGAAAAATACTCCTTGCCCAGGACTTCGTCGGCGCGGTAGCCGGTCAGCTCTTCGGCAAATGGGCTAAAATAAAGGACACGATGATCGGCGCGCAGGATGACGATCATGCATGGCGCCGCCTCGATGAGCGTGCGGAATGCCTCATCGGAGCGTTGTTGCTGCCGAGCGAAATACTCCGTCTGGTAGGCGTCCTCAATGATCGCTAGGTCCAGGTCGATGAGCAGATTGAGCGAGCGGCGGGCGGCGAGAAGGCCAGCCGCGTCGCCCGTCCAGTCGGCGTCGAGCGCGGTCAGCAGCCCCTCGCGCAAACGCGCTAACGCCACATTCGTATAAACTTGATCTAATCCGATCTCTACATGACGCAAGCCGACGCGCCAGCGCCGTTCGACGTAGGCGGCGTCATAGGGCCCGGCAAAGAGTTCCTTGAGCCATTGCGTCAGCGTTCCCTTCAAGCGGACGATCTGCTCCGGCCCGCCGACTACGACTTTCATTGCGTTCGGATGCCGTTGGATCTCCGCATAGAAATCATCGACCAAGGCTGAAAGGTGCGGCAACAATAGCGGGGCACACGCTTGCACCGTTCGGGCATCGGCATCGGTCCAGCCAACGTACTGCTGCAACTCCCGGTACCGGCCGAACATCGCAGCCACATCCATGACTCCCCCAGTTCGCTCGTGCAAAAAAAAAGCCCACACGAACGATGATTCATCGCCGCGTGGGCTTTCGTAGCCCCAAAGGGGCAGCCCGATCGCGAGCCGCCACCCAAAAACTCATCGTAGGCGAAATCCACGGAAAAAAAACCCAGTTTTTCGCTTGACACGGGTGGGAGCCTTCGCATAAAATCTCACCACTCAATTTGCTCGCGACGGGCAGGTTGCACGCAAGCTATGAAAGCTCCCTGAGACGCCAATGGGCGGAATCAGAGGGCTTTTTTTGTTGCCTTGCTGTCTCACGTGGGGACATGGTGGATCCATTGTCGGATCGGCGTTTGCCGCCGATCTCAACCTCAAGGAGGATTGATCATGTTGGTTCTCACACGGCGAGTCGGCGAAGAAATCGTGATCGACGGCAACATTCGCGTCGTGGTCGTCGCGGTCAAGGGGGATCGGATTCGGCTCGGCATCACCGCTCCGCCTTCTGTTCCCGTGGATCGCAAGGAAGTGCATGACCGCCGGTCCGAGTTCGCGGAACAACTTGTCGAACTGGCGTTGACGGACGAAGCATAGGCCGTTCGCGCGGGCCGTACTTCTTAAGCGACGGCGAAGCCAATCCGTCGCTTACGTGTCCGGCTCGTCATCTCACAAGACACGCACCCAAGAGGTAGCCGAATGACTCCTGTCGCGCATTACAACGATATGCGTACTATTGCACACGAAGTTGCAGCCATCGAAGCGATCGTGGTGCAGCGACTGGCGGGCCGCGTCCGAAACTTTCGGCTCGTCGCCGACGCGGACGGCCTGGTCTTGCTTGGTGAATCGTGCACCTTCCACGCCAAGCAGCTTGCGCAACGATTCGTCATGGATCTGACCCCGGTGCCGATTCTGGCCAATCAAATCGTAGTGGCATGACCAGAGGTCAGAAGTCGGATGTCAGAGGTCTGACCTCTGACTTCTGATTTCTGACCGCTGGGCTTCGGGCCTTACCCGGGTCGGCCGAAGCAGACGAGCGTGATGTCGTCGTATTGAGGACCGCCGCGCGCGTGGTTCTGCACCGCTTCGACCAGGCGCGAACCGATGGCACAGGGATTGTCGGGTTTGTCCTTCTCCAGAATGGCGTGGATGCCCTTCATGCGGAACGGTTTGTTGGCCATGCTTTGGGCGTCAGTCACTCCGTCGCTGAACATGAGCAAGCTATCGCCCGTTTCGAGCGTCACCTGAAAGGGCTTGTACTGGTTGCCCAGGGAGATGCCGAGCGATTGGCCGTCGTCCTGGGGCGAACTTGCCTTGGAGAACTTGCCGTCGCGTCGGCGATACCAGAACGGCGCCGGATGGCCGGCGTTCACGATCTCCACGGTATGCGCGACAGGATTGAGAACCGCGACGACGAGAGTGATGAAGCGATCCATCGGGCTTGTCGACGGGTGTAAGAAATCGTTGAGTCGGCTCATCGCTTTGGGCAGATTGCGTTCGGTCAGAAGGCATGATCGCGCTTCGGACGACAGCTTGGCCATGAGCAGCGCCGCCGGCATGCCTTTGCCTGCCACATCTCCCAGCAGGATGGCGACTCGGCCTTCGCTGAGCGGAATGAAATCGTAGTAATCACCGCCCACCTCGCGCGCCGCTTCGTAAAACGCATGGAACTCATAGCCGGGAACGGCCGGTACGCTCTTGGGCAAAAAATTTCGCTGCACCTGGCGGGCAATATCCAATTCGTTCTTGACGCGCTCCTGCTCATGTTTGACGCGCTCTTGCGACAAAACCAGGTCATGCTTGACGCGCTCCTGCGCCAGCGTCAGCTCATGGAACCGCGCGTTCTCCATGGCGATCGACGCCTGCTGCGCCACGGCCCATAACAAACTCAGATCCTCTTTCGTGAATCGCTTGGCCGAGTCTTGCGTGTCGAGTTGAATGACGCCGAACGGCTTCCCCTCGGCCCGGCACAAGGGAACACACATGACCGAGCGGATATTGGCGGTGATCACGCTGTCGCTGCCGGCCGGTATCGGATCGCCTTCCGACAAAAGGATCGAGTCGGCGGACGTCAAGCACTTGCGCACGATCGTCGTGCTGAAACGCTCGGCGCTCTCGTCTAGCTTGTTGCGCGTGCGGATCACCCTCGGCACCAGGCTATTGGTTTCTTCGTCAGACTGAATCAGGAAGCAACGATCGGCTTGTGGGAAGAGATTCAGCAAACTCTCGGCAACCTGGGGCAACTGCGATTCCAGTTGCAGTGTCTTGCTCAGCTTGGCCGTGATCGACAACAGCGACGCCAATTTGGCTGCCGGCTGGGTTTCCAGCCTATGATCGCTGTTCGAGCTGAGCAGTGCCTCGACGGTCGACGTTCCGCTGTCGGAGTCGTCTTCGACGTGATCGCAGTACAGCGCTTCAAACTGGTTGTCGCATATCGTGATCTTGTCGTTGATCTTCAGCAGCACCGGCGTTCGCTTGGGAATCTTCTCGCCGTTGACATAGGTACCGTTGCGCCCGAAATCCTCAAGACAGTATCGATCGTCCTTCGGGAAGATCACCGCGTGCTTGCGGCTGACGATCTCCTCGTTGCTGATAATGATGTGCGCCAGATCCTTGTCGCGGCCGAGAACCAGTTCGGCGCGCGGCAACTGAATGACGTGCCCCTGCAATCGACCTTTTGTCACCTGAAGCCACGGCATGAAACGGACTCCTCCATCACTGGGCGCCGGCAACTGGCACGTCATCGCCCGATTTCAGAGGGCGCGGATCGCATGCTCTGCGGCACACCCTTTTAGAAGAGTATATTAGCGTACAACCAGGAACCATAAGGCGAAATATGGAAAAGCCAGGTAAGCTCTGACGCCTAACACGCCGGCAGAATGCAGGATGGTAACATTGCCCGTCTCGCATGATTGCTCAACTCAAAGCCTTGGCCTATCCGATAACAAGAACAATCGGCAAAGTCGGCAAGTTGGTTACGATTGTTAGAACCCGCAGATTGGGTGGAGTCTCAACGCGATGCCCCGGATCATCATGGTTGCTG
>VGZI01000132.1 GCA_016872605.1 Planctomycetota bacterium
GTCGCCTAGTGCACCGTCTACGATCCGTTGATGGATAGACGTAGGGTGCTGCAACGCACCGATGAGCGGACCGGTGCGTTTCACGCACCCTGCATCCATCAATCCATGGAAGCCAAAGCACTAGTGCATTGTCTGGCCTGCAACGATGGATCGTAGGACGGCTTTCCTGAGCCGTCCGGATGGGCAGGACGGCTCAGGAGAGCCGTCCTACATCCATCAACCGATTCGTAACGGTGCACTCGTTTTTTCGCAGGACATGCAACGACCTCACTTTCGCAAGGATGCATGGTGATGGCGACATCGGCGACAGATGCCGAACGAGCGTGGGTTTGCGATGCATTGAGCGCCTACTGGGGAAGCGAACCGAATCGCGGTCTTCAGTTGCCGATGCCACGATTGCGCGCGCCGTACGCGGAAGCGATGCCGCCGCGTTTCACGACCGTCGCCCTGCCGGAGTGGGCAGAGGACGCCGGGGTCGCGGGTAATCTGCTAGTTCCGATTCAATTCTTCCTGCCAGGCGAGGGGCCCGATTGGGCACGCGTCGATTGGCTCGGTGCCGCCTTCTGGTACCTGCATGCCTGTGCCGAGCGTGCCTTTGAAGTCGAGAACGGACCGATTCATTCGTTTCGGTTTCGGCTTCAGGGCTGGGACGATCGCCATTGGGACCATGCCTGGGTCAACCGGATTGGATTATTTTTGCGCGCGTGGGCAGCACGGGAGCAGGGGATGAGCGCCGAGACACTCTTCGGTCCGGTCCCCGTCCCAGAGGTTGTTTTGACGCATGATGTCGATGCAGTCCGCAAGACGTGGGCCATCCGCTTCAAGCAAACAGCGTTTCACGCTTTCAATGCGTTTCGCAGTCTGGCCGGTCTCCGCATGCGGGAGGCAGCGAGCAAGTTCTGGCATGCCTTTCAGTTCCTCGTTCAACCGGCAAGTTACTGGCGATTCGACGAACTCGTCCAGATGGAAGCGCAGTTCGGACGAAAGAGCCGATTTAACTTTTACGGCGGCAGCGACAGCATCTTGCGACGACCACGCGATTGGCTGATTGATCCGGGTTACTCGGTCGAGACGCCGGAGATTCGCGACGCGATACGCACGTTGCGCGCCGGCGGCTATGACATCGGACTACACCCTTCGTTCGCCGCATGGAACGACGTCGACCGCATGGCATCAGAGAAAACTCGGCTTGAAACGGCACTCGGCGAGCCGGTCGTGCAGGTTCGCATGCATTGGCTGCGATTCTCTTGGGCCGACACCTGGCACGCTCAGGAAGCGTGCGGATTGCGCGACGACTCGACGCTCGGGTTCAACGATCGTCCCGGCTTTCGCGCGGCGGCGGCACTCGCCTTTCATCCGTGGGACGCCAAGCGACAAACGCCGATGCAACTCACTGCCACGCCGATGACGCTGATGGACTCCCAGGTCTACGATTACCACTCCGCCGAGCCGGACGAACGGCGTGTCATCATGGCCAAGCTCATTCGCGAAGTTCACGACGTTGCCGGCAAAGTCACGATCATCTGGCATCCGCATGTGCTCAGCCCCGATTACGGCTGGGCTGACGGCTATCGGGATTTTCTCCACCTTCTTGTCACGGAGGGAAAATCATGACTGGCACGTCCGCTCTGCACGGTCCGCATCGTATTGCTCAGGTGGATCGGGGGATTCGCAACCCATGTCTTGAACAGGTCTGGGCGGTGCTTCCCAGGCTTCTTGCACTTTTTGATGCCAACGAGATTGCCTCGACGTTCGGCATGGGGGACCGCTTTCACTGGGGATGGAAGCTTATCGACTTCGGCAATGGAACATTCCAAGGAGCGGCTCACGGCCTGGCTCGCCTCGTCGCCGGGAACGCGCTGCCAGACTTTCTTGGCGAACATGCCGCCATCGAACGCATCGATGCCATGTTTCACGGCGCCAGCCAACTCGGTCGTGGCAACGGCAGCATGGAGGAGGCGTTCCCCTACGAATCGTCATTCTGCGTCACCGCTCTCGTCGCGTATGACCTCGTCTCCGCCATCGAATTGCTCGATTCACGAATCAGCGCCGCCAAACGTCGGGAGTATCTTGATGTCGTTCGGCCGATGATCGAATTTCTGCATTACGCCGATGAATACCACGCGTTCATTTCGAACCATCTGGCGACGGCCGTGGCAGCGCTCCTGAAATGGCATGCACTTACTGGCGAAAATGGCGAGCAGCGGGGGCTGGAGTTTTTGGAGCGTATTCTCCGCGAGCAGTCGAGCGAAGGCTGGTTCCGCGAGTACGAAGGCGCCGACCCGGGCTATCAATCGTTGTGCCTGTACTATCTCGCGGATGTCGATCGGCTGAGGCCCGACCTGCGTATAGCAGAGCCGTTGCGCAAGTCGATTCAGTTTCTTTGGCACTTTGCGCACCCGGATGGCTCGTTCGGCGGACTCTACGGGAGCCGAAATACGCGGTTCTATTATCCGGGCGGCCTTGCCTGGCTCGGACGCAAGATTCCGGAGGCTGCGGCGCTGACGGGGCTCATGATGCCGGCGATTTGCGATCATCGCACGGTTACGCTCGACACGATGGATGCGCCCAACTTGATCCCGATGTTCAATGCCTATTGCTGGGCCGCGACGCTCGATCCTGTTGGCGACGCGCCGCCGTTACCGTGCCAGCGTTCGGAGGCATTCCGTGTCCACTTCGAGCACGCCGGGTTAATCGTCGACAATGGCCCCGAGCACTACACGGTCATCTCGACGAGCAAAGGGGGCGTATGCAGCCACTTTGTGAAGAACGCCGGCGCGAGCCTCGATCCCGGTGCGCTCGCTCAAACCTCCGATGGCGTGCTCTACAGCACTCAATCGCACGCGGCGGACAACGTCGTGGAGATGCGTCCCGACGGCGTTGTCGTAACGGCGCCGATGGCGCGCGTCAATCTCCCGCGGCCCGGACCGTTCCAGTTCCTCATTCTTCGACTGCTGAATCTCACCCTGATGCGATCGTTGATGATTTCCAACTGGATCAAGCAGTTTCTTGTCCGCTGGCTCATCACCGGAAAGACCACGAGCGGGTCGCGACTCCGGCGGTTCATTCGCTTCGGCGCGGAGCTTGAGATTCGCGACGAATGGGAGACCAACCCTGATCAACTGACGCGCTTGCCGGCGCCGAAGACATTTAGTGTCATGCACATGGCGAGTCAGGGATATTGGCAAAGGCAGGACACGCAATGATTCCGCGTTTCAAGCCGACGTTGGGCTGGCGTGAAATGCTCGCGCTGCTTGTGCCTGCCGGCGCCGACGAGGTCGAGCGCTTCGAGTCGGCGTTCGCCCAACTCATGGGCCAGCGTCACGCGATCGCCTGTCCATACGGCCGCACTGGGCTTTGGCTCCTGCTGCAGGCGCTCGGGCTGAAAGACAAGGAAATCCTCTGCCCGGCCTACACGTGTGTCGTTGTGCCGCACGCCATCGTGTCAAGTGGGAACGAGCCGGTGTTCATCGACAGCCAAGCCGGCGATTTCAACATGGACCTCGATCTTGCTCGCGCCGCGGTCACGGAAAGAACCGGCGCGATCATCGCGACGTCCATCTTCGGCTACCCGGTCGATCTCGATCGCTTGCAATCGTTTCGCCGGGACTTTCCGCATGTCCGCGTGATTCAGGATTGCGCCCACAGCTTTGCGGCGGAATGGCGTAGCCGACCCGTGCAGCGCGAAGGGGACGCGGCGATCTTCGGGCTCAATGTGAGCAAGCTCATCACGTCGATCTTCGGCGGCATGGTCACCACCGATGACGACGCCCTGGCAGCCCGTTTGCGCGAGTTGCATCGGCAGCACATTGAGCCTGCCGGCTTGCTGAGGGGTTTTACGCGTCGTGTTTACCTGGCCGGCGTTCAGATCGCGTTCGGCGAGTGGATTTACGGAATCATCCATTGGCTCGAACGCAGCGGATTTCTGAATCGTTTCGTCAAATACTACGACGAAGGCACGATCGACATGCCCGCCGACTTTCGCGTCGCGATGTCCGCTATTCAGGCGAAGATCGGCCGATTGCAGATTGAGCGGTATCCCGCAATCATCGCCCAGCGACGCGAGATCGCCAAGCTTTACCACGACCGGTTGTCCGGTCGCGTCGCCATGACGCTTCCGCCGCTCGTGGAGGGCGCGACCTATTCGCATTTCGTGCCGCTCGTCGCAGCGCGTGATGCGGTCGTGCAGGCGGCGCGGGCCCACGGCATCCAGCTTGGCACGCTCATCGATTACTGCATCCCGGAAATGTCCGCATATCGCCAACGCCCAGGCAACCGCCACCCGTGTCCGCAGGCATCGGATTTTTCGCGCCGAGCGATCAACCTGCCTTTGGTGGTGTCGCCATCGGCCGCGGAGATGATCTCCGATGTGCTGTGCGAGGTTCTTCCGAACGCCGGCACCGGTGAACCGGTTCCGGCTCGGCATGCCGCGTAGGCGGTGCGATTCAAGACGCGATGGTGATGTATGTGGCAAACACATTCCGATGGCAAGACGTGGCGAAGCGACCAACAGGTCCCGCTTGCGTGTCCCCATTGCCGCAAACGTTTGCGTGATCTCGCCTGCGCTGAACATGGGACGTTCCGAACGCACGCCGGGATAGCGCTGATGATGAACGATGCGTCGGAAGATCGCCTGAGCACCGAGTTCGACAAGCATTGGGATGAGAATGCCGCCGTGGAGTATCCAGTGCAGAAACTCCACGAGGCGAGGCGATTTTTGCAGCCGCTGCTCCAGCACATCCAGGCGACGAAAAACAAGCAATCGCTGCACGTTCTCGATGCCGGCACGGGGGATGGCATCCATGCCAGAGTTTTGGCAGACGCCGGTGATATCGATTATGTCGGTCTCGATGTTTCCCTGTCTGCTTTGCTCAAGATTCAGTCAACCGTCATACCGGCGTCGCTCGTGCAAGGCGATGTCGTCAGCATGCCGTTTCCCGATCAGACATTCGACGCGACGTTTTCGTTCGGCGTCCTTGGCTATTCGTCGGACCCCGCGCGAGCGTTCGCCGAGATGTGCCGCGTCACCCGTGTCGGGGGAATGATCGGAGTATGGTTGTTTCCGAAAAAGACGGGATTGGCAGGAGCGGCGTTTGGTTCGGTCCGTTGGCTCTGTGGACTAACAGGCTCATGGGGCACTTACGCGCTGGCCAATGCTATTGTTCCGTTTCTCTTCTTCCTGCCCACGCGATCCAAGGTTCATCTGCTCAACTCAAGTTGGAAGCAGTGTCTGGAAGTCGTGCTGGTCAATATTCAGCCGACCATGCTGTACTTTCCGACGCGTGAGATCGTTCTCCAATGGTTCTCGGAGAACTCTATCGAAGTCATTGCTGAAGATTCTTCTGAACCGATTACGCTCTGGGGGGTGAAACGCTAATGGCGCTGCGCGTATTCATCTTGAGCAATGACGACCTCACCTCCAACATCATCTTTTCATCGCTGTTGGATGTGCCCGAGATCGAAATCTGTGGCGTCGCGTACACGGCGACGTTGACTGGAAAAAAGGGCGGCGCGGCAGGCGCCTTGGCCATCCTCGAAAAAACCGACTGGCGCTATTGGCTCTTCCTCGTCTTCATCAACGGGTTCTTCAAGATCTTCGACGTCCTTAGCACCTTCTCCGCGCGCTGGCTCCCTTGGCTGGCGGATTGGCTTATGTCCCGTCAGATGATAGCGCTCAAGGCCGCTTGTCTCGCCAAGAACATTCCCGTGCATTTCAGCGCCGATTTTAACAGCGAAGAGTTTTTGACGATCCTACGGGACGCACAACCGGATCTGGTCGTCATCCGCGTCAACCAGATCTTGAAAGCCGAAATCTTGGCGATCCCAAGGCTGGGCACCTGGTGCGTCCATTCCAGCCTCTTGCCGAGCTATCAGGGGATTGCGGCAGAGTTTCACGGTCTGCGTAACGGCGAAACGATGCTCGGCACGTCGATTTTTCGCGTTGAGCTGGAGCTTGACAAAGGACCGGTGATCTTCCAGAGCGCAATCCGGGTGAGGCCCGGTGAAACGGTGTTCGTGCACATGCTGCGGAACAACTTTGCCGCGGGCGTGCTGCTCTGCAACGCGGTTCGCCGGCTAGCGAGCGGCGGACCGGTCCTGCCGATCATGAACACGTTGGAGAAGTCGTATCACAGTTGGCCCAAACCCGGCCAGGTCTCGGAGTTGCGCCGCCGCGGGCATGGGTTGGCGTTTGGCTGGGACGCGTTGCGGTATGCCTTGTTCTGTCTCGGATTCTTGCCCGTGCTGATTGCCGACAGGGCGCTCCGCGATGGTGGGTCCGACAAGTTGCCGCTGGAATGCGAGATAGCGAGCCGTGAGCGGGCGGCGTAAGGAGAACGCGATGAAAACCGATGCACCAACCGTTGACGATGTGCGCCGATTTTGGGAGGCGAACCCGTTGTTTCGAGGCGAAACCCAACACGAGATTGGGTCCCGGGAGTATTTTGAGGAGCACCGCCAGGTCGTGATCGGCGATTGTTTCGCGGGCACGCTGGACGAGCGCATTTTTGCGGTGCCAACGTCCGCTCGAGTGCTCGATCTGGGCTGTGGACCGGGTTTTTGGCTGGCGGAGTTCGGCGCGCGTGGGTTTGCCGATTTGCATGCTGCCGACCTGACAGACCGAGCGTTGCGGCTCGCGGAACAGCGATGCCGCGTGTTTGGCGTGAGTTGCACGTTTCAGCAGCAAAATGCAGAATGTCTCGACTTTCCCGACGGCATGTTCGATCATGTGAACTGCCAGGGGGTGATTCATCACACGCCGGACACTGCGGCCAGCGTCGGTGAAATCGCCAGAGTCCTGCGCGATGACGGAACTGCCTGCTTGTCAGTGTATTACCGCAATTTCGTGTTGCGCCAGTGGTGGTGGCTACGTCACCCCGCGCGCTGGATCAGCTATTGTGGGGCGACTTTGCGTGGACGTGGACGCGAGACCATTTTCGCCACCGCGGAATTGGACGACCTCGTGCGCCTCTACGACGGCGCGGACAATCCGATTGGGAAGGCCTACACCGATGCGGATTTTCTCGCCCTGCTGGCGCCCCATTTTGCCGTGGAGGAGACTTTCCTGCATTTCTTCCCCAAACGCAGCTTGCCTCTGCCGATACCGCAGAGTCTTCACCGCTGGCTTGATCGCAACCTTGGTTTCATGATTTACGCCCGCGTTCGCAAATTGCGCACTTCAGCCACGGTGAAACTGGCCGCGTGATGTACCGATGTGGAATGAAGGCAACGATCCAGCGCGAATATGGGAGGTGAGGCCATGCACGTTGAAAATACGAGCCCGTGCGGCGACGACCGGGCGACCTTGGTCTGTTCGATGGCGCCGATTCTGCTCGCCTGCGTATTGCTTTCGTTCTTGGCATGGTCCTATCTTTTCTTGGTTCAGGATTTTCCGTACCCCCATGGAGATGAGATTGGGCTATTGAATCTGCCCTACCGGTACGCGGAATTTGGCGACACGCGCTATCCCAATCACTGGAGTGAAACTTTCGGGTCCGACACGGTTCGTCGCTATCCGCCAATAGCCGCCTTCACGCTGCGCAATGCGTATCATGCGCTGGTCGGTTTTTCGCCGGTTTCGAGTCGCGTCCTCTCCGCATTGATGATGCTGGCTGTCGTCGCGGGGGGCATCGTGTTTCTTTCGCGGCTGCCGGAGTTGGGCTGCTGGCAGCGGTTGCTGGTGCTCTGTCAGTTAGGCCTGACGCCGGTGATGATCTACACGGCACGATCGGTGCGGTTTGAGCAGGAGATTCTTTTCGCCGGCTGGATGGGCGCGGTCGTGCTTCCGGCGCTGGTCCCCGCAGTCGGCTCGGCCTGGCTGCGCGCGTTGCTCTGGAGCGCTGCGGGTGCATCGCTCGGTCTAGCGGGCTCGTCGCATCCGTTCGGCCTGGTCTTTGGCGTGGTCGGCCTGTGGCTCATCGTGTTCGCGAATTATTGGCATGAACAAGACGGATTCTCTCTCTGGCATCGCCTCGGCCTTGTCGGTCTCGGACTGATCTTGGCCGGCATTCCGACCTTCCACTGGATTTTTAGCGATTGGGAAACCTTCCGTGCCTTCAGCCAAGCCCATGCCAAGCTCTATGCCGGGCGAACCGGCGAACTCATCGATTGGTATGCAAGCGTGCCGCCCTGGAATGGACTACGGGGCATCTTGCCTGACTCCATGGTCGCCCATCTCACGGTGCTGCATCAGACGGCCTATGAGGATTTCTACAATTATCCGGTTCCCGACTATCGCTTCCGCGTCGTTCTGGAGGCGATCTTTTACGTTCAACTCGGGTTGCTCGGCGCTTACCTAGTGTACTCGGCTTGGCGGCGTTTTCAGAACGCGAACCCTTGGGTGCACCTTGCGGTTTGGCTGGCGGCGGCCTTCCTGGCGTTTGGGTTGTGGTACACGCCAATCCACACCTACAAGATCTACACGAGCTTTTTCGTGAACTTTAGCTCCGCCCTTATCGCCTGGCGGCTGGCGGACTACGCGCGCGATTCGTCGTGGCCTCGCGCAGTCGTCGTCGCGCTGATCGTTTTGGCCTCCGTGCCGGCGCTTGGGCTACTGCATTATGCCGGCTGCCACGCCCGCCATCTTGTGAAATGCTACCGCCACAACACGCACACACACATCGCTCTCGACGTGGAGTTTGCTGCCCTCGCGCAAATGGCCGATCGGCTGGATCTGCGCCGGGACGATCGCAAGGTCTACGCGCACGTTGAAAGTTGGATTGCCACGGGCAAACACACCTTATCGCTATGGGAGTCGGCTCGTGAGGAGTTTGTCCGCGTTGCCAACGATAGCGATGGCGTGGTGTTCAAGAACATTAACGTCGGATTGTATATGCGCCATCAATCAAGAGATTCATCGGAGCGGACCGCCAAACGACACCGCCAGCTTGAGCAGATGCGAACGTTGCTTGCGCCCATGCGCCTGGCCGGCATCGTCCTTAACGACTTCGACGCGTCGGCAAGCTATTCGTTCTACGTTCGCTCCTCGGGCGCCGGCCCGCGTCCGGCGCCGTTGGTCGCGTGCATGACGCGCGACCAACGCGTTGAATTCCATGAAGCTACGCTAGAGCAAGACAGTGTCGATCTGAACAAAACGATCACGTTCGCGCCGGGACGATATTTGCTGCTCGTGCGTGTGTCGGGGCTTGCCGAGGATGATCTGCTGGAGGTAACGCAGTCGCCGAAGGGGCAGTCGGCCACGATGACATCAGTTTTTCTCACGCCGATTCACACGATCAGCCCCGCGCCATTAGTACTTGAAATCGATGGCGCGCCGACGCCGGTGTCGTTTGCGGTCCGCCAGAAGAAATGCTCACTCTCGGCCGGCCAGCTCTACCGC
This sequence comes from Planctomycetota bacterium, assembly GCA_016872605.1. Lineage (GTDB taxonomy): Bacteria > Planctomycetota > Planctomycetia > Gemmatales > Gemmataceae > SIAQ01. The sequence goes on from VGZI01000132.1 coordinate 9,338, forward strand.
ATCACTCCTTAACTCTTTCGGGTTTTTCGTGTGTTTCGTGGTCAAGCCAACTGGAGCGACTCCTTCGCGGCGGCGATCGTTTGGCGAATGTGTTCCTCGGTGTGCACTTTCATCAAAAAGGCGGCTTCGAATTGACTGCACGGCAGGTAGATTCCGCGATCTAGCATGGCCCAGAAAAATCGGCCGAACCGGGCGGCATCGGATTTTTTTGCGGTCTCGTAATCGACGACGGGGTCCGCATTAAAGAACAGCGTCCACATACTGCCGACGCGTTGCACTCGGCCGACGCCCAACGCTCCCAATCCTTGCTCCAGCATCACGCCGAGTTTCTCAAGGTGCTCGTAGGGCGGACGATCGCGAAGTTCCTGGAGCGTCGCCAGGCCGGCGGCCATCGCCAGCGGATTGCCCGATAGCGTGCCCGCTTGAAATACCGGGCCGGCAGGCATGATCTTTTTCATGACGTCGGCTCGACCGCCATAGGCGCCTACCGGCAGCCCCCCGCCGACAATCTTGCCAAGCACCGTGAGATCGGGCTTGACGTTCTGCAGCAATTGCGCTCCCCCCAGCGCCAATCGGAAGCCGGTCATCACTTCGTCGTAGATCAGCAGCGTGCCGTGCTGTTGTGTCTGCGTCCGTAACGCCGACAGGAAATCCTTGCTCGGCGTCACCAAACCCATGTTGCCGACGACCGGTTCGAGAATGACACCGGCGATTTTGTTGGCGTGCGCTCTGAAGGCTTCCTGAAGGCCTTGGACATCGTTGTAGCGAAGGACGAGCGTGTCCTGCGTGCAGCCCTTGGGAACTCCGGGGCTAGTGGGCACGCCGAGCGTCGTGGCACTTGAGCCGGCGGAGACAAGCAGGCTGTCAACGTGTCCGTGATAACAGCCGGCAAACTTGATGATAAGATCGCGCCCGGTGTAGCCGCGCGCCAACCGGATTGCGCTCATCGCCGCCTCGGTCCCGGAACTGACCATGCGCACCATCTCGATCGACGGCATGAGTTCAATGATCAGTTCGGCAAGCTGCGTTTCGAGCTCGGTGGGGGCGCCGAAGCTGGCACCATTGGCCATGGCGCGATTGACGGCTTCGGCAACGCGCGGATGAGCGTGGCCGAGGATCAGCGGACCCCACGAGCCGCAGTAGTCGAGGTAGCGGTTGCCATCGACGTCAATGAGGTACGCTCCCTCGCCGCGGGCGATGAAGATGGGCTGCCCACCGACGCCGCCGAAGGCGCGCGCGGGGCTATTGACGCCGCCGGGGATGACCTGGCAGGCTTTGGAAAATGCGCGGGTACTGTTGGTTCGTTGCATGCAGTCTTTATAACGCATGACCTCCGCTTCGTCCCGCGATCATCCGCAGGTAGGGGCCATGTGCACGGCCTGGCCCTTTGAGGTTAACAGAATGGCCAGAAATGTTATGGATGCTCCCACACTGTGGTAATATCGGCAGATCGTGCATTGGGACGGTGGGGTGCGACTTGAAAGAGTCTCCCGACAGCGCAACCGGGCTGGCACGGTGGTGGCTTTGGCTGCCGCTGGCTGGCTTGGCGATCGCATGGGCTATTGACCTCGGCGACGGTTTCGCCGGTTCGGCGCCGCCAGCGCGCAAGGACGCCAAGCCCTTGCGTGCCGTTCTCGATTTTGCGCCGGCAGAATCTCCGCTGCCAAGAAATGAACGGTTTGCGATTGTCACGAACAGTACATTCGGGAAGCAGGTGCTTGAGTTCACATCGGGGACAAACGACCACGGGCGTGTCGGCTTTGTTACGTTCGAGTTCACCGAAAGCTCGACGCCGAAGCGAGCGCAGGTGCTCAACTTCGCGCCGGCAGAGCGATCGGCGTCCACGTTGCAGACTGAACCACCCGTGCCGCCGCGTTTTCCGATCGTAACGGATAATCTGGCTCCGGCATGGAGTGATCAGCCGCGGGCGCTAGAAATGCGCCGCCCCGCGCCGGCGGAGTCGCTGGTCTACGACGAATTCGGTCTGGCGCGACCTCATGCGTCGTCGCGTACGGCGGCAATTCTCGGGTTTCGAGCCAATGACCTGCCGATTCTCGCGGGCGTCGCTCCCCGACCAGCCCCAAATCGAGCGGCGGCCAAGACGATCCTGGTTTTCGAGCCCAGCGGAGTCGGCCCGGCCGATGGTGATGGAAACGCTGGTTTTTGGGCCGCGGTTGCCCGGGCCGAAGATGGTCAGCACACTGCTTTTTGAGCCGGCGCCGGCTCGCATTTTGCCGACGGTCGCAACGGTCTCGGGGATTGGACTGGAAGCATGGACGCCCCGGTCGGCGCCGCGTTTGGAGTCAAGTGAGCCGCCGCTGGGAAGTGTGCCGATTTCGGCTGATGACATCGCAGTCACCTCGCCTTTGGTTCGCGGAACGCCGAGTTCGTTTGCCGTCCATCTACCGCGATTTGGCGATGTCGTTCCGCACGCTGCGCCGGCCCATGTGACCTTGGCTGGGCACGAGTGGACCATGCCGACTACGGGCAGTGCACTCGAAGGCCGCCATGAGCTTCCGGCGCTGCCACTTCCCGGCCCGGCCCTGGAGTTGTTGGTTCAATTCGGCACGCCGTCGTCCATCCGATGACACGTCACCTCACGGCAGGAACTTGGCCAAGAAGCCTAGCAACGTTGCGCACAGTCGTTTCAGCCAGGGACGGGTGCGGATGAAATCGGCCAGGTACGGCGCGAAGCGATAATAGGTCGCGACGAACCATCGGCCCAGCGGATTGTTGAGCAGGTACTGATCACGGAAGTCGCGGAAGCGCTGCACTTCGCGTGATTGCGGCGTGCCGAACGTTGCCGTGACGATGAAGCAGTAGGGCTCTTCCCCGCCGTAGCCGCCGTAACCTTGGTAGGCCGGGTTCTCGGCCATTTCCAGAATCTTGTCAAACGCTTCGGGGTTGAGCTTGTACGAGTTCGGATACACCTTGCGCAAACGCCGCACCGAGCTGGCGATGTCGGGCTGATACGCCTGCGTGATCTCCGTGATGATGTTGTCGAATATTTGCTGCTTGTTATCGATCTTCTCGCCGTACACGTCGGCCAAATAGTAGATCACGAGCCCGCGGATCGGCTCGACGATTTGATAGTCTTCCTTCATGGCCGTGAATTCTTTGTCGGCCGCGATGGTCGAGGTCGTATATTCGGCGAGGACGCGAATGTCCTCGTTGTGCGGGTCGAACTTCAGGGCCGCCTTGAAGAGCGGCTCGGCGAGGACGTAAATCTTGGCCTTGTAGAGTTCGAGCGCGAACTGAGCGAAACGCATGGCGGCGTATTTGCGAGCGTCGTCGTTTCCGGCCGGCAGCGACGCCATGATGCGCTTGGCCGTCTTGTCGATCATGTCCGTTTGGCCCTGGATCAGGTAAATCTCGCACATGTAGAACAGCACTTCGAAGTCCGGCGGCGCGTTGGGTGTCGCTGTGACGCCGCGCTCGCACCAGGCCAGGGCGTTTTCGTAGTCACGCTGCAATTGATAGGTGCGCGCGATCGAAATGTACGTATCCGGGTTGAACGGCTCCAGCTCGACTGCCTTGCGGAAATGTTCACGCGCCCGCCGACCCCAGTCGCTGCGGTCGCGGTCTTCCTTGGCCCGGTCCCCTTGTTCCAGGAACACGTGCCCGAGATTGGAGCGATATAGCGCGACGTCCGGCGAACGCTTCACCAGATCGGTGAACGTCTGCTCGGCGCGGTCGTACTGCTGCAGCCGCAAGAAGCAGATTCCCAAGAGGTTCCAGGCGGCCTCGGTGGACGGCGCCAGCACGACGACCTTCTTCAGCTTCTTGCTGGCCTGGTCCCATTTGCCGTCCTTCATGAACTGATCGACCTCGGCCATCAGTTCCTGAACTTCGCCGCCATGCTTCTGCATGTCGTCGTAGTTCTTGCGCGCTTTCGGATCGGAAAGCGTGTCGTACGCCGCCCGAATGGTCATGAAAAGCTCCGGCTCCTTCTCGGGCGGGTGCTTTCGGACCTGGCGGAAGTACGCCTTCTTGATCTCTTCGGCGGTCGCGTTTTGCTTGACTTCCAAGACGGAATAATAGTCGGCTGCCATGAGGTCTCTCGAGGGTTTGCGATCTTCCGCGTTTCGTCTTTGTTTAGCGTCCGCGTCGCGTCCGGTGGGCGCGAAACAATGCCTTGGTCCGTCTCGTGCCCGCGAGGCGCTCAGCGGGCGCTAAACGAAGACCTAAGTTGTCACCGCCCTTCGGTTTCCAGGTCGAACAAGAAGTCGGCCAGGAAGTCGCCGGCTTTTTCGGACTTGGCGTTGTCGCCGGAGGCCAAGGCGTTGAGGAGGTCTCGCAAGGCGGTTTGCAGCGCAGTCTTTTTGTCGCCGCCCAAAGTCGGGACGAGGTTCTTGGCCTTTTCAATCATGCCCTCGTAGCGTTTGGCGAGCGGGCTCTTGGTCCAGAGGTCGTCGACTTTTTCCTTGGCCTTGATCTTGTCCTCCTCGCTCATTCGGTTGCCCGTGTTGGAGTAGACGAGGTTGACGCGTTGCTTGGTGGCCGGGATGACCGCTTCGAGCCGTGCGATGCCGTTGACGTCGTAGGAGAACTCGATTTCCAGCGGGTGGGGCTTGCCGTCCGGGGCGGGCGGAATCTTCTTGATGCTCGCGTTCACGCCGGTGTCCTTGACATCCTCCATGAGCTTGGCGTTGCCCGTGTGGTCCTGGTAGAGTCGAATGTCGACGGTGTCCTGATTGGCGTGCAGCAGGCTGTAGACCTTCTTGACGGAGTAGGGAATCGTCGTGTTCGGATTGATCAGCGATTCGTAGACCAGGATGTCGCGTCCACCGAAGCTGGTGACAATCGGGATTCCCAAGCCGAACGGCGAAACATCGGTGAGGATGACGCCTTGTTCGGGGGAGATGATGTCGGTGGCGATGGCGGCCTGAACGGAAGCGCCCATGGCGACAGCGAGGTCGGGGTTGACGTCGATGGACGGGTTCTTGCCGAACATCTCTTGCACCAATCGTCGCACGCAGGGAATGTAGGTCGTGCCGCCGACGAGGAGCACGCGATCGATGGCGGACGGGCGAATCTTCTTGGCCTTGAGTGCCTGGCGGATGCACTCGCGCGCGCGATCCAGGAGCGGGCCGACCGCTTCCTCGAATTGCCCGCGCGACAGGTCGATTTCGAGGTCGAGCGGATCGCCGCGCATGAAGCCGAAGGACGGCACGGTCGATTCATAGCGCGGCTTGGTGGTAAGCGCAACCTTGCACTTCTCAGCTTCGCCCTTGAGAGCGGCGCGGGCGCGGTCGGGAATGCTGACGCCGGGGTATTGCTTGCTGAAGTTGCTGATGATGAGATCGATGAGGGCTTCATCGAAGTCCTTGCCGCCGAGTTGAGTGTCGCCGAAGCTGGCTTTGACGTCGAGGATGCCTTCCATCATTTCCAGGACGGTGATGTCGAGCGTGCCGCCGCCGAAGTCGAAGACGACAATCTGCTCTTCGGAGCCGATATTCTTGATGCCGAAGGCGAGGGCGGCGGCGGTCGGCTCGTTGATCAGGCGGAGAATCTTGAGCCCCGCGAGATCGCCGGCGTCGAGTGTCGCTTGCCGCGCCGCGTCCGGGAAGTTCGCCGGCACCGACAGCACGACTTCCTTGATCGTCTGCCCCAGCATCTGCTCGGCATTGTCCTTGAGCTTCTTCAGGATGACGGCCGAGATTTCCTCGGGCCGATACTCCTTGTCGAGCAGGCGGACTTTTTCGGCAGTGCCCATCTTCCGCTTGACCTCGCGCACGCCCTGGCCGGGGATATCGACCCACGGCCTGGCATCCTCGCCGACCAGGAGTTCGCCGCGCTTGTTGCAAGCGACGAGCGAGGGAACGATGGGGCTTTTGGAGCCGGGATCGCTCACCATCTGCGGTTCCTTGCCCCGGAATATGCAGATTTCCGAAGTCGAGGTCCCCAAGTCGATTCCGACGGCAATGTTCTTGTTCATGGGGCGCCTCACTTCTTTCCCTGGGGAGCCGGAGCCGAATTCGGTTTCGTCTCCGGAGCTTTCTTATCTTCCGGTTTGGCGGCGGGCATTGGCTGTGGCGTGTCCTTGCGTTCCTCTTTCGGTTTCTCGTCCTTCTTCTGATCCTGAGCGGGCTCGTCTTTTTTGCCGTCTTTGGACGGCTCCGGTGGCGTCGGCGTTGGGGCCGGGGCCGGTTCAGGCTTCTTTTCCTGCTTTGCCACAATCACATGGGCACGCTCGACCACGCGGCCATTGAAGCTATACCCCCATGATACACCGCGGATAACATGGCCCGGCTTGATGGTGGGGCTGAGCTCCTCGCCATCGGCATGGTGAATGGTTCCGACAAAGTCTTGATCCGCTTCGGGACGAATCACGGAGAACCCGAGCGGACTGATGGTTCGCAGGAAGGTATTCAGCACATACTCGAGCGCCTTGCGATGCTCCGGCGTCGTGCCGCTCTGGGCGTCGAAGTTGCGCTCCAGCACCTTCAGGAAAGCCACGACCGCTTCGACCCAGGCGTCCATCTGCTTCTGAAACTCGCTCGCCTTTTGCCGAGCCTGCGTTCGTTCTTCGTCGATCTGTTTTCGGTCAATCAGGACCTTCTGCATCGCCTCGAAGAATTTGACCAGCTCCTCGTGAGCCGCTTGCAGAACCTTCTCCGTCGATTCAAGTACCAGGGTTTGCTTGTAGTGTTCGCGGCGAACGGCTTCCAGATCATTCATCTGCTTTTGCA
>VGZI01000133.1 GCA_016872605.1 Planctomycetota bacterium
GGAACTTTCTTGCCGTCCAGTTCAACCGAGACGGCCTTCCAGGCGCCTTTTAGTCGCATTTGAACATCGTCGGACTGCTTGTCGTCTGCCAAGACGAACAGGCCCACCGTCAGTCCAGCGAACAGGCTCAGTAGCTGTTTCACGGTTCATCCTCCTCAAATTGCACGGGTTAAGAAAGCGCGGCCGCAACGCTCAAGATGTCTGATGCGTTCGAGTCATTGGCATCATTATTTGGGCCACGATGGGCCACGTACGCCCGTGTCGCAATCCGGCCCCTCATGGCGCTTGGCTCGCCGATTCATCATCCGCTGGCCAATAGCGATACGCCAACGCCGCCAAAATGACGGCCCCGCCGACGAACGTCATCGGATGAGGCACCTCATCGCACACCAGCCAGGTCCAGAGCGGATTCAAGATCGGCTCCAAGAGCACGATGGCGCCCGCCTCTGTCGCGTCGACCGACTGCAAGCCTTTCGCGACCAGATAATACGGGATTCCGAGTTGAACCGCTCCGAACACGAACAGGAAGAGATACTGCTGCCAGGTCGGCGGTCGCAGCGTCACGACCAAGGGCAGCAGCACGAGCGCGCCGATCAGATGATTCCACACCGTCAGCCAGTTCGACGACACGTCACGCAAGATGCGCAGACCGAGGATGACGCCGGAATAGGTAAACCCGCTGAAGAGGCCGATGAGAACGATGGTCAGCTCGCCCTCATCCCAGCCGCCGGCGATGATGATCGCGATGCCGAAGAGGCCGACGAATAGGCTGATGGTGCTCCGGCGGTCGGGAGAATCGCCGAGCCAATAGATCGACGCTAGATACATCCACAGCGGCGCGGAGTTTTGTAAGAGGATGGCGTTCGCCGCCGTGCCCAACGCTTGTGCCGAGATGAACGACGCGTTCATCAGGGCGAAGCACAGGACCATCGCCAGCATCATCGGCTTGAAAGAGATGTCCTCTTGCCGCAGCGTCGGCGCCAGCACGAGGCCGGCGAAAAGCGCGCGGTAGAAAGCGATCTGAATCGGGAAGTCGCGGCCCGCCCATCCAAACGCTTCCAGGGATGGGTCGTGCAGCCCGGCGAACGTTTCCTTCGTCAGCATCTTTGTGAACGCCCCGCCCAGGCTCCACAAAACCGCCGCGATGACGATGTAAACCCTCCCCATGGCTACGGATGGCGCAGACATGCCGTCTTTGTATTGGCTCTCCCTAGTTTAGCCCCGCTTCGTAGAGGCGGGCGGTCGCTGCCTCGGCGGAAACAGGCATTTCCGCTCATGCCGACGCATATTACAATGGACCCTGAATTCACGTGGCGGGCTAGCGCGCGGAGGCCGGCATGGCGATCACCACCACCTGTTCCAATTGCAAGGCGCTGTTTCGCCTGGATGAAGACATGGCCGGCCGAACGGTGCGCTGCCAAAAGTGCTCGCATATCTTTGTGGTCGCACTTAGCCAGCCATTGCCAACCAACACCGCAGCCGAAACGACCAAACCGGAGGAAAGCGCGAGCCCGGCATCCAATGCCCCGCCTCCCGCGCCCCCGCCGATGACGCACCCCGCGTGGGACGATGCCGAAACACCCACGCATGCTGACGCAGAAGAGGATCGTAGATCTCCTCCGCGCCGCCGGGACGATGATGAAGACGATCGGGATCGGCGTTGGCATGACGACGACGAACGGGACGACGACCGCGGCCCACCGCGCCGCCGTTACGATGATGACGAGGACGACCTCGACGCGCGCGATCGCGACGCTCGGCCCAAGCCGCCTGGGATGAGCACGACCGCCTGGGTACTGCTAATCGGCGGCATCACCTTCGTGCTCCTGCTGTGCCTGGGCGGAGGCATCGGCTTGATCCTGTGGCTCGCCCTGCGCGATCCGAACAACCCCGCCCCCGCCGACTTCCCGCCCGGCGGCACGAACGTTCTCTTCGGCAAGGACAAGACGTTTCGTTCCGACAGCCGTCTCGTAGCGGGCGATCCCGTGGAACCAATGATCGACAACAGGGTCAGCAAAGCGTACACCGTGCATATGGTATCCGGGGAGTCGTATCAAATTGACATGCGCAGTCAGCATTTCGACTCGTATCTAGTTCTGGTGGATATCGAGCGCCGGCAAAAAATCGCTTTGGATGACGACGGCGGCGGGTATCCTGACGCGCGCATCATGATTCGCGCCCCGCGAACGGGCTTTTATCGTATCTACTGCACGTACTTTCCGGACCCCAGGTTCCCTCCCAACGGCGATTTCCTGCTCTTCGTTCGGCGCTCCGCGGACGGGCGAATTGTGCAACCTCCCCAACCGCCAGTCGGACCCGGTCCACGCTTTCGATAAATAAAACATGCCGGTAGATGTCGAAAGGAGCGACGAGCCGGCTCTCGAAGAGGTAGGAAATGTCGGCGACGATGACGTGTCCGAACTGTAAGGCGATCTTTCGTTTCAAAGACGAGCTTGCGGGCAAGAAGGTGAAGTGCCAGAAGTGCGCGCACGTGTTCATCGCCGCAGCGGTCGCCGCCGCCCAGCCGGACCCGCCGCCGCCCGAAGGACCGAAGGACGACGAAAAGCCGACATCATCCAAGAGCAAAGCGCCGAAGTACAAGGACGACGACGACGAAAAACCGACGGGGACCAAGAGCGGACCGCCGCCGTCGCCGAAGTTTAACGACGACGATGACGATGACGCCGACAAGAAACCGTCCGGACCGCCTCCGACATCGAAAAAGTCCACCAGTCGCTCCGGACTGCGCGGTGAAGCGCACGACCCCGGCGCCAAGATCGGCAGCATCGCGCTCATCATCGTCGGCATCGGCGCCGTTCTGCTCCTCTGTCTCGGCTGCGGCGGGGGCGGCGGGTTTCTCATCTACCGCTACTTTTCCGGCAGCAAAGACTCCGTCGCCGTCAATGACAAGAAAGACAACAAGGATCAGCAAAAACGCGACAACAATGACGACCCGAAAGACGACGACAAAAAGGACGACGTAAAACCCGCCGGCAACGGAACCTACCGCAGCGACAACCGCTTCGACAGCCGCACCGATCCGCATGATCCGATCATCAACAAACGCAGCAGAGCCTACACGATTCACCTTACGCAAGGTCAGCACTACCAAATCGACATGCGCAGTCAGGAATTCGATTCCTACTTGTTTCTGGTCGATATCGAACGGGCGGCAATCATTGCCCGGGACGACGACGGCGGCGGCTACCCCGACGCGAGAATCAAGATACAGGCCCCGCGAACGGGGTACTACCGTATCCATGCACCCTTGTTCGGCGGCGGCGGCGCGGGCAACTTCATGCTCTACGTGCGCCGCACCGCCGACGGGCGAGAAGTGCCTCCTCCTCCTCCACCGCCCCCATCGAAAAAATGACCTCCACGCGACTTGCGACGGAACGGGCCTGCTCATGGGAAGTGCTCGCACGCAAAGCCGGCAACGTCTGTCCGGAACGCGAGTACGCTGACCTGACCGTCGACGACTTTCTCAACAGCGCCGCCGCCATCGCGCCGGTGCTGGAACAGGCGCCGCAAACTTCCCTGGGCCAAACAATTCTGCGCGCGATCCAGGCAACACGCCGCGTCGTCACAACCAACACGAACCTCGGCATCGTCCTCTTGCTCGCGCCCTTGGCCACGGCCTCGCTCAACGCACCACTGCACGAAGGCCTCGCGGAAGTGCTTGCGAAAACGACTGTAGCCGATGCCCGCGACGCCTACACCGCCATTCGCCTCGCGAATCCGGGCGGGCTCGGCTCCGCGGCGTCGCAAGATGTCGCCGGCGAACCGACGCTCACGTTGCACGATGCGATGGCGCTGGCCCCTGATCGAGACGACATCGCCTTGCAATACGTCACCGATTTCCAGCTCGTCTTCGAGTCGGCGGACAACCTCGCACGGCATGCCAAGGAATTTGGCAACATCGAGCGTGCGATCGTCGCGACTCATCTCGATCTCTTGGCGTCGCGCATCGATAGCCTGATCGCCCGAAAGCTTGGCGCTATCGAATCGCGGAAGGTGCAGGAAGCAGCCATGTCCGTTAGTGAAGCGGGTGATTTGGCGACGCCCGCGGCCGCAAAGGCGTATCGCGAATTCGACGCCATGCTTCGCGCGGCCAATCATGCGCGTAATCCAGGAACGACCGCCGATCTGATCGCGGCGGCCTTGTTCGTTGCACTGCGCGGGGGATTAATTTCGACCGAGCTGCCATTCGCGTGGCCGGAGCATCCGTTCGGCTAACGCAAGCCGGTACAAAGTACCCAGTACCAGGTTCTCCGTACTCGGTACCGGCATAGGGGCGCCGCACGCGTTCGATCTTTGTGCCTAAAAAAATCTACGGAGGCTGGACAGATTTTGTTGGGCGCGCGACTTCGCAGAGATTACAATCCCTTCAACAACGATTCATCGGAGCCCAAAGCGTCAGCGAGGGAATCCCGCCATGGACCAGGCGCATGACGCCAAAAGAAGCCCGGATGCGGCGCTGCCACTCACCTGGCCGATCGTCGTGCAATGCGCGCTCGCCATACTCACGATGGCGAGCTTGTTCTTCTTTTTGGGCCGATGGTCAGCGGCACAGCCGAATGATGCGCCCGCCGCCTATGCCGCCGAACCTACCGCAAAAACCGGGCTCGATCTCAATCTCGCCACCAAAGCAGAACTCCGCCTGATTCCCGGCATCGGCGACGCACTGGCTCAGCGCATCATTGATCATCGCGAACGCATCGGCCGGTTCCGCTCCATCGACGAGCTTCGCAAAGTCTTCGGCATCGGTCCGAAAACCCTCGAACGCATCCGCCATCAGGTCTTCGTCGCGCCGACCGAATCGTTCGTCAGCACGACCAGCGACGACGAAACCGACGAAATGGCGACGCCGAGATTCTCCCCTCGCCCTCCGGGAGAGGGGTCGGGGGTGAGGGTCGTCAGCAAGAAAGCCAGCGAGCTGACCGATCCGATTAACGTCAATCGTGCCAATCAAGCCGAGTTGCAAAAGCTCCCCGGCATCGGCCCGAAGCTGTCCCAGCGCATCCTCGACGAGCGCGCCAAGACGCAGTTCAAGACAGTCGGCGACCTCCGCCGCGTCCCCGGCATCGGCCCGAAGACATTGGAAAAACTCCGGCCACACGTCACGGTCTCGTAGGTGCTCGGCTCCGGCCGTTGCCTGGAACGCAGGATTGTCTTTCAGTTACTTCTTCTCCTTCGCCAGGATGTCGCGGTGGATGCGGGCGACGTCCCACATGTAGTGGCCGATGCGATGTTTCTCCGCAGCTTGGTTGACGTGCTCGAACGCTTTCTTCTTGTCGCCCAGCAGGTCGTGGTAGATGCCGACGTAGAGATGGGCGTAGAACAGGCGCTTGTTGCGGTCCTCCGGTGAAACCTCGCCGGCGTTGGCGGCAGCCATGACGTCCGCGGGCTTCAGATCGCCCTTGTAGAGGTCGTACACCTGGCGCATCGGCACGCGCTTGTCGTCGCCGATCTTGAGCATAGCCTTGCGCGCCTTGGCGATCCCGTCAACGCGGACCATGCACATGAACCGCCAGACAGCGTTCTCCACGTCGCTATCGTCGTAATCCTGATAGCCTTCGAACTGCTTGCGGCCATTCTCGTACTGCCCGGCATAGTAGTACGAGATGCCGCGCTGCCAATGGCTGATCTTGGCCTTGGGCACGCGTTCGATGTAGACGTCGAAGTCGGCGATCGATTCTTTGATCCTCCCCGCCTTGAACTGCACGAGGCCGCGCATCTGGTAGGCCCGGGGCCGGTCCTTGTCGAGTTCGATGATCCTGGTCCAGTCGGCAACGGCGTCTCCGAACTTGTCGACGCGCTCGTTGAGCTCGGCACGCAGTTCGCGCAGATCGAGGTTTTTGGGGTACTTGGCGATGCCCGCATTGAGATGGCGATAAGCCTCGTCGATTTTCTTTTCGTGATACGCGTCGGACGCCGCCTTGCCGATTTCCTCGGCCGTTTGGGCGCGAGCGCTGCCTACGATGACCAACATCAAAACGGTCGCAACGGTGATCTTCATCCGTACCTCGTGCTGTTTGTTTGCGAAGGGACGATCGCTTGCTGAACATTGTACATGGACCTGCGGGCTCACACCGGAGGGGACGCGGGAATCGTCATCGAATGTGTGTCCGCGTGTATAATCATGGCATGTCGATCAAGGTTAGTTTGCCGTTGGTGGGCGAGGAAGGGTTAGCGGGCGGTTCGTGGGAAGGGTACACGCCCGCTGACGATGCGCCGGAGCCGATGGTTCCCCAAGGCGCCTACAACGCGGCGGAGCCGGAGATGGCGCTGCAGATGCCGTTGGCGCCGGCGGGACACGCGACGGGTCCGGTCGAACTGCTCGCACCCGCGGGCGGACCGGACGCGGCCTTCGCCGCCTTCCACTTCGGGGCCGACGCGATCTATCTCGGCCTGAAGAAATTCTCCGCCCGCGCGGAGGCGGAGAACTTTACGCTCGAAGAACTCGACGAGGTGACGGCCTACGCGCATTCACTAGCGCCAAGGCGGCGGGTGTTCGTGACGATCAACACGCTGATTCGCCAGGACGAATTGCCCGAGTTGATCGAAGCGTTGGCGGGGCTTGTCGCGATCGGCGTCGATGCGGTCATTGTGCAAGACCTCGGCGTCTACCGGGCGATTCGCGAGCATTTTCCACAGCTCGAACTGCATGGGAGCACCCAGATGGCCGTGCACAATCGCGCCGGCGCTGAGGGTCTGAAGCGGCTCGGCTTTCAGCGCGTCGTCCTGGCGCGCGAGCTGACCTTTGAGGAAGTGCGCGACATCACCGCGGCGTCCGGCGTTGAGACCGAAGTTTTCATCCACGGGGCGCTCTGCTATTCCTACAGCGGATTGTGCCTGTTCTCGGCCCAGACTCTGGGACGCAGCGGCAACCGGGGCAAGTGCGCCTATTCGTGCCGCGATTCCTACGATGTCGCCGACGCGCCGATGACGCTGCGCGACGGCAGCCCGGTCCGCCGCGATCCGAGCCAGGGGTTTCCCTTCTCGATGAAAGATCTCGCCCTGCCCGATCACTTGCCAGCCCTGCGCGCCAGCGGCGTGTCGTGCTTCAAGATCGAAGGCCGCAAGAAGAGCCCGCTTTATGTGGCGACGACGACCGATTACTACCGCAAGCTGATCGACGGCACGCTCAAGCCCGACGATCGCCCGCCCGTCGAAGCCGACTTGCAGACGGTTTTCAGTCGTCCGTGGACACGGCTGTTCGTGCAATCGCACAAGGACAAGGAGGTCGCCGACCGCGACACGGTCGGCCATCGCGGCACGCCGATCGGCAAGGTGCAAGCAATCGTCGGGAGCAAATCAGACGCTCGCTTGCGGTTTCGCGCACAGCGAGCCTTGCAACGCCACGACGGACTGCAAATCGACCTGCCCACGCTCGGCAAACCGTACGGCTTCGCCGTCGATCGCCTGTGGCTCGCCGGGCAAAAGCCGCGCGAGGTCGTCGAAACGTCGGAAGGCGCATTGGTCGAGGTCGCTCTGCCACCCGACGCTCCCGCCATCCCGATCGGCGCGCCGGTGTATTGCGCATCGTCGCAAGCGGTCAAGCAGAAGTATCGGCATCAACGCCCTAAGCCGGGGCTTTGGCGCACGCGGGCGTCGGTCGCCATCGATGCCGTGCTGACGCGCGATCGCCTTGTCGTTCGCGCCCGGAGCGGCGAGGTCTCGGTCGAACGATCTTTGGCCGGCCCGTTCGAATCCGCCGACGATCCCTCCGCGATGGAGACGGGCGTGCGAGCCTGCTTCGCGAGGCTCGGACAGAGCCGATTTCAGCTCGAATCGCTCATGTGGACGAATGACGCCAATGCGTTTGTGCCGATCTCACTGCTCAATCGGTTGCGGCGCGATGTGCTTGCGGATCTCGATCGGGCGATTCAAAAGCAAACCGATGCCGAGATCGGCGCGATCATCGACCGCGTGTCTCATCAACCGGCCGCTCACGCGGCTCGGCTCGCCGGAGAATTTCGTTGGTCGATCAAGGTCGATCGCGTTGGTTTTCTCGACGCGCTGACGGGCGACGATGTCGCGAACGTCGATGAAGTCATCGTTGATATCGCGCGCGATCACCCGGCACAGCTTCGCGACAAGCTGAACGTGCTGGCCGATCGAGTGGGCCGCGATCGCATTCGGCTCGCGTTGCCGGCGTTGACGCGCTCATGGGAAGAGAAGGGGTTGCTGCACAAAATTCGCGAGTTCAAGGATGACGGCTGGCGCAAGTGGGAGGCGGGGAATCTGTCGGCGTGGCATTTTCTGGGGCTTGATCCGCTCTGCGGCGGCCCCCTCACCCCCGACCCCTCTCCCGCGGCGGGGAGAGGGGAGCAGATCGACTTGGCCACCGATTGGTCTGTCTACGTCATCAATCGGCTGGCGGCTCAGCAAATACTGGCGATGGGGGCGACGCGATTTGCTCTCTCGCCCGAGGACGGGATCGCCAACGCACGCTCGCTGTGGACCGAGTTTGGCGAACGGGCCGTGCTGATCGTCTATCAAGACACGCCGCAGTTCTTGGCGGAGTCCTGTGCCTATGCCAACCTGATCGGCGGCTGCCCGGGCAAGGCGAATTGCCGCTTCGAGAGCATGGAGATGGTGTCGAGCCATGGTGAACGCGTGACGGCGCTGGATTACCATTGCCGAACGATCGTGCTGAACCAGGAACCGTTTTGTTTGTCGCCGCGCCTGCCGGAGCTTGCGAAAGCGGGGGCGATTTCGCTGCGTGCCGACTTTGTCTATCGGAATTACGATCCGCACGTGGTGCGCGACCGCTGGCGATTGATCCGCGCCGGCCGGCCCGTGCCGGGCGGTCAGTCGGCAAACTTCGACCGCGGCTTGTTGTAGCCGGCTTGCGTTCCAGGCCAGTGGCTCATCAGCCGGTGATTCACTGGGTCCGCGCCAGACCCCGGTTTTCCAGCGGCGCAAGCCGCCGAGATGCCCGGAAGGTCACGAAATCACATTCACGCAGGGCACTACAATGTTCCGCGCGGAACATACCTGGCGAGTCTCGTTATGGAAATGTCAAGACGGTTGTGACCACGAGCCACTCCGTTTTCCACTCGACCGATTGACCAATCCGACCTCCTCAGGTAGGATAAATCGGTCCGACTTCCCACCTGTTCGGAGCCTCTTCCGTCATGGAACCAGAAACCGATCGCCGGTCGTTTTTGGGCTTCGCAATCTTCGGCCTCGGAACGATATTTTCCGCCATCATCGGCGTGCCCTTGGTCTGTTACGGCATCGATCCCCGCCACCGCAAAGGCCCCAAGAGCAGTTTCAAGGCGGTCGACGGCATCAAACTCGACGAATTCAGCCTAAACGACCCGCGTCAGGGCGTCATCCGTGACAAGCGCGACGACGGGTGGATCCATTATCCCAACGACGTTATCGGCCGGGTGTGGGTGGTCCAGTCGGGACCTCGCCCCGATCTGTCCACGCCGGAGAAGGTGGCGGCTTTCAATACTTCGAGCATTGTCGAGCGCGAGCGCTATCTGAAGGTCTTCACGACGATCTGCCCGCACATGGGCTGCTCGGTCAACCGCGATTCGGCCGGCGGCTTCGCCTGTCCGTGCCACGCGGCCACGTTTGCGCTCAACGGCGACCGCGCGACCGCCGACAACCCCGCCATGCGCGGCATGGACACGCTGGAGTGGAAGATCGACGAATCCGACCCCGAAGCATTGCGCATCGTCGTCGCCTACAAGAACTTCGTCTCCAGTATCGAGAAAAAGGAAGTCATCGGAGAAGAGCCCGCTGCTTGACCCGCCGACCTGATCCGGGCCATGCGTCCCGGATTATCCACGATTCGCAGACCACGAAGGATTATCCGTGTTTTCGACGCTCTCGACCTGGCTGGAACATCGCACCGGCATCATGACGTTCGTCCGCGCCATGCTGCTCGAAGGCGTCCCGGGGGGCGCCAAATGGCGCTACGTCTGGGGGAGCTGCCTGGCCTTTGTCTTCAGCATTCAGCTCATCACCGGCCTCTTTCTGACGACGGCGTACAGCCCAAGCAGTTCGCAAGCGTGGAGCAGCGTCCACTTCATCCAGTACAAGATGGACTTCGGTTGGCTCATCCGTGGTCTGCACCACTTCGGCTCGCAGACCATGATGGTTCTGATCGCGCTGCACATGCTCCAGGTCGTCATCGCCGGCGCCCAACTGCCGCCACGCGAGGTCAACTGGTGGCTCGGCATCGGCCTGTTGAGCGTGACCTTCGGCTTGAGCTTGACCGGCTACTTGTTGCCCTGGGATCAGAAAGGCTATTGGGCGACGCGAGTCGCCACAAATATCTCGAGCAACATTCCGGTCATCGGCAACGACATCAAGCAACTGGCGGTCGGCGGGCCCGATTATGGTAACCACACGCTCACGCGCTTCTACGCACTGCACGTCGCCATCCTGCCGTTGTCGCTGATTGTGCTATTGATCGCGCATATTGTCATCTTCCGCCGGCATGGCGTGACGAGTGCGGAGAATGAGCAAGGCCTGGTCCCCGATGCGCCGCCGGAAGCATCTCTGCTGACCCAGCATAAGGAGGAGGCGGAGCACGAGCCATTCTGGCCGCGGCAGGCGTTCTACGACATGGTAGCGTGCATGGCCGTCTTTAGCGTCATGATGGGCCTGGTGCTTTATGGCTTCGCGCATGAAGTCGAGCAACCGAAAGGGCCCGACGGCGCCGAACCCGGTTGGTACGAAAAGATCGCTCGCGCCGGCGTGCATGGCAAAGGCGCCGAGCTCGACGCCGCCGCCGATCGCGACACCGCGAACTATCCGGCACGGCCCGAGTGGTACTTTCTCTTTCTCTTCCAGCTTCTCAAGTACTTCAAGGGCGATCTCGTCCTCGTCGGCACCGTGCACATCCCCAACGGCGTCATGGTGCTCTTGACCATTCTGCCCTTCTTCGGCTACGGGGCCATGCGCAAGTTCGGCCACTTCTTCGGCATGTTCGTCGTGATGTCGCTGCTCATCGTGGTCGGCATCCTGACGCTGTTTGCCCTGCGTGACGATCAACCCGATGGCATCCTGTTCGGCCTGCTGAAGAGCAGCGACGAAAACACGCTCAAACTAGCGAGACAGCACCAAGAAAACATGCGCGACGCCGAGAAGCTGGCCAAACGTGCCTGCCAGCTCGCCATGGATGGAACGCCGGTCGAAGGCGGCCACCTCCTTATCCGCAACGATCCACTCACCACGGGTCAAAAGCTGTTCCAGGTCAAATGCGGCAGCTGCCACAGCTTCACCGCCAACGCCAAGGACAAGGAACTCAAACTCTTCGACGACTGGGTCCCGAAGGACAAGAACGGCAAGGCCAATCCTACTGCCAGCGACCTCGGCGACTTCGGCACGAAAGAGTGGGTGCGCAGTCTTCTTGAAGATCCCATGCGGCCGAAGCACTTCGGCGCCGTCAAGAAGCCGGTTCGCAACGCCGAGAATGAGATCGTCAAAGGGCCGGATGGCAAGCCGGAATTAACCAACGGATTGGGGACCATGGCCAACTGGCGCAAGGGTATCGACAAGGCCCGCAAGAAACCCAAAGACCCCGTCGATCCCATACTGCAAGACGCCGATTTCGACGCCATCGCGGCATATCTTGAGATTCTCGCCAGGCCGCGCGACGAGCGCAAGGATGAAAAAGCGATCTTCGCCGGCCAGACCGCATTCGACAGCGAGTTCAACAAATGCTCCGATTGCCATCGCGTTGAGAAAGCCAAGAAGGTCGGCAAAGCACTGAAATGGGAGATCGACGGCGGCGAAACCGCGCCCGATTTGAGCTTCTACGGTTCCGCCGACTGGATTCGCGGCATGATCATGAGTCCGGGGCACAAGGATCGTTACGGCAAGAAGAACCTCATGCCCGGCTTCCGCAATACCGAGGGGCCCGGCAGCGAGCTTTCGATCCGCGAGTTTCACGATACAAATCCGCCTCCCGACGGTCTGAAAGAAACGCCCTTGCAGCATCTTTCCGACGTGGAGCGCGAGTTGATCATACGATGGATACGGCGCGATTACCGCCCCGTTTACGGCGGCGCGGTGATCGCGAAGTAGTGGTTTAGCCGTCCGCCTCTGGCGGGCGCGTGTTTTGTTTTTGCAACAGGAGTGATCGATGTCTATGCAGGTGAGAATGGGTATCGCGGGCATCACGTTCGCGGCCGTGGTGGGCATGGTCGGGCTATCCGGCGCGTCCGAGCTCGGTGGGCAAAACGAGTTGAACGCCACGGTCGTAAAGATCGCGGAAGCCCTGAAGAAGGGGGATAAACAAGGCGCCAAGAAACTCGCGGCCGTGGCAGTCGCGAACAAGGACCTGCCCACGGATCACGAAAGCTTGATGACGGTATTTCGGCTTCGCACTAAAAAGGGCCTCGGCTTTGGCCCGAAAGCGTTCCTGGAAGAGAAGAACGACGGAATTCGCAAAGGGCTCGGCTTCGCCAAGGAGGGGGCGGCGGAACTGGCCAAGAATCACACTGCGGTGGAGACGACGGGCTATTGGGTCGCCGCGGTCGCCGAGCTGTCGATCGCCAAGGGCTGGGACGCCGACGAAGCCATGAAAACCAAGGCTCGCTGGAAGACCTTCTCAGAAGAGATGGTGAACCTGGGCGTCGCATTCGCGGAAGCGGGCGCGAGCAAGAACGCGGATAAGATTCGCACGGCCGCCGACAAGTTGGACGCCTCCTGCAACCGTTGCCATGATGTATTCAACCCGTAAATCAATCGTGGGTCGGGCTTTCCAGCCTGACGAAACCCGCAAGAAAAGTCCGGCTGGAAAGCCTGACCTACACCCAAACGAAGGAAACCAAACAGGAGACAATTCATGAAGACGAGTGTTCGCATGGGGATCGTCGCCATCACGTTCGCCGCCGTCCTCGGTTTGATCGCATTTGCCGGGTCGACGAATGGTCAGGGAAAAAAGGGCGGCCTGCACGATGCCGTTAAGGACATCGGCGAGGAAATCCGCAAGGGGAACAAGGACGCCGCCAAGAAGCTAGCGGCGAACACCGCCAAGAACCTGGAAGATACCGAGACGCTCATGAAGCTCTTCAAGCTGCGCAAGCAGAAGGGTCTCGGCGCCGGCCCCATCGCGCTGAGTAGCGAAGGCAATGACGGCATCGAAAAGATGATTCGCGATTTGGCCAAGGAAGTCCCCGGCGGCATCGCCAAGCAGTCGGCTTCCCTCGAAACCATGGGCTACTGGATCTCCGCCATGGGCGAAATGAGCCATGCCGCCCACTCCAAGGTCGACTTCGGCGGCAAGAAGTCGAAGGCCAAATGGCTGGAATGGTCCGACGAGATGCGCGAATTGGGTGTAGTGTTCGCCAAGGCCGCGGCGACCAAGAAACCCGCCGAGATCAAGGCGGCGGCCGCCAGGGTCAACGCCAACTGCAACGAGTGCCATTCGATCTTCCGCCAGAATTGACGGCGTGGATGAGAGCCCGCCGCAAATCGGCGGGCTCTTACGTTGCACACCGCGGCCCGCGGAGGCTGAACATGTCCAGCATGCGATCGGCCGTCATCGCAGGCATTATTCTCGTTGCTTGCACGCCGTTCCTCGCGGTCACGTCCGCGCCGATTCGTTTGCCATTGGCCCCTCTCGACGTTGATGAAGATGTTCTTCCTCCCCTCGACAAGGATCATCGCGTCAATGTGAACAACATCGCCAAGTCGATCCGCAAAGGGAACCTATCGGCTGCCAGAAAGCTTGCTGCCGACGCCGCCAAGCAATTCGAAGATTTCTACGAACTCGAAAATCTGTACCGGCAGCGGAACAAGGGCGGACTCGGGTGGAGCACGCGCCCGGGACCTGTCGCGCTTCAGGACGGCCTGGAACGCCAGATGTTGATCATGATGCGAGGCGCCCCCGCAAACGTTCTGCTCGACCAGGAGCACAACCTCGAAGCCGCGTATGCATTCCTGGCCATGGCCGAGCTTACCATCGTCATGGCCCCCAAGAAGAACATGGGCCGCAAGACCATCGCGCTCTGGAACTCACAATCGCAGGCGCTGCGGGACTCGGCCAACGAGTTGCGTCAAGCGTTCGCCGTCAATGACGCCAGGGGCGTCAAACAAGCCGCCACCAAGATGAACGACGCCTGCGCCCGATGCCACGATGTCTTTAGGGATTGACGAAAGGCTTCATGTAAGTCATCGCCCGTTTTGCCGTGGTGACGGCGTCGTGGCTGTGGCGGCTCAACTCGACGTGCACGCCGCCAGCGTAGCCAATTTCGTGCAGAGCTTGAAAGATCGGCGGAAAGTCCATCTCGCCATCGCCGAACATGAGATGATCGTGAACGCCTCGCCGCATGTCCTCGATGTGCACGTTCCAGAGCCGGTCCTTCCACCGATGAATGTGCTTCGCGATGGGCAACTCGCCCTGGCAATACAGATGGCCGACATCGAGCGTCAGGCCGAACCGTGGATGAGCCACAAACAGCTCGAGTTCGGCGAACCGTTCCATGGTGTCGATGAACATGCCCGGTTCCGGTTCAAACGCCAGGCGCACGTTCTGTTCCTCGGCATAGTCGCAAAGGACGGTGCATTCCGCAATCAAGAGCGGTAGCAGGTCGGCGCGCGATGCAGCCCAATCCGGTGTGCCCGACCAGAAGCTGACCGCGTCGGCGTTCAACTCGGCCGCGATGTCCACGGCTCGCATCAAGAAGTCGCGCCGCCGCTTGCGCTCGGTCTCGTGTTGGCTCAGCAGCGTCGGTTGGTGCTTTCGGCGCGGATCAAGCAAAAAGCGAGCGCCGGTTTCGATGACGCAGCGCATGCCGAGTTGCTGCAGCAGAGCGCGAATCTCATCGCATTGCTTCGTGCACGCGGGATCGAATGGATTGAGAGCGTGATGGTCGAGTGTGATGGCGACGCTCTCGTACCCGAGGTCCGCCAGGATTTCCAGGGTGGCTTCGAGGCGATGGTGCGCGAAGCCGTTGGTGTTATAGCCGAAGAGCATGGTTGTTGCATCCCAGGGATTCGGAGTGCCTCATCCCTGGGCTTCATGGTACGGCTTCTACGTAAGCGACTTCGGGGACATGCTTGCGGAGCTCTTCCTCGATGCCGTTGACAACGAGCATGATGGAGCTTGGGCAATTGCCGCACACGCCGCCGACGCGGATGCGTGCGACGCCGTCGGTGACGTCGAGGACTTCGAGGAGCGTGCCGTCCATATCAAGGGCCGGGCCGACGTGCTGCGTCAGCGCGGCAGCGACGCGGGTTTTCAGGTCATCGGTCGAAATCATGGCAATACCGTCTCCTTGCAGCACGAGTATCCATCATACCACCTGCCACCGTTCGGAATCGATCGGCCGCACTCGGCCCTCACGTTGTAACTTGAGCAATCCCGCCAACACTTGGGCGCGAGCGAAACGCATCAGCACCTCCGGCGTACCGCGATACAAACGTGCGGTCATATCGTCGATGGCGGCCGGGCCCTCGGCGAGCGTGTCGAGCAGTTGCTGCTCACGTTTGGCGCGATGCTCGAGGGCAGCGTCGAGCACACCGGCGGGGTCCGCGCTGACGTTGCCGTGCGAGGCGAGCAAGAGCCGGCTCGGCAGTGCCCGCAGTCGGCGCAGCGACTGCAGGTACTCCGCCATGTCGCCGTCGGGCGGCGCGATGACCATCGAGGTCACCGTCGACACCATGTCGCCGGCGAACAGCAAGCGATACACGGGCTCGAAGAACGCCAGATGCCCCGACGCATGCCCCGGCGTGTGGAGGACGTCGAGATGCCATGGACGGCCATCGGCGGGGCAAGGGCCGAGATCAAGACGGTCGCCGTCTTTGAGCAGGTGATGCACCGGCAAACGGTCCTTCAGTCGTTCCGCAGTTCGCGAGTGGGCCCAGATCGGCACACCGTATCGGGCGGCACACATGTTGGCGGCGCCGACATGATCGGGATGATGGTGCGTCAGGACGATCGCTGTGAGAGGAGTGGCGGCATGTTGTTCGTCAACCACGTCAAACAGCCGCTGGTGTTCGCCCGGATCGTCGGCGCCCA
>VGZI01000134.1 GCA_016872605.1 Planctomycetota bacterium
GCGTCGCCGGCATACGTCGAGCGGCCCTTGGCGTCTTTGCTGCGCGATACGGCGGCAACCACGATGACGGCGAGCCCGGCGTCGGCAAACTTACGCAGAAAGTCCATCGTCGCATCGACCGAACCGCGCTTGTCCCCGTGGTTGCCGGGCGGCGGTATGCGCTGGATGTAGTCGAGAACGATCAAGCCAACGTCGCCGAAGGCGTCGGCCGATTTTGCAACATTTTCCAGGTTGAACGGCGCATTCACGAACGCCAGGCGTTCGGCGAGCGGTTCTAGGGTTTGCAGCGCGGCGTCGATACGTTCGCCATGCTCCACGCCGAGCTTGCGAAAGCGGATGGTATTCAAGTCCACGCCCGATAGCCGAGCGAGCTGCCGATCCATCAAGACGGCTGGCGTCATTTCGATGTTGCACACCAGAGCGCGAAGCGTAGGCGTCAGGCGCAACGCATCGACAACGACTTGCATGACAAAGGCGCTCTTGCCGGCCCCCGGCGCGCCCCCCAGCAATAGAACGCGCCCCGGTCCGATTTCGATTCGCCCCAGGTCGCCGGTTCCGACGGGATAGAGGATCGGCGGCGAACCGCTCAACACGTCATCGCGCCAGTTGGCGAGTAAGTCGGCAGCGGCAAGAAAGTTCGCGGTACTCATCGGCGGCCCCCTTCCTTGCCGTACGGCCCATCGTTCGCGCCGAGCCGGTCCAACGGATGCTCCCAGGCGTCCCCGCGCATTTCCGGCGGCGGTTCGGTGACCAGGGGATCGGCGGCCGGTTGCGAAGTCCAAAGCGCGGCGAGTTGTGCCGACAGGTCAACCGGCGGCGTCGGCGTCGGCGTCGGCGTCGCCGGTTGCTCAACGGCGAGCGGCGATTGGTCGGAAAGCCCGCATTGAATTTGCCGGGCCACTTCCTTCGGCGGCAACCCGCTATCCAAGGCGGGTTCGGTGAGCAACGCATGGGCAAGCGGCGGCGGACAACCAAACTCGGCGAGATTGCGAGCGGCCGAATACAAGAGCCGATGTCGATCGCCCGCGCCAGCCCCTTCACGAATGAAAGCGATTGTTTGCCGGTTCAGCGTCGGCCCCTTCCCGCTCGCCGATGCCTTCGACTTCGCTTCCGATGACTGGCGAACCAGCTCGACGGCTTCGCGCCAATCGGCTTGTGCTTGCTCGCATGGTGCGGGCGGCGTCGGCAAATCGAATGCGGCCGGTTTCTCGGCGAGTTTGCGAACGGCGTCGAGGGAAAGCCCGGTCAATTCGTCGAGCGACAGCCGGCGCTTGTGCAAGCCCGTTTTGGGGTGCCGACTATTCGGTGCTCGAAACGCCCGAACCCGATCATAGACGCCCGTGTCGATGATGACGCCCGCGCCGGCGGCGATGCCTTCGGCGAGCCTCCGGCAAACGCGGTGAAATGTCGCCGACGGTTCCGGCGTCCAAAGCGCCGTCGGCAAGCCAACGTGAAAGCCCTTGCTGCCTGAAAAGAAAATCAAGAGCCGGTCGTCGTCGAGCGAGTAGCGTTCGATCAGCCAATGCGACAGCCGGCGCGCATCGCGTAGAGCGGCGTCGAGGTCCGCGGCGTCGAGGTCAAACCAGAGCCAGGCGGACCAGCAATCGCCGTCGAAACCCCGGCAAGAGCCAGTCGATTCGAGCAAGGCGCGGAAATCGTCGCCGAATGTGAACGCTGATAAGTAGGATTCGCGTTCGACAGCGGCGCGGGGGTCCAAAACGGCATGAGCGGCGAAGGCGTCGGCATGGACCACAAGCCGACGATCTTCGTGGACGCTGCCGAGAATCCGAAAGCCGAAGGGAGTCGCGCTCATTGCGCCGGCCCCCCTTCCTTCGGCTTGCCGTTTCCGCTCGCCGACGGCGCGAACGGATCGACTTCGGGCGCATCGATCCCGATGACGGTGAACGACTTGACCGCGTTGTACTTGTCGTCTTGATCGCTCTTGCGAAGAGCAAGTTTGACGGCGCACCGAATGCCTTGGGGCAGCGGCCTTTCGAGCTGTTCAAGCGACGTAACGCCGAGCTTCGCCAAGTCGCGCTTCGCCATTGGAAGCGCGGCCGGCGTCAACCAGATTTCGGACCAAAAGCGCCGGCCGACGTAATCGCCCTCACACACTCGAAACGTCAGGCGATACCCCGGCGTCCCGTTCGTGCGGCTGGTCATCAGCTCGCCCGCGATGATGCGTGCGACATAATCCCCGGCCGGCAGCGGCCCCAGCTCCCCGGCGGCTTCGGTCTGGTTCCAGGCGTTTTGCAATTCGTCGCGGGAAGAACCGCGTAGAATATCAGTGAGTGATTTTCGTTCGTGCATAACGGTCCCTCAAATCGACCGGCTCGGCGGCGGCAACCGTCGAGCCGGCGTCGTTAGTAGAGTTCGGGTTGCGACACTTCGGGGGTTTCAAGGGCGGCGAGCAATCGCCGCAACTCGGCAATCTTGGCGGCGATCGCCGTCGCATCGATAGCGCGCCAGCGAGTCAGGTAGCCGCGGTGTCGATCCGGTCGGATCGACAGCTCGACGGCAGCGCGAACGATCAAGCCTTGCTCGGCGAGTTGCCGAACCGCGGCCCCGCGCCACTTTCCGCCGGCGGCAAATGTCTCGCCCAGGTCAGTAACGGCGTCGTCGAGTGTCGCCGTTTGGTCGGGCGCGACAATGAGGGCGGACAGGAAGGCGAGTTGCGTCGCCCAAACCAGTGCGGTCCGATTGCCGGCGCGGGCTAGCCCGGCGGCCTTGCGGAGTTCGCCTCGCTCGATTGCTTCGGTGTGATTCACGGCCGGCCCCCCTTGCGACAAGACGGACAGCCTTCGTCGAGCCATTCGAGGATTGATTTTTTGCGCCAACGCACCAACGCGCCAAGTTTCGTCGGCGCTGGCATGCGCCCAGCGTCGGCGAGTCGGTAGACATGTCGAGTCGAGCAGTTGAGGAGCGCGGCCACGGCTCGTACGTCGAGCAGCGCGGCATCAGTCCGGGCATCGGTGTCGAGTGAGATAGCCATAGATGATACTCCGCATGTGTGATGGATCGGCGAGCACGGCGCTCGCCGGACATACGGAGTCTACACTGACGGGATATGGCATCTTTGGCTTAACGCTGACAACTCTGCGCGCAGAGATTTGACAGAGTTATCGTCGATCTAATCGGCTTTCACGATTTCCTCGACTTCGGCTTTTCGTTTCGGATCAATCCACGTTCCGCCATCCGGTCCTTCGAGGGATTTCAAGAAACCCAGCTTCACAAGTTTGGAGAAATCACGCCCGTAAGAGGCGGCTTTGTGCTTTGAATTTATCTTCCTCACGATTGCAGTTTGGGTTTGCCGACGGCGTTCCGAAGTAATTTGCTCTTGCAACATTGTTTCGAGGATCAAGCATTGCCGATCCGTCGGGGCTTCTTCTTTCACTTCGCCTTCGCTCGCCACGGCCTTCGCCCTGGTCTGGTCCGCTTGCGGCTCGGCTTGCTTCGCCTTTTTCAAGAGGCGGATCAATGTCCCGGCGTGGTGCTGGCGCAGGTCCTTCTTTTCGTGTCCGGCGTCTATAAGGTCCGTTTCGATTTGAGTCCACGACGGGTTGCCTGGAAAACCGTTTGGGTACAACTCTTGCACAATCGCCAAGTCGTCGGGCGTCGGCACATAATAGCGATACCCAACGCCGAATCGCTCTTGATTCGCGTTGGCGTCATGGATGATAACCCCAAACGCTTCTCCCGTTCTTGGAAGTGCGGTCAACCATTTCAGCTTCATTTTGTAGTTGTCGAGATTCCATCCGGGTGTCAATGGCGCTCTGGCCTTGGCGTTATGGCAACGCATCGTTGACCGCAAATCGAGCGGCATGTATGGCCATGCCCACGAATCCGGTGGATTGCGAATCCAATCGAGCGCCTCACGTCCTGCATCGGTCAGCGCGCAATCGTCATCGTCATCCTCGCTCTTGAACGCAACAACGAAACCCCTTTGACGGGCTTCGTTCCACGCAGGACCCATGTCGCCGGGTTGGGACGGGGAGAACGTGCCACGCTCGACCCATTCCAGCAAACGTTGTAGGGATGCGTTGTCAACCGATTCGGTCCGCTCTGCGGATTCTCTCTTGGACATGCTCTACCCTTTTGCACGGGCCGGTCCGCTTGCCGCGGATCAGGCGGCTTCCCGTTGCTTCTATTCTATCGCGGCCGGTCATGCTCTCTGTCGTCGTCAGGTTCATCGTCTTCATCTTCGCCTACTTCGACGATCGCTACCGGCAACAGGAAAAGCCCACAAACCCGGCAGCGCGGGCGGCCAGGCTGCGGGGGATCGTCTTGCACGGCCTGCGTCGTCCCTGTTTTCGGTGGTCGCACAACAATTACTGTGCGGATAGCATCCGGCATGTAGCCGCAACCCAGGCATCGTCCCTTCGTTGTGTGTTCCAGCTTTGCCAATCGCCTTTCGATGCTCATTGCTTTCCCCTTTCGGCGTGCATTTCCAGCGCGGCGAGCCGATCTTCAGTCTCGGTTGCGTCGCGCAGCTTGAGCCCCAAATCGAGAATCGAACGTGCCGCGCCGAGTCGAACCGATTCAGCGTCGGCGCTCAACAGTTCGCGCAATACGTCGGCCGCCAACGTCATTCCGTCAGCCATGCGCCCCAGGGCGCGGCCGATCATTTCAGCGCGAAGAGTCTGGACACGCTTGCGAAACGCGGGATCGGCGAGCCGGCGATAGACTGTCCGCTCACTCATGCCGGCTTTCGCGGCGGCGTCGGCGATGCTGTCCCCGGCCGCAAGAGCCAGGGCAAGCGTATCGCCATTTCGTCTGCCATTTCCTGCCATCTTCTGCCGTCCTTCATTTCGCCAGGGTTGCAGTTTCCCTTTCCATTTCGGCGGCGGCTTTCATGCCTTCGGCCGTCAACTCGACATGCGTTAGCTTGCGGCCATAGCGACAAAAGCGAATCAGCAAGCCCGCGGCTTCCAGGTCGGCGAGCGCCCGAAGGTAGCGCATTCGCATGTAGTCCGCGTTCGTGCCGAACCATTCGGGAATCGAGAACGTCGGCCCATGCTCGACTTGTTCAAGCCAGTCGGCTTGCTCCCACCATTCCGGCTCGGCGGTTTCCAGAGCGATCATGCGCCGTCGGCATTCGGTCAGAATCTCAGCGTGTTCCGGCTTCCAATGCATGGCGGTTCCTTGTTCGTTCCAAGCCAAAGAAAAATGAATAGTGCGAGTGCTCGCAATGCCGGCGCAACTGGCAAAGGCGTTGGAAGGACCCGGCCGACGCGCCAGGATCGCTTCCAAGCCACGCCGAGCCGATCAACCGGCTTCCCCTTCGCCTTTGCCGATGAGCTTCGCCATGAGCTTCGCCCGTTCTTCCTTCGGCAGTTCCATGAGCGCCGCGGCAAGCGCATCGAGGTCGATTCCGTGCGCGTTTTCCGGTTTGCTGGTGCAAGCGGTGGTGCAAGCGTCCGAAGGCGTCGGCGTAAGTATTTGCGGATTTGTTTCTTGCGATGGGGGTTCCGAAGTATCACACCCATGAGGTCGGGGGTTCGAGCCCCTCAACGCCCATTCGTCGGACCCGTTGACAGCGAATGTCAGCGGGTTTTTTTTGTTCTCCTCGGGTCAGGGTGGGTCATAGCCGCCGTTGCACCACGGGCCGCATCGGCAGAGACGCCAGATCCCCATCATGCATCCCTTGCACGGGCCGTGCTTTTCCACCGCTGCGATGAAGTAGACGCTGCAACTTGGCTCAAAGCGGCATACCTTCGGCAACATCGGTCCGATGGCGATCTGATAGAAACGCACGGGCAATATCAGCAGCGTGCTGAGAAGCCAACTCACCAGGCTCCACAAACCGTAGATCATTGCGGCTTCTCCGATCGTCTCAACCTGCGCACCACCGCCGGAACCAGGTCGCGCAACGCCCCTTCTATGTCCTTCAGCGACGGCATCGCGCTGGATCGGGGCAAGAGGACCAGATCGAATCCGACGGGTAGCTCTTCACGCAGCGTTCGGAACGCCTCGCGGTAGAGCCGCTTGATTCGATTGCGGGCAACTGCGTTGCCGATCTTGCGAGACACCGACAACCCAAGCCGTGATCGGCCAAGATCGTTAGCGGTCGCATACACGATCAGACATTGATTGCTGACGGAACATTTGCGCTCGTAGACGCGTTTGAAGTCGTACGGGCTGAGCAACCGGTCCTGTTTGGCAAGCGTGAACATTGACGTCCGTTTACCGACCTCTGATTCCTGGTTCTTGACCTTTGACTTCTGACCCCCCTCTATCCAAGGATCTCTTGACCATTATAACGATCTCTTGGTTGAATCGATGCATGTCCATGAGCGAGCAGGCAACCGGATCGTGGACGAAGGATGTCCCGAGCCGATGCCATGAGCAGCCAAGCCATATCGCCGTCCGCCAGTGAAACGCCGACCGAATTGGCCGAGCCGCGGTTTTTGATTGCGCGCTTGTCGGTGTTGATATTCCTGGCGTTCGCAATCATGGGGGCGTGGGTCCCCGTTTTTTCGCTGCATCTGAAGAACCTCAATTTTTCGGCGACGGCGACGGCCTGGGCATCGGCGGCGAACGCCATCGGCGCGCTGTTGGCGCCGGTGGTGTGGGGGCAGGTCGCGGATCGCTGGATGCCCATGCAACGGTGCATCAGCCTGTGCGCCTTGGCGACGGCCGGCGGATTGTGGCTGATGGCGGAAGTCCACACGGCATGGATAATGATGGCCGCCTGCATCGCGATGTGGTTCTTCTTGATTCCGGCAATCGGATTGACGACCTCCTTGACATTTCGGCAACTGACCGACCGGGAACATGAGTACGGAAAAATCCGCATGTGGGGCACCGTCGGCTGGATGGCGGCGAGCTGGAGCTTGACCGGTTGGCTGTGGATCGAACGCTGGGGCGGCGAACCTGAGTCGGCGGCGGATTTCGCGGACAGTCTCCGGCTTGGGGCACTGGCGGCGCTGGCGCTGGCCGTCTACGCCTGGACCTTGCCGCACACGCCGCCCATGTCGGCAGCGGCCGCCCCGCGAGCCTGGTACGCTCGGCTGATCGACGCCCCGTTAAGCACGCTGCACCTGTTTGAAGATCGTTCATTTGTCGTGTATTGCGTGTGCATGTTCGGCTTCAACGTGACGTTGCCGTTCACCATTCAGCTCAACCCGCTGTTGTTGTCGAAGCTGGAGATCGATGCACGCATGTCGTCGATGTGCCTGTCGATTGCGCAGTCGACGGAAGTGCTGTTCCTTTTCTTGTTGCCGATGCTGCTCATGCGGTTCGGGTCGAAGGCCGTGATGATCGTGGGAGGCATGTCGTGGACGCTCGGATTGGGGCTTCTGAGCGTGGGCTCGCCGGTGGGATTGGTGTTGGCATCGCTGTTGACTCATGGTGTGTTCATTTGTTGTTTTTTCATTGCGGGCCAAGTTTTCGTCAATCGCCTGGCGACGCACGACATACGCGCGAGCGCTCAGGGCGTGCTGCTATTGATTAGCGGATCGGGGCTGCTTCTGGGGCACTTGCTCGTTGGCTGGCTCCGCGACGCGACAGCAGAGAACTATGAGGCGGCGTACGGGATAGCAGCCGTGACCGCTGGAATTTTGACGGTGATTTTCCTTATCGGGTTTTCGCCGAGCCCGACGATTTTGGAATCCGATCAAGAAACTCTTGTTCCCGACTCGGAAATCCCTTAGACTCTGTACACCCTGAGCGAAACCCGTGCGAATGGGACGGTTCCTCCCGTTCGCACTCCGAACCGGCACCCGGCGGCATGAGCGATCCTCTGGCCAATTCTGAACCCCCTCCACGGCAATTGCCGGACTCGGAGATTGCACAAACCCCTTGGGCGCTTGCGGGAATGTGCGCGGCAGTATTCTTCTTGGCCTGGGTGTTTCAAGGGGGATGCGGACGCCATCTGGCTGCCAGGGCTCGGTCTTGGCGCGACATTGACGTCTTGGTTCGGCTGGCGCATCCTACCCCTTCTGGCTATCGAGATCTTCTTGGCTCGCTGGCTCGCTGAAGGCGACAACCTGGCGATCGTCGCGCTCGACACCGTACTTCACATCGCCACGATCGGCCTCGCTTGGTGGCTCTTCGAAGAGGTGGCCGGCGGATCGCGCTGGCTGGACGATCCCCGCTCGGCAACGGTGTTCCTCGTGCTCGTCCCTGGCGTGATTGCCGCGGCCGGTGCAGGGGTTCACACGCTGTGGGCGCCGCGCGCGGAGGACGTGCCGCTTTTGCTTCTTGGAGCGAAGCTCTGGCTCAGCCGCATGGTGGGGCTTGTCGTCGTGACGCCCTTCCTCGCGGTGGTGGTGACGCCGATCCTGTTGCGCAGGCAGCTGCTGAGCGGCGACACATCGGGCGTGCTCTTCGAGGAACGCGACGGGATGCCGTCTCAACTCGGCGAAGGGATCGAATTGGCGGGTCTGACCTTGGCCACCGGCGGTTTGTCCGCATTGTTGCTTTGGGCTCATCAAGCCAATCCCGTCGCGGTGGGAATGCTGTGGGCCACCTGCCTCGTGCTGATCGTCTGGGCCTGCATTCGCCAAGGAATCGCCGGCGGCTGCTTCACGGCCACGGTTGCGTCGGGCATCGTGCTGACCTTGGCGCAAGTCGGCAACGTGGCAGCCGCGCTGCGCGCAGACCTTCAATGCGATCTGCTCGCGTTTTGCAGCGTAGCCTTGCTCGTCGGCGTTTCCGCGAGTTGGATTCGCGCCAATGAAGCACGCTATCGGCACATCGTGACGCGGATTCCGTTCGTGCTTTACAGCGTCCGGATGCCCCATGGAGTGCCAGGCTATTCTCCCTCCGAACCCGGGAAGCCACGCCGCGACAGCAGAAACGAGTCTCACATCGGCCCGGCAATCAGCAAGGCCGCCACGGTCGTTCTGGTCAGCCCCGCATGCGAGCACGTGCTGTCGTGCACAGCGGAGGAATTGCTAGGCGCGTTCGAACGCTGGCTGGCGCACGTTCTTCCCGATGATCGCGAGCTGGTCATTGCTTCGCTCACGCAGTTGTGCCTGCAAAAGCAGCCGGTCACATGCGAGTATCGGCTCAACGGGCCCGTGGCGAAGCGTGAGGACGATGCCGGTGCGCCGCCGCCTCGCCTGCCGCCGTCGCCGGAGTATCGCTGGGTGCGCGACACGATGACGCCGCACTACTCCGAGGACGGGATGCTCGATGGCTGGGAAGGCCTCGTCGAGGATATCACCGAGCAAAGAAAGCTGTCGCAGAGCCTTCGACGCATGACGACCATGCTGCAGGTTCTGATCACCAACCTGCCGACCGGCGTCTATTTCGTTCAAGGACCGCAAGGCTATCCGATCCTGGCCAACGCGCGCGCCCGGCAACTCCTCGGCCATCGCGAGGATCTCTCGGCCGGCTTGCCAAGCCTGAGTAAGGTCTATCGCTTGCATCGTCCCGATGGTTCGGAATACCCGTGGGAAGAGCTCCCGTATCGAAGGCGCTGTTGCAGGGAATGACGTGCCGGGCCCATGATATCGTCGTGCATCGCGCCGATGGCCGCAAGATTTCGCTCTACTCCTGGGCGGCGCCGATCGATCTGCAAGGGAACGGCAAACCCGACGCCGCGGTGTGGGTGCTCGAAGACTGGAGCGCCATGCAGCAAACCGAGGCGGCCTTGCGCGAATCCGAGCTTCGGCTCCGCGCCATCATCGAGGCGATGGTGGACGGCGTTCTTCTTCAGGATTCAGCCGGCGTGGTCATCGATTGCAACCCAGGCGCATGCGCCATTCTCGGAAAAACGCGTGACCAGATTCTGACTCGCCCAGGATTGCTTCCTGACAGCGATTGCTTGGCGGCGGATGGCACACCATTGAGCCCTGCCGAGCATCCCGATCGCCGCGTCCTGGCATCGGGGCAAGCCACGCGCGGCATGATCCTCGGCCTGGCGGGCGCCGGCGGCGGAGTACGCTAGCTGCTGGTCAACTCCCTGCCGCTCCCCCTTGTTCCCGGACTAAATCCCAACTCGCAAAAGGTTCGCCTCGTCACGACTTTTGCCGACATCACCGAACAGGTGTTGGCGCAAGACTCGCTCCGGTCGGCTTGCGACAAATATCAAAGCCTGGTCGAAACGCTCCCCTTCATGCTCATCCAGCGCGATCAGGATTTCAAGATCACCTACATGAATCCAGCCGCTCTCCAGCTGACGGGGCACTCGATCGCCGAGTTCATGCAACCCGGATTTTGCGAAAGCATCATTCATCCCGACGACCTGCCTGCGTATAAACAAGCGGCGCAGACGGTCGCTCAGGGCCAGTCGACGCGCATCGAGGCGAGGCTCTACGCCAAGGACGGCGGCCTCAAGTCCGTCGGCGCCTTTTTTCATCCGAACTGGGACCACGGCAAAGTCGTTGGGTCCACCAGCCTCGTCTTGGATGTCACCGTGCAACGCCTGCTCGAAGAGGAACTCGTCAACGCCAAGCGTCTGGAGCTCGTCGGGCGTTTGGCGAGCGGCATCGTCCATGACTTCAACAATCTCCTCATGATCCTGATGGGACTGGCCGGGTGCGCCAAGAACGTGCTCGCGTCCGATCATCCCGCCTGGCCGTTCCTATGCCGAATCGAAGACGTCGGTGAGCAGACAGCCCATCTGTCTGGGCAGCTCCTAACGTTCAGCAAGCAGCGTCCCAAGCAGTGGACCGCAGTCGATCTGAATGCGGTCGTCCTTCAATCCTCCAGGCTGGCACATAGCGCCGTGCCCGCCAATGTTTCTCTGGAAACATCCCTCGCCGATATGATTCCGATCGTCATGGGGGACGAGAACCAGTTCAAGCAAGTCCTCATGAACCTGATCCTGAACGCCCGCGACGCCATGCCCCACGGCGGACGCTTGACGATTCGCACCGACTGCTCCGCTCCTGCCGGTGCGAACGGAAAAGCATGGGCCCACTTGTCGATCGAGGACACGGGAACCGGCATGTCCGAGGAAGTGCGCTCCCGCGTCTTCCAGCCGTTCTTCTCCACGAAAGAACACGGAACCGGCCTCGGGCTCGCGATCGTCCAACAGATCATCGAGGTGGCCAGCAAACGCAACGAAGGTACCCGCTTCGACATCTGGCTTCCAGCCGCCTGGACGGCAGAGAGCGAACCGCAGCGAACTCAATGATCCGCGGTCGCTCAGTTTTGGGCTCGCATCTCAGTAGCGCAGCATCACGCCCATGCCGACGCCGTTGGGAATATCGACCGGCACGACTTGCCAGCGCGAGTCGGTTTGGTTGACGGCATGCACGGAGAGATAGGCGATCGACCAGCCCAGCAAGGCCTGCGAGAAATAGTGATCGTCGTGGTGAATGCGCGACCAGGCGGTGCCGAGCGAGCCGGTGATGAAGATTGCTTTGAGGACATAGGAATCGGTCATGGTAGCCGCTGTCAGAAACGGGACGGCGCCGACGAAGGCGTGGCCGGAGACGCCGTGACTGGAGTGGAACGGCCGCCAGTGCGAGTCCTCGGTAAAGGGGCGACTGGCGCCGAGGCCGACTTGCAATACGCCAACCGACGGCGCCCCGACGGCCAGCGCTCGCAACGATCGCCGGCCAAAAGTGCTGACCGTATTCAACCAGGGCACCTCCGGAAACAGAGTGTCGCCCACCGCCAGAACGAGGTACCCGGGGACGAAGTATTGGTGATCGCCGAACCGTTTGAAGAATCGCGCGGTCTCGTCGAGGCTGCGATGCTGGCCTTGGCCCGCGCGGCGCTGATACCAGTCGCGCAGCCCCTGATCGGCATGCGTATTGGCGATCGGCGCCGCGACCGCCAATGCAAGCGCGACATGGGCCAAATCGCGTGTTAGGTAGAATTGCCGATAATCGTCGAAGACCCGACTAAACAGATCGTGTGCGTTGTCTCGGCCACGCTCCCAGATGCCACGTTCATCGAGCGCATGCTGCCTGCCGCCGCAGCGCGGATGAACGTAGAGACTGCTTTCGATCGCTGCATCCACCAGCGACGGACTGTGGGGCTCTTGCGGCGGTCCGAGTCTGGGCATGCTTGTGTTCGGGCTGATCTTGACCTCCGCGATCTTTTCGGTCGACTTGGGATCGGGGCTAGACCCTAGAAACGAACGGACCTCGGGGCCGACGCTCGGAATGAAGGGATGCGCTGGCGCTGGAATTGGAACACCCGGCTCTCCCGCGGTGGACGCGGCAGTGAACGTCAAGGCAATCCATCCGACCAAGGCCATTCCTATTCGGTACATTGGCAGGGTTCCGAGCTCTCATGAGATGACGATAGTGCCGAGTGCAGCGGCCCATCGGTCCTGGTGCGATTTCATCGGCATTCTCGTGGCGGAAATGGAATCTTCGGAAGAGTTTGCCCAAACGATCGTAAGCTCGGCAAGATAGAGAAGCGTTGGAAGCATCGCGCGGACAGGAGCTTACGCCGTGCGCGGCTCCTTCACGTCAAACGGGAGCGCCGGAACGGCGGCATCGGTTGCCGGTTCGTCGGCGATCGCAGGCGCCAGGCACAAGGTCACGTCCCCGAACGGATCGGGCTGATCCACCCAGACGGAGCGGGCACGAATCAGCTCGAGCGTGGCCAGGAAGAGTCCGAGCAGTCGGCCACGCGTTCGCGGCGGCGTGAACAGCTCGCTCAGCGTCAGGCGGTCGCGCTGCTGCAATTGCGCCAGGATGCGCTCCATGTGCACGTGGATCGGCGTCTCATCGATGGCGATGTGGCTTGGCTGCAGCGCCGCCGTTTCACGCATGAGCCGGCCGAACGCGCTGACCAGGTCCCAGAGCTCTACCTTGCGCAATGGCTGCTGCGCCAGGTCCGGGGCAGCCGGCATCTCCAGAGGCGCCCGCGGCATGCGCGCCTGTTGCCGCTCGGCTTGCTCTTCCAGCAGGTTCGCCGCCTCTTTGTACTTCTTGTACTCGATGAGCTGCTTGACGAGCTCGAGGCGAGGATCCTCTTCTTCCTTGGCCGGGCCCGCTTCGCGTGGCAAGAGCATCTTGCTCTTGATCTCCATCAGCGTTGCGGCCATCACCAGAAACTCGCCGGCGAATTCGACATCAATGACCTGAAGCAAATTGAGATAGGCCAGGAATTGCTCGGTGAGGATGGCGATCGGGATGTCGTTGAGGTCCACTTCGTTTTGCTTCACGAGGAACAGAAGCAAATCGAGCGGCCCGCGAAACGTCGGCAGTTCGACGGTGTAGTCCATGAAACTCATCCACGAAGGACACCAAGGACACGAAAGGGGAAAAAATGGGCAATCGACAAAAAATAACGAGCGACAACCGAGGGGCTGCGGCCTACAACCCTTTGTTCCTGCATTTCTTTCTCCGGCGACACTGCCTTAATCCGCGACCGTCATAGCATTCCCCCCGCTGGGTGTCCTTGGTGGATCACTTGTGGTCGTTGCGGTCGCGCTGGGAAGCACGCTGCAGAACTTCGATGCTGAAGCCCCCAACAAGGTTGCCGGCGGCGTCAACATAACACCAATCGTTCAACTCGTCCAGCGGAACCGAGACGCGCGAGCCGAGCTTGTACGCGCCGAGGTCCATCGGCTCATTGGCGAGCTCGCCGTAGATGCGATCGCCTTCGATGCTGGTGACGGCGATCCAGATGAACTCGGTCTTGTCGCCGTGTGAGATCGGCGCTTTGATCGCGAAGTTCTGGCCGATGCCTCGCTCAAAGGAGGCCACGAACTCGGGCCAGCGCTGGCGGGCTTTTGCAACCGCGACGTTCAGGGCGACATCTCTTTCGGAAATCTCCACCAGCGGCGCCCTAAGTGTCTGCTCAGGCGTTCCGATCGGATCGTTGGGCCGCAGGGCCATCGCGGAGTCTCCGTTGACCGGCAGCGGCGCCCTACGTGTCTGCTCAAGCGTTCCGATCGGATCGTTGGACCGCAGGGCCATCGCGGAGTCTCCGTTGACCGGATACGCCAGCTCGGCGTCGGGCAAGAGGATTAGCAAGCAATTGTCGTCGAGAAGCTCCGCGAAAAGTCGGCCCAGACGGCGATAAGAGTCTTGAACCTCTTGCTCGGACGTCAGGTCATCCACTCCCATCGCGTCGCAGGAAAACCACGCCCGATGCTGCAAGAACAGATCGCGAATTGGCAAATCGACGATCTCCTCGGCCATCTCTTCGGGATGCTCGACATACGTGACGGGAAAGCTGTTGACGAGAAACATGCGCCCGTCGAGCATGATGGTCGTGAGTTCGCCGGCGCCGACGACGAAGCCGTCGGCGCCTTCGGAATCGCCGTCGCCCAGGTCGGCGTTCCATGCTTTGCCAGCGATCTTGGCGACGACCAAGGGTTCGAGCGGCAGAGGCTCTCGCAAAAGGCCGACAAAAGAGATGAGGCGTATGTCGCGCGGGCGGCGTACCCACCAGATCAGCATGCCGCCGGCGATGGCGACGAAAACGAGACCACCGGCGAGAAGAGCCCACATCATGCGGTTGCTCCGGAAAAGCGAACGGGCAGCGGAAAGCTCCGACTTTCCGCTGCCCGTAACGTATGAACCGGCGCGATTACGCCAAGATCTCGCGAATCGGCTGGGCCGTGCGATCGGCGACCGGGATGGGCCGGCCGACGTTCGACATGTTGGTCGATTCGGGATCGATGCCGAGAGCTGCCATGATGGTAGCAATGAAATCGGGGACCGACACGGCGCGGGGATCCTCAACCGTCGTGCCGTCGGCGCTGGTTCGGCCAAAGACCGAGCCGCCGCGGATGCCGCCACCTGCAAGCACCGTCGTCCAGGCGTTGGGATAGTGATCGCGGCCTTGGCCTTGGTTGATGCGCGGCGTGCGGCCGAACTCGCCCATCCAGATAATCGTTGTGGTGTCGAGCAGGTTGCGTTGCCGCAAGTCGTCCATCAGGCTGCCCCACGCGGGATCGAGAATTTCGCTCAAGCGTTGCACGTTCTGGAAGTTCTGACCGTGCGTGTCCCAGCCGATCGGATTGTTCGGCATGTAGCCGAGCGTGACTTCGACGAACGGCACGTTGCGTTCGACGAGTCTGCGGGCCAAGAGGCAGCCCTGGCCGAAGAGGTTGCGGCCATACGCGTTGCGGACCGCTTCGGTTTCATCGCTGAGGTTGAAAGCGGCGCGAGCGGAGGTTCGCATGAGGCGAACGGCTCGTTCATAAGCGGTCTGATGGCTACGAGCCGCGACCGTCTGATGACGTGCCACGAAATCGCGTTCCATGTCTTGCAGCAGGTTCACGCGCGCGTCGAACTGGCCGGCGGGAAGTTCTTCCGGCGGCAGCAGGTCCTGCACGCGCAGGCTGTTCTCATACTGGTCAGCGCCGCCCTGCGGGTTGAAGCCGTTGACTTCCCCGACCATGAGCGGAGCATATTGGGCGCCGAGAAAACCGGACGAATATGCAGCTGGGCTGAACACGCGATAGGGAGCGATGCTCACGAAGCTCGGCAGCGGCAGGTTGGGATCGCCGATCTCTTTGGACACCATCGAACCGAGGGTCGGATACTGGATCGGTCCCTGGGGCAGATATCCGGTCCGCAGGTAGAACGTGCCGCGGCCATGATCGCCTTCGCGCGTGCTCATGGCCCGGACGAGCGCCATCTTGTCCATGTGACGGGCGACGCGCGGCAGATGTTCGCTGATGCGAATACCGGGGACGCTCGTTTGAATCGAACGATACGGGCCGCCGTTGATGTGGCCTTGCTTCAAATCAAACGTGTCCATCTGGCTGGGGCCGCCGTTCATCCAAAGCAGGATGCACGAGCGTCGGCGTTGTGGGTTGTTGGCGTTTTGTTGCGCCATGGCTTCGAGCCAGCCCGACATCGAGTATCCCACGACGCCGGCGGCCGTCAATTTCATGATCTCACGACGCGACAGTCTTGCGGATTCGAACATAAAGCTGCCCCCGAGAAATCGACACAAGATTAGGGCGTGTGGACAATAGCTGGGAGAAATCGGGTGGTTAGGTTACAGCAACAGCACCGTGATCGCCGCGACTTGGACGAAGGCCAAGAAGTTGCGTGCTGTCTTTTCGTAGCGCGTCGCAACG
>VGZI01000135.1 GCA_016872605.1 Planctomycetota bacterium
AATGGCCGTCTGGGAGCAGAGCCGCAACGAAGCTTGCACGCGCATCAATTGGCGATTCACCACCGCCAATGCCCGCATCAAGCTCAAGCGGCTCTACCCCTCATTCGAGATGTGACAGAGCACTAGCGGGCTGTTGAAATACTTCGGAAGGTGATTTTGACAGCGAAAACCCGACGCCGTAATTGCGTCGAGGTTAAGCCCGAGTTCGATTGCGAGCAACCTGAAGCGCACTACGGCTTCCGGCAAACCGCCGCCAAACGTTAACATCCCGCCAGGAGTGTATTTCCCCAATCAAGGAGGTTTTCACGTGTTGCTAAGAAAAAAATGGATCAGTTTGGCTCTCGCGGCGTTCATGAGCGTCGCTACCAGCGCCTGGTCGCAGACCTCGCGACTGAATCTGTCCGGCAGTGCTGCGCCAACAACTGGTGGAACTGCCATCGTCAACGAGCAGGACAAAACCAAACCAGCCGACGCCCCAAAGGCGACGCTCGGCCCGGCCATTGAATCAGCGGCAACTCGAGGACCGTGCTGCGCCGACCGTTGCAACGGGTGGGGTCCCACCATGCCAGAAAACGTCAAGTTTTTCGGCGAATTCATGCCGAACTGCTGCGGTCACGCCAATGGCATCCACGTCTATGGGTGGGCCGACATGGGGTATACCTACTCCAGCACCGGCGGCGGTCTCCTCGCAGTCCAACCACGCGAACACCGCTTTGGCAATGAATTTCTTGTGAGTCAACTTGCGGTCGTTCTAGAGAAAAAGCTCAGGCAGGACGACACCTTCAACCTCGGCTTCAATGCTACGTTCTTTGCGGGCGCCGACGCCGCCCTCCTTCGACCTCTGGGCGGCTTCACGACCACGAACGACCGCTTTGGCGCGGATTTCCGGCAGCTGTACGTCTCGGCCCATTTGCCGATCCTGACTCAAGGCGGCATGGATGTGCATGTTGGCCGCATGGGCTCGCCAATCGGTTACAACTCCGCGATGGCGCCTTATCGGCCGTTTTACTCAAGCGACTACCAGTGGTTCTACGCAGAAGATGGCGCCTGGACGGGCATACTAACAAACCTGCATGTCAATAAGCAACTCGATGTCATCAACGCCATTACCATGGGGGCGAATACGTTCTTCACTTACCGTGGCAACGGCCCAACGTACCTCGGACAAATCAATTACTGGACCACCGAGGCCAAGACGACGCAACTAAGTACGTCGTTGCAGCTTGGCAATCAGGCGATTTTTGCCGCCGGCCCGAAATTCATCGGATCAAATGACGTGGCGCTGACGCTCATGGTGGTCCACAACTGGAATAAATGCTTGACCCAGATAGTCCAGAGCAGTATGGTCTGGGGCACGGAAGTCCCGAGCATCGGTACGTCTGAGTTTTACAGCTTGTATACGATCTTGCAGCACCATACGACGCAGAAGGTTGATACCAATATCCGTTTCGAATGGGTCCGTGACGTCCAGGGCAGCCGAACGGGCGTGGCCGCTCACTTCGGCGAAGTGACCTTTGGATTCGACTATCATCCGACCAAAGCGCTGCGTATCCGCCCGGAAATTCGCGGCGATTTCGCCAGCCAGCCCGCATTCGGTCCGGGCGGCACCCGGCAAGGCCAATTGACACTTGGCATCGACGCCATTCTTTCCTACTAATCGCTGACTGGAACAACGAGCCACAAGTGCAGCTGCATTTGTGGCTCGTTTTTTTGTTTGCACAGGTCTCAGGCAAGAATGCCCGCTTTTTTGGCATGGATCGAAACTGCAGGTGTAAGGCATCTTGAGCGGCCATGCCGCCGTAATCTTGAATACGGCCGTGTTTTTTCAAAAGATCGTGATGACGGCTCTGGTTGAATTTCAGCCGTCGACGCATTGGCACATTTCTTGCTGTCCAATCCACTCCTAAGGCATCTCCTCTCCTGCCCCTCCGCGGAGAGGCTACGCGCACTACCCAAGGAGAAAACGTCAGATGATTCACCATTCCGATTCGACACGCACCCCGGGTTCAACCTTGATCAGAATCGCCTGGACCGTCTTTGCCGGTCTATTCGCGGCGATGCTCCCATTCGTTGGCATCGGATGCAAAAAGAGCACCGATTCCGACAACACGGTAAAGGTTGGCATTCTTCACTCGCAGACCGGTACCATGGCGATCAGCGAAAAACCGCTTATTGACGCCGAGATGCTCGCTATCGAAGAAATCAATGCGGCTGGCGGTGTCCTCGGCAAGAAGATTGTTCCCGTGGTCGAAGATCCCGAATCCAAGTTCACGACCGTCTTCCCCGAAAAGGCGAAGAAATTGCTCCTTCAGGATAAGGTCGCTGTGGTTTTCGGTTGCTGGACCTCGGTAAGCCGCAAGAACGTGCTGCCGGTGTTCGAAGAACACAACGGTTTATTGTTCTATCCAGTTCAGTATGAGGGGAACGAAAGCTCGAGAAACATCGTTTACACGGGAGCGGCTCCGAACCAACAAATCATTCCGGCGGTCGATTGGCTATTGAGCAAAGAAGGCGGTTCGCGCAAGAAGTTCTACCTTCTCGGGTCCAACTACGTTTTTCCACGGACAGCGAACTTCATTATTCGCAAACACCTGAAGGAAAAAGGCCTCGAGCCGGTCGCGGAAGAGTACACCGAGCTAGGCCACAAGGAATACCAGCAGGTTGTGCAGAATATTAAGAAGGCTAATCCCGACGTGATTTTCAGCACGATCAATGGGGATAGCAACATCAATTTTTACAACGAATTGGCCGCCGCCGGCATTACTGCTGACAAGGTGCCGGTGGTTGCCGTCAGCGTTGGCGAAGACGAGTTGCGCGGTCTTGATCCATCCAAGGTCAAAGGCCATCTTGCCGCGTGGAATTACTTCCAGTCGCTCGACACTCCGAAGAACAAGGAGTTCGTCAAAAAGTTTCAGGCTAAGTACGGCGCCGACCGTGTGACGGATGATCCGATCGCGGCGGCGTACGCTCAGGTCTATTACTGGAAGATCGCAGTTGAAAAGGCGGGGGCGTTCGACGTTGATAAGGTCCGCGCGAAGCTCGGCGAAGTGGAATTCGACGCCCCCGAAGGCAGAACGAAACTAAGCGGCAAGAATTTTCACACCCATAAGTCGTTCATGATGGGCCGTATTCGTGACGACAAGCAATTCGACATTGTCTACAAAACCGACCCCATCGAACCGGATCCGTACCCGCAGATCGCATTTCCAGGCTGGAGCTGCGACTGGTCGGACAAGAACAAGGGCCTCGTCAAGGGCACCCCCGTCAAGATCGGAAGCTAGGGCAATTGGCGGTTCCATTTGATCGTGAACTCCGGTTCTGCGAGCAACCACTTGCAGAGCCGGAGTTTCGTTGGCCATGGATAGGCGATGGTCATACTGCAAGGAGCGGCAATCACCAGGGCCTACCATGGACTCAACGCAATTTGGAGAAGCGCTCTCCAATAGCCTCAGTTCAAGTTCCATCCTGATCCTGGCCGCGTTGGGCTTAGCGATCACGTTCGGTGTCATGCGCGTTATCAACATGGCGCACGGCGACATGATGATGCTCGGCGCCTATACGGCTTATGTTGTGACCGACCGGCGCATGTTACCCAGGGCGTTGAACCATTTGCTTGGACTCATCGGCATCGACGCGGATATCGATCTCAACATTTTTGTAGCCATTCCAGCGTCCTTTCTGGTTGTTGGTTTCGTTGGCTATTTGCTCGAAGTCTGTTTGATCCAATTCTTGTACGATCGGCCGCTCGACACGTTGCTAGCGACGTGGGGAGTTGGGCTCATCATGCAGCAATCGATCAACCTTACGTTCGGGGCTAACCTGGTCCCAATGCATCTGCCGGAGATGCTGCAGGGAACTCCGGAGATATTGCAGGGGACGGCGTTCGCCATCCCAAGTTTGCGCCTATTCATCGTAGGAGTTACGTTATTCTGTTTGTTTGGCGTGTACTGGTGGTTTTTCCAGACCATGTCGGGGCTTAAGATTCGGGCCGTTGTGCAGAATCGCGAGATGGCGGCCGCGTTGGGCGTGTCCACTCGGCAAGTCGACTCGATTACGTTTGCCTTCGCATCTGGATTAGCCGGGGTCGCGGGCTGCATCCTGGCGCATTTGTACAACACGAAATATAACATGGGCGGCGACTACGTTGTCGACGCGTTTACCGTGGTGATCCTGGGCGGCATGGGGCAGCTTGCGGGCGCAGCCGGCGGTGGCGCCGCTATCGGCACGGGCAATAGCTTCATCGAAAAGCTCTTAAGCGTATTCACCAAGATGGACTCGCCGGCAGCCATGGCAAAATTCTTCATCCTTGTCCTCGTGGTCGGATTCTTGCTCGTCAGGCCATCCGGTCTTTTTGCGACCAAGGAGCGCTCTTATGACTAAAAGCGCTCCTGAGACTACCGTCCCTGATACTCACACAGAGAATTCGGCGATCGAAGCGTCTGGCTTCCCAACCGGACGGTTTGTTGTTTTTCTCGTGTTGCTGGGATGCTTGTATTCGCCGGCATTCTTTCTCGATCCATTCTACCGCTTGCCGC
The DNA here is from genome assembly GCA_016872605.1 of Planctomycetota bacterium. GTDB lineage: Bacteria > Planctomycetota > Planctomycetia > Gemmatales > Gemmataceae > SIAQ01. The sequence goes on from VGZI01000135.1 coordinate 4,536, forward strand.
AATTCAATCGTTTTCTGGCCCTGGCGCTTTTTGCCCTCAGCGTTGACCTGATCTGGGGATATACCGGTCTGCTCAGCCTCGGACAGGGATTGTACTTCGGCATTGGCGGGTACTTCATCGCTTACTCACTGAAGTTGCAGAAAGCCGCGCTCGACGCCGGCAATCCCGCGTTCGGCCGTTATGATTGGGGACCGGACATGGCGATGACCGACTACATGTTCCAGGGGCAACTCAATGAAGTGCCACTCTTGATTCGCCCCTTGATCAACATTTACACCGCCGGCTTTTTGGCCGTGCTGGTGCCGACCCTGGTCGCAACATTTTTTGGGTGGATCGTCTTTCGTAGCGGCATCAAGGGGGTTTATTTCTCTCTTGTTACTCAGGCTCTCGTCTTTGCCGTGTTCACGATCATTTCCACGCAACGATCCTACACGGGCGGCGTTGACGGTCAGCCTGGCCTGGCGAATCTGGAATTGTTCGAATTCGAATTCAAGAATTACTTTCACCTCAATCTGGTGATCGTCACCATTCTTTGTTTTTTTGCCTTGCTGTCGTTTTTCCTGATCCAGTCAAAATTTGGCAAAATTCTGACCGCAATCCGCGACAATGAATTCCGTGTGACGGCGCTCGGGTACGACACGGCCATGTACAAGGCGTTCGTGTTTGCGTTTGCCGGCTTGATGGCCGGAGTAGCTGGCGCCCTTTCCGTTTGTGCGACAAAATCGGCCGGCCCACAGTTTTTTAGCATCGAGGAATCGATCACTGTCGTGATCTTTGTCGCTGTGGGTGGGCGTGGAACGCTCATCGGCCCCATTCTCGGCGCCTTACTCGTGAGCGTCGGACAGGATCGAATCAATTCCGAATTCACACAAGCTTGGCCCATAATCCTGGGCTGCCTCTTCATCGCAGTCGTCGTTTTTCTGCCCGACGGCATCGTCGGTGGTCTGACGCGGGCAGCGAAATGGTTCAACCGGCCAGCGTTGGATCCGGAACCAACTCCAACCTAGTGACGTGAGACGACCATGGGCTTTCAGTCCAAAACGGTGCCCGAAACCATCATCGAAGTGCAGGAAGTGACCGTCGATTTCGGGGGCTTTAAAGCCATCAACGAACTCAATTTTTCAATTGAACGCGGCGAACTACGCGTTGTCATTGGGCCCAATGGCGCAGGCAAAACAACGCTCCTCGACGTTATCACCGGCAAAACGCGACCGACCCATGGCCGGGTTGTATTCCAGCCTGACAGCCGGCCAGCCATCGATGTAAGCGATTACTCGGCGGAACAAATTGCGTGTTTGGGGATTGGCCGAAAGTTCCAGACGCCGAACGTGTTCAAGAGCCTTTCCGTGCTGGAGAATCTGTCGTTGTCGCTCAAAAGCCCCCGGAGCGTTTTCTGGAGTTTGTTTTGCCGCGACTCCGCCGATAGTCGTGCACGCCTCCAGGAGGTTTTGGACATCATCGGACTGGGCTCAAAAGCTCATCAGAACGCGGGTACGCTCGCGCATGGCGAAAAACAATGGCTCGAACTCGGCATGCTCATGGCCCAGGATCCCGAATTGCTTCTTGTTGACGAGCCCGTGGCCGGCATGACGCCGCGCGAATCGGAACGAACCGGTGAACTCCTTCTGGCCATGGCCCGCAAACATACGCTCCTCGTGATCGACCACGACATGACGTTTGTTCGCCAGATCGCTAGCAAGGTCACGGTGCTGCATGAAGGCCGTCTACTGAGCCAGGGAACCATTCGCGAAGTTCAAGAGAATCCCAAGGTGATCGAAGTTTATCTCGGCCATCATAAAGTTGCCAAGCGACCGGCAACCACTCCGCAACATGCAGGCGTGAATGTTCTTGTCGCCAAAATCTAAGTTCGCGAGTATGGGCCGATGCTTGCAATTGAAAATTTGTCCGTCTCGTATGGTGAAACGAAGATTCTGCGCAATGTGAGCATGGAAATACGAGCGGGGCAGGTGGTCTGCTTACTGGGCCGCAACGGCGTGGGCAAAACGACGTTGCTGAAAAGCATCATGGGCCTGCTTCGCCCGCAGGCGGGCCGAATTCAATTGGACGGCAGCGACATCACGTTTGCCTCACCGGATGTGCGAGCTCGCCACGGCATTGGATATGTACCGCAAGGGCGCGAGATCTTTCCCCAATTGACGGTACTTGAGAATCTCCAGATCGGCCTTTTGAATGTGGACAGCGACCATCAACCTATCTTGGACGAGGTTTTCGGATACTTCCCCGCTCTTCAGAGCCTCCTCAGCCGCAAAGGTGGTTTCCTTTCCGGCGGTCAGCAGCAGCAACTGGCCATTGCTCGCGCCCTCGTAATGAGACCGATGTTTCTGATTCTCGATGAGCCAACGGAAGGCATTCAGCCCAATGTGATTACGTTGATCGGCGAAGTCCTGGAAAACCTAAAAAAACGCGGCAACCTCGCCATTCTGTTAGTTGAGCAATATCTGGACTTCGCAACGCAGCTGGCAGACATTTGTTATGTGATGGAAAAAGGCGCCATCGTGCTACACGGCGCCATGGGAGAATTGGATCCCACTGTTATCAAGCCATATCTTGCTTTTTAGCTCAAATTGAGTGGGACAAAGGCGGCATACACGAAACGTGTTCATGAGTCAGGCTGCCTCGTCGGATTACTCGAAAAGCGTGTGCATGCGTTCGATGACCGCGTCCTTCCAAGCGGTGAGGAGTTGCGGCTTGATGTTGTGTTTGCGGCAAAGTTCCGCAGGCGTGGCGACGACATCCAGGCCGGTCTTGTTCTTGGCAACCTGCTTTTGCAGGTCCTCCTTGGCGATCTCTTTCGGCTTACTGCAACCGGCAGAAAACACCACGAAGGAAAATGCAACCATGGCCAGGGACAAGTTATGTCTCAAAAAAGGTGCCTCCGCAAACCGGGCATCATGATTAAGTCGTAAGGGTGTCAACAAAAGCGGGAGTGTATGGGAATCGAACCCACTGAGAGCATTGTTCATACCCCCCACTGGTTTTGAAGACCAGGGCCCTCACCAGAGGTGCAGACACTCCCATGGTTTACGCGCCGCACGGCAGGCTTTATCCGACGCCACGTCGTTTCGCGGACATTCGAAGAACGCCGAGAACGCAGTGCGCTGGGAACGCCGCGGTTCCGATCATCTCCAAAGTGTACTGGACGACATGGACGACAGCAAGTCGAGCCGAGGGGGATATTAGCTCCGCTTGACGTAAGGTGGCCTTTGAAATTAGGATGTCCCACGTTGATTCAGCGATAAAATGAGGGGGTCGGCGATGGACGTCGCATTTGCGCCTCCACCCGAGCGCTGAACGAAGGGCGGAATTCAGGAGCTATCATCGTGTACAAGCACACGTTTCATCGCCATAAGACTCGTGTCGTTCAAGTGGGCGGCCTCGCGATCGGCGGCGACAATCCGATTATCGTGCAGTCGATGACGACGCCCGACACCAGCAATGTCGCGGCGGTGCTTGCTGAAATTCATCGCCTGGAAGAAGCGGGCTGCGAACTGGTTCGCGTCACGGTTCCGAAAGCTGAAGACGCGGCCGTGTTGGGCGAGATCAAGCGGCGCATCAAGATCCCGCTCATTTGCGACATCCATTTCGATTACAAGATGGCCCTGGCCGCCCTCGATCATCCGATCGACAAGATTCGCATCAATCCAGGGAACCTCGGCGGTATGGATCGCTTTCGCATCGTCCTCAAGAAGGCCAAGGACAAGGGCATCCCGATGCGCATCGGCGTCAACGCGGGGAGCCTCGAGCGCGAATTCGCCATGAAGTACGGCTATCCATGTCCGCCGGCGATGGTCGACAGCGCATTGCGTTATATCGAGATCGCCGAGTCCGAAGGCTATCACGACATGATCGTCTCGCTCAAGTCGAGCGATGTGCTGACCGCAGTCGAAGCGTATCGATTGTACGCCAAGCAAGCGAACTATCCGACGCATATTGGCATCACCGAGGCAGGCAAAGCACCTTATGCGGTGACGAAGTCGGCATGTGGTCTTGCGCCGCTCCTGCTCGATGGCATCGGCGACACGATTCGCATCTCGCTCCTGGGCGATCCTGTTCCGGAAATCGCGGCTGCGTTCGACATCCTGCAAGCCACGCAGCGACGCGTACGTCGCCCCGAGATCATTGCCTGCCCGACCTGCGGCCGACTGGAGATCGACCTCGAAAAGATCATCGCGGAACTTGAACAGAGGCTCGCCGGCCGAACGACCGCGATCAAGATCAGCGTCCTTGGCTGCGTCGTCAATGGCCCCGGCGAAGCGCGCGAGGCGGACCTGGGCATAGCGGCGGGTGGTGGCAAGGGCATGATCTTCAAACGCGGCGAGAAACTCTACACGATCCCCGAAAGCGAAATGGTCGATTGCTTGATGAAGGAAATCGAAATCTGGGAAGCCGAGGAACGCGCTGCTGGACGCTTGACGACGGGGGGCGTGACGTTCACGACAGATGCCCACGAGGACGAGCACGAGGAATGCTGCGAGGACGACGCGAAAGGCAAAATCGGGCTGCCGTTGCTGAAGTGAACCTCAGGAAACCACCTTTAAACATTCAGGCGATTTCTCTCGATCCGTCTACGCACGCTCGGTGAACAAACAACGGATGAACCGGCGTTGACTCTGCCGATTCATCCGCATGCCTTCTATTTCTAAATCAGTGTGCGCGAATGTGCAGCAACTGAACGTAGACATTACGCTCCGCGTGATGGTTGGGCAGTATCTCTCGGTTCAGCGCGATGTCAATCGGGCTGCTCTTCATCACGCGGAGCGTGATGCCTACGATCTTGCAGCCGAATCGCGCACGGTTACTTAGTCGCGCATCGTGTGGGGCGGCACTAAGAACGGGAACATCGGAATGTCCGGGGCGCCGACGCATTGAAGCGAGCCGATGAAGCGCCAGCGATAAACCGGGTCGGGGTTCATCGGCACGGTAAAGGAGCGCACCGAACTGGGGTCGCGCTGGAACCGGAACCAGAACGTCTGCCGATCCGGCACCACGAACGCCTTGCGCATCTCTCCCGGCGCCAGGCCGACCCAGGTGATCGGCGGCAGATTTGGGTCGTTCGATATCGCAAACTCGACCCGAGCTACCGTGCTGTTCTGGATCTTCAGCCCTTTGGCTTGTGCGCTGGCCAAATCCGGAGTCGCAAAAAACGCCGCGCCGCACAGAAGGCCGGCGACAATCGCAGGAATACGAAAAAGGAACATCATGAGCATCTCCTGACTTTTGCAATGAGCAGCGAAACTGTTCAACGATCTACCCGCTGCGGGCACGATCGCCGGTGATAGGCTTCATGCCCATCGCGCCCGAGCAAACAATCCCCGCACCAAGCTCCGCCGGACAATTTTTGCGAACGTGCTTACCCAACGTGAGCAAATCGATTAAACTAACTCACGGCCTTCGGCACTGCGATGAATATCAGGTACCCCATCATGCCGCTTCGGGTGAAGTGCGATAGCTGCAAGAAGACGCTCAGCGTGAAAGAACATCTGGCGGGCAAGAAGATCAAGTGCCCGGGGTGCCAGTCTGTGGTTCTCGTTACTGCAACTGCACCGACCAAAGCATCGGCCGGGATGGGGCCGGCCAAAGCCGATCCCAAGAAGCCCACGACGCCGAATCCAAACAAGCCTAGTCCCGAAACCAAGCCCGAATCGCCAGCCCATCTGCCGGATGGAGCATCGGTCGGCAATGGCAAGCCCGTCGATGCCGCGCCGGCCGAATTGCCGCAGGAAGATGTCGAGGACGAAGCCCTGGCAGCGTTCGCCGACGAACCCAAACCAGACGAAGAGGCAGAGCCGCAGTTCATCGAGTTCAAGTGCGATTACTGCGACGAGATGGTCAAGCTGCCGATCGAACTAGCCGGCAAGCAATCGCAGTGCCCGAATCCCGAGTGCAAGCGCATCGTCAAAGTACCGCTGCCGAAGAAAGCCGAGAAAAAAGACTGGCGCAAGATGGACCGCAAGGGTCCGGCTGCGGCGCTCATCAATCAACCAGAGCAACTCGATGATGCCTGGGGCACCCAGGATGCGACGAAGGCCAAACAGAGTTCGCTGAAGGAGGCCGGCGCCATCGAAGAACCGCCGGAGCCCTCGATTGGGGCGGCCGGGTGGATCGCACGCGGCATCTATGGCGTCATAGGACTTGCGATTTTGATCGGCCTGGGAATCGCCGGCAGCCGATTGTTCCAGACCAAGCAGCATCATCGCGCCCTCGAAGAAGCCAAGCAACTTGTGGAAGGCAGGGACGCAAAGATCAAGACTCCGCTGCTTGCGTCGCTTGGTCATCGTGCCATCGCGATTCTCTACTTGCGTGAAGGAAAAGCCATCAAGGCGAAAGAACACTTTCGGGGCGCGCTTTCTCTCGCGGACCTTTCCAAACTCGACGACAAGAATGCCGCCGTCAACGAACAACTGAGTCTCGTCGACCTCGCATTGGCCCAAATTGAACTGGGCGGCGAGGGGGATGATCTGCTCACCAAGGCCCGAGTCGATTGGGAATCGGTTCGGAAAGAGCTTGTGCTAACTCTCCAAAAAATCAGGACTCCCGATGTTCAAGTCATCGCCTTGCGTGAGGTGAGTGCTCGCCTTTTCGAGAAGAAGCAGGCCGAACTGGCCATCGGATTGACTGCGAGCATGAGCGCATCGGAGGCCGGCGACAAGGGACGCCCGCCTGCATTTCGGCAACACATCGCCAATTTGTGCGCGTTGAAAAAGGAAAAGGATCTCGATCGCATCAAAAGGCCCACGGGAAAAGAGCCTGCCGATTCAAATGCCCGCGTCGGTTTTGCCGAGGGGCATGCACGCCAGGGCGATTTTGACGCCGCTCTGGCCATGGCGCAGCATCCGGGTTCCAATAAGGACAAATTGGATGCATTTTTTGGCGTCGCGGCTGTTGCACTCCTGAAGGGCAACAAGGACGAGGCCGGTCGCTTCGCCAAGGAGGCCCTGGGCATGGCCAAGGACAAAGAGGTGAGGGAATGGCAACTTCTCCAGGTGGTTAGCATTGCTGCTCGCGCCGACAGCGCCGCCGCCGTGGCCGAGATCGCCAAGAATCTCTCACCAGCGTTCAAATTGCGCGCTCAGCTTGAGATATTCCTGGCTACTTGCGAGAAGGCGTCAGGCGAGATACCCGTGGACGCCATGGCCGACCTGGAAGCCACCGACAAAGAAGGCACTACGCTTGCCCTGGCCTGGGTGGCCGCCGCGAAACGCAACGCGGTCAACGGCGCTAGCCGCGATCGCACGCGCCGCCTGTTCGAGGATCGCGTTGCCAGCGCCAACCTGCCGGCCGCCTTGGCCGAACGTATTCGCCCGATGGTCGACATTGGCTGGTACCTCGGCTCGACGAATTAAATCGAAGCCTGAAAGATTAGTGAAGGTGGCAGTTTGCTTCGCTATCGTTTCAGGCTCTGACGGAGGAGACCCGTGCAGTCCTTGCCGCAAATGTCCTGGAACCGATCACATCTTCTAGGCCTTGAGGATCTCGGCCGCGACGAGATTACGGCGATCCTCGACTTGGCCGAGCATTTCACACAGGACACTCACGAACGCCGAAGCAAGCGAACCAACCTCGCCGGCAAGGTCGTCGTTAACTTGTTCTTCGAGCCCTCGACGCGAACGCGCATGAGTTTCAGCCTGGCGGCCCGGCGGCTTGGCGCCGATGTGCTCGACTTCTCCCCGTCCGGTTCCAGCACGTCCAAAGGCGAATCGTTCATCGACACTGCCAAGAACATTGAGGCGATGGGCATCGACCTCGTCGTGGTTCGCCACAGCGCGACCGGCGCTCCCCATCTACTTGCCCAGCACCTGTGCGCCGGCGTAATCAATGCGGGGGACGGCGCTCACGAGCATCCCACGCAAGGGCTGCTCGACATCTTCACGATTCGTCAAAAGCGAGGCCGCCTCGAAGGTCTGACCGTGGGCTTGGTCGGTGATATCGCCCATAGCCGCGTCGCACGAAGCAACATCCACGGTTTGACCAAATTCGGCGCCAAGGTGATTGTCTGCGGCCCACCGACCTTGGTGCCGCGCGGCATCGAAGAGCTTGGCGTTGAGGTCTCGCACAATCTGGATGCAGTGCTGCCGCGCTGTGACGTGATCAACATGTTGCGCATCCAGTTTGAACGCCAACGCAATGGTCTGTTCCCGTCGATCGCGGAATACGCTCGGTTGTTCGGGATGGACAGCAATCGCCTTAAGAAAGCCCGACCCGATCTGCTGCTTTTGGCGCCGGGACCGATCAACCGCGGCGTCGAGATCACGCCCGAGGTCGCGGACGGCCCGCACTCGGCGATTCTAACGCAGGTGACGAACGGTCTGGCGGTACGCATGGCCGTTCTGTATTTGTTATGCGGTCAGCCCGGCATGTAGCCGCTCGGCATTCGCGTGCGACTATGCATTCGTCATGCGGGCGTCTTGCCCGCACGATGATGGGCTGATCGAAATCAGTGCAGGCGAGACGCCTGTACTACGGTGTATGATGAATATCATTTGCATCACAAACGGTCGCATCGTCGATCCGTCGCAGAACGTTGATCGCGTCGCCGATCTTTGGATTCGCGGCGAGCAGATCGTCGGCATCGGGCCGCAACCTGGATTGGTGGCCAGCCGCACGATCGATGCTGCCGGAATGATCGTGTGCCCCGGCTTGATTGACATGCACGTCCACCTGCGCGAACCGGGGCGCGAAGAGGACGAGACGATCGCCACCGGTTCCGCCGCCGCGATTGCCGGAGGAATCACTTCGATTGCCTGCATGCCGAATACCGATCCGCCGATCGACCATCAAGCGGCCGCCGAGTTTGTTTATCTTCAGGCCGAGCGGGCGGGCAGCGCCAACGTGTTTCCGGTCGGCTGCGTCACCATGGGCCGCAAAGGGGCGGAACTTGCGGAGATCGGCGGGCTCGTGGAGGGGGGCGCGGTCGCGTTCTCCGATGCCGATGTGCCGGTCGTCAGCGCCGAGATCATGCGCCGCGCCCTCGAGTATTGCCGTATGTTCGATCGGCCCGTACTCAGCCATGCGGAGGACCTGGAATTGACGCGCGGCGGCATCATGCACGAAGGTCTGGAAAGCATGCGTCTGGGCTTGCGCGGCATGCCGGCCGCCGCGGAAGAAGTCGCCGTCCATCGCGATATTGAACTGGCGCGACTCACCGGCGCTCAGCTCCACCTCCTGCACCTCTCAACGGCCGAAGGCGTGGAGTTGGTCCGCCGGGCCAAGGAACGCGGCGTGCGGGTCAGCGCCGCCACCTGTCCGCAATACTGTTTCCTGACCGATAGATCGCTGCGTTCGTTCGACAGCAACTTCAAGCTCAACCCGCCTTTGCGCACCGAAGCGGATGTCCGCGCCATCATCAACGGCCTGCGCGACGGCACGATCGACGTGCTGGCCAGCGATCACTCTCCGCATGCACCCGAGAAGAAACTGCGCGAACTCGATCAGGCGCCGTTCGGCATTGTCGGACTGGAGACACTGCTGCCGATAAGCGTCGCGGCGCTCGTGGCGCCGGGGCATCTTAGTTGGCCCCAATTGATCGAGAAGTTGACGGTCCAGCCAGGCCGGATTCTGGGGATCGAACGCGGCACGCTCGCAGCCGGCGCCGATGCCGATGTGACCATCATCGATCCGACGGTTGAATGGACGATCAATGTCAACGCGTTCGCCTCCAAGAGCCGCAATTCGCCGTTCCACAACCGGCGCGTCCGCGGCCGAGCCCATGCCGTGATCGTCGGCGGCGAAGTGAAGACGCCGCAGTTTTGATAAAATACCTTTGCTGTCGGTGAGCCGAGTTGATCGTAGGCCTCACGCTCCGCCTGAGGATGCATAACGCGGAGCGTGAAGTCAACGATCCGGATGCTGCTCGCCGATGCTGCCGGCGCTGTCTATTCTCGCTGGATCGCACGCACATGCTTCAATACGGTTTTGTCCGAGTGGCGGCCGCGCTTCCGCGATTGCGAGTCGCCGATTGCTCGTTTAACGTCGAACAAATGCTCAACCTGTTCGATCAGGCGGAACGGCAGGCCGTCCACGTCCTGGTCTTCCCCGAGCTTGCGATTACCGGCTACACGTGCGGCGACCTCTTTCATCAACCGGTATTGCAGAAGGGCACCTTCGATGCCCTAAAACGATTGCTCGACGAGAGTGGCCGCCGATTCTCCGGAGTCTTTGTCGTCGGGTTGCCTTGGCTCGTCGGCGATCAGCTTTACAATGTCGCCGCGGTTGGGCAGCAGGGGCGCCTTCTCGGCGTCGTGCCCAAGTCGTATTTGCCGAGCTACAACGAGTTCTATGAAGCCCGCTGGTTCACGCCTGCTTTGAAGTCGCGCCATGCCAGCGTCGATTGGCAAGACGGTCAGCCGACGCCGTTCGGGACCGATCTCTTGTTTGCGGATCACCAAAGGCCGAGCGTCACGATCGGCGTGGAAATCTGTGAAGACCTCTGGATGCCGATCCCGCCCAGTTCCTTCCTGGCGCTCGGCGGCGCCAAGATTCTCGTCAATCTTTCCGCGAGCAATGAGGTCATCGGCAAGGCCGCCTACCGCCGACAGCTTGTCGCAAGCCAATCAGGCCGTTGCATTGCCGGCTACGTCTATGCCTCGTGCGGCATCAGCGAATCGACCACCGACGTCGTGTTTGGCGGTCACGGCATGATCGCCGAGAACGGCGTGCTCTTGGCCGAGTCGCCGCGCTTTCAGCAGGAGGGATCGTTAGTCATCGGTGACCTTGATGTCGACCGCTTGCAGAACGATCGGCAGAAGTCCAATACCTTTAGCGATTCGCTCGATCAACTGCGCGAACGGCGTTTTCGCCGCATCTCTTTCTCCTTGCAGAAATCGCCGACCCGACTGGTTCGCACGATCGACGCACATCCTTTCGTTCCGGCGGGCAAGGAGCAACTGGCGCTGCGCTGCGCTGAGATCTTCCACTCCCAAACCGCCGGGCTGGCCAAGCGGCTGGAGCACATCGGTAAACCGGCTGTCGCTATCGGCGTCTCCGGCGGTCTCGACTCGACATTGACGCTCTTGGTCACGTGCAAGACCTTTGACCTGCTCGGCTCGCCGCGCAACAAGATTCACGCCCTCACTATGCCCGGCTTTGGCACAACGCAACGCACCAAAGCCAACGCCCTGGCTCTGATGAAGCACCTCGGCGTGACGCCACGCGAAATCGACATTCGCTCGCTTTGTCTGGAAGAGATGCGAGCTCTTAATCATCGTCCGTTCGGCATCGCGCTCGATGGCCTAACCGTGGAGACCTTGTCCGCCAAGCTGAACGAACTCTCGGCCAGGGAATGCAACGATCTATGCTTCGAGAACGTGCAGGCACGC
>VGZI01000136.1 GCA_016872605.1 Planctomycetota bacterium
ACGCGGAGGCATTCACTCAGTGCGCCCGCGTACCCAGCAAAAATCAGACGACTCGGCGAATAGGGAATGCCGTGAAGCAGCGGCTTAGCGAGAAGCCAATCGAGCGCCCGCGCAACATTCGCCTGTCCGACGCCGGTTTCGACGACGACGACACGGGTTGGCTCGCCGAACCGCTGGGCCGAGCATGGGGAATCGGCAATCGGCCCCGCCGGCGCCAAGGTCTGGCGGAACGGCTCGCTCTCGCGCGACAGGGCAAACAGAATGCACGGATCGTTCACGGGGGCAGTATACCGTGTTTGGCCCCGCCTCGTAAGGTGCGTGAAACGTACCGCTTCTGGAACGGTGGGTTTCACACACGCTACGAACTAAACGGCGCGCTAACTTTCTTTACCAATCCGTCGACGTTGTATGTTTTTTTGACCTATGTTTGCGTTGAGGGAGCGCCTTAAGGCGCGAGATCGTTGCCAGTTGTTAACTAATCGGACCTCACGATGAGCGACCTCCCCGACCAAATCGACACCGATGCCGCCGCCACGCCGCGCGCTATCGCCATGTGGAAGCGACCGATGCGGCACGAGCCACGAGCTTTAGCCGACTGTGGGTACTCCCCGCGGGCAACTGCGACACGCACGCACTGCAAGCGCTGGCCCAAGACAATGTTCGCACGCTCTTTGAACAGCTCAAACAGCAATACGACTTCATCATCATCGACGGCCCAGCCGTGCTGCCGGTGACGGACGGCCTGTTGATCGGCCAGCACGTCGACGGCGTCGTCTATGCGGTCTTGACCGATGTGAGCCGGGCGCCGGACGTGCATGCCGCCCAGCAGAAAATGGCTCCGCTCGGCGTCCGGACGCTTGGAGCGGTCGTGCTTGGGGCGTGAGGAAGGTCAGAGCCTGAAGCGTAAGCGAAGCCAGTCTTCGCTTACGCTTCAAGCTCTGACGAGGAACCACCAATGAACGCTCGCTATTACGCATTCGCGGCAGCGATCGGCACTCTCTTGACATCGGGAGTGCTGTACCACGTTCTGGCCGCCGACTCGGCGCAGCTCGACGTGGCGGCACAGCGCGTCGCCTTGGTTCCCCTCGTCGTCGGCGATTGGCACGGACGCGACGAACCAACCGACGATGCGGCCTTCGCTCAAACCGGCGCAAAGGCCCACTGGATGCGGTCATACGTGCATCAACAATCGAAGGAATCGGTCTTTGTGATTCTGATGTGCGGTCGGGCTGGGAAGATGGCTGTGCACACGCCGGAGGTGTGCTACTCCGGCGCCGGCTATGCCCTGAGCGATCAACCGACGCCACATGCGGTAAAGGACGAAAAGAAAGCCGAGTTCGGGCGATTCTGGACGGCGCAGTTCGGCAAGGCATCGGGGAGCTTGCGTCTTCACTGGGCGTGGACCGTGCATGGGGATTGGCAAGCCGCTGCGTCGCCGCGCTGGCAGTATCGCGGCGAGCCGTTCCTGTACAAGCTGTACATGTCGTGCAACGTGCGGTCTGATCGGAAGACGGATTCGGACACAGGCGCGGAGTTCTTGCGCGATTTCGTTCCGGTGTTGAACCGAGCGCTGTTTCAATAGTGATTCTCGTTCCCAAGCCGCTAGACGAAGACAGGCCGACGCAAGGAACGTGGTATGTCGATGTTTCTGATCTCCGAGACGCTGTTGCAGGATCGCGGCGCGCCGACTCAGGCCGCGCCGCCGAGTCCCGCCACGTCCTGGTATGCATCGATAAAGTACGTCCTGGAGTTCGTCATCGCCTTGTTTCTCTTGATCCTCACGGCGCCGCTGATTCTGTTCGCGATTATTTTGATCAAACTCACGTCGCCTGGCCCTGTGATCTACTCGCAGACCCGCATCGGCCTGGGCGGCAAGCCGTTCACGATCTACAAACTGCGGACGATGACCCACGATTGCGAAAGCCTCACCGGTCCACAGTGGGCCACGCCGGGCGACGGTCGCGTCACGCCGGTCGGCCGATGGCTGCGTAAACTGCACATCGACGAACTGCCTCAGCTCTGGAACGTCTTGATCGGCGACATGAGCCTGATCGGCCCGCGTCCGGAACGCCCGGAGTTTCTGCCGCAACTCGAACAAGCGATCCCGCTCTATCGCCAGCGCCTGGACGTTCGGCCCGGCATTACCGGCTTCGCCCAGATTCAACTTCCGCCCGATTCCGAAATCGACGATGTCCGCATCAAGCTCGCATACGACTTGCACTACGTGCATCACCTCGGCTTCTGGCTCGATGTGTCGATTTACTTCGGAACCGTGTTGAAACTGATCGGATTGACCTACGATGCGATACGCTCAATGTGCTGGTTCCCGCTGCGCGACGCGGTGGATGACGAATATCGATCGATGATCGACACGGCGAGCCGTGCCCCGCAAGGGGCCGGTTGATTGCGCACGTGTTGGCAACCGGCCACTCACGCGGCTCGGCTCGCCACACAGACCGTGTTGCAGAGACACCCATGGCTTACTTCCTCTTCATCCTGGTCAACGCGGCGTTGTTCATCCGACCCGCGGAAATCGTGCCCGAGTTGCTCGGATGGGAGATCTACTTCTATCTCATTCTCGCATGCTCCGCGGCAGCGGCGCCTGATGTGCTCAAGTACTTGACCGAGGACTCGCTCGACAAAAAGCCGATCACCCTGACCGTATTCGCGATGCTGCCGGCGATCGTGCTTCCGGCAATGCTGACGGGCGACCTGGCCGAAGCCTGGCGGACCGTCTTTCACTTCGTCAAGATTATCGTGTACTACTTGCTCTTCGTCAGCCTCGTCAACACGGCCTTGCGCCTTCGCATCCTGCTGACCTGCATCCTGGCGTTCAGCGGCATCATCACATCGCTGGCCGTGCTGCGCTATCACGACATCATCCACCTTGCGACCATTCAGACGCTCGCCGACACGACACAGGGCATGTACGGCACGACCGTCACGATTCAACGGCTGCAAGGGACGGGCATCTTTCACGACCCGAATGAGCTGTGCGTCCTCCTGTCAGCAATGGTCCCGCTCGCTCTCTACTTCTTGCTGACTAGCGACCATCTCTATTTGCGCGGCGTATGCGCGGCGTTGTTGCCTCTGTTCGCGTATGCTGTGTTCCTGACCGGCTCGCGCGGCGGGTTCCTGGCGTTCGCGGGCGGTTTGGGCGCGTTCGTCTGGATTCGCTACGGCTGGCAGAAGGCCATGCTCATCGGCGCCGTTGGATTGCCGGCCCTGCTCATCCTATTCGCCGGCCGGCAAACCGAGATCAGTACCTCGACAGGAACCGCTCAGACGCGCGTCGAACTGTGGCGCGAATGGCTCACCACCTGGCGCGAGAACATGCTCTTCGGCAAGGGAATGAACCTGCCGAAGGAAGAGGCTCCCGATCCGCTCAAGTACAAGACCGACCTCGATCGCCAACACGTCGCGCACAACTCGTATCTGCAAGCTTTTGCCGACCTCGGCTTGTTCGGCGGCTGCCTGTTCATCGGCGCCTTTGTGACGGCATTTTGGTCGCTCTATCGATTCGCCGATCCCGATCCGCTCTGGCTGGACGACGAACTAAGAGAAATGCACCCGCATTTGCTCGCGGGACTGACAGCCTACGGCATCGGCATGTTGTCGTTGTCGATCTGCTACATCGTGCCAACGTACATGATGCTCGGCCTCGCGGTGGGCTATGCCGACGCGGCCAAGCGATCCACCGTCACGCCACCGACGCCGTTGCAGTTCGACTTACCTCTGATCGCTCGCTTCCTTGCCGCCGGTGTGATCGCACTGTGCAGCATCTACGTGTTCGTGCGTTTTGTGGCGTGAATGCGAATTTCAGCCCTGTCAACGTTTCAGTTCCGGTACAATGTTCCTCGGAACAATGTCGATTATTCGCATGTGAACGCATGACGCAGATTGAAACGCGGCAACCGTTGGTGATGCGCTGGCGCGAGTTGCCGCGGCGAGCAATTCGCGCGACCAAGGAGGGGCCGGTCGCGTGGTTCATGCCGAACGCGTGCGCCGTCAACGGCCACGCCGCGGACGGGCCGTTTGATTTCGGCGTCGCGGTGCAACGGTTGATCGCCGACATCGCGGTTCGCTGCGTCGAGTTTCAGCACATCGACGTTTCGCGGATTCTAGTTACCGTCGCGCAAGCCCGCGGTTCAGGCCGGCATGGTTTGCAGGCTCGCGTGACGCCGTTGCGCTTCGCGAACGGCGCCATGACGAGGCAGCGGCGCGGGGTGCCGTACCATATTCAGCGCTACTTTCTCGGCGACGTCGAGTTTCTTTACGTCATGACGTTTCTTTTGCCACGGTTCTTGGAGCAAGACTTCGACGCCAAGCTGGTCACGCTTTTTCATGAGCTTTACCACATCGGCCCGGCCTTCGACGGCGACTTGCGACGGCACGCTGGACGTTATCATCATCACTCACACTGCAAACGCAACTACGATGAAGCGATGGTGCACCATGCCCGGCAATACCTTGCGAGCCGGCCCAATCCCAGCTTCCACGCATTCCTGCGCCTCAATTTCGCTCAGCTCGAAGCCAGGCATGGCTCGATCGTCGGCGTCGTCGTGCCGCGGCCCAAGATGATTCCCTTGTTCTCGCCGCAAGCCCCCAAATAAAGCACTCGCTCCGCGCGGGCGCCTCCGCAATCCGTCGTGGGAAATGGCTGCTAAATCCATCCCCAGATGATGGCGACGAGTACGATCAGGATCACGATGATGCTGCCCACCAGCAAAAAAAGGCCGACATTGGCGCCTGCACGGGTCGGCGCGAGCTGGTGGTCCTCGTCGGGGCCTGACGCGGGCGAATCGGTTGCTGGTGCGGTCACTGGTTCCGGCGATGGCGCACTCGGCGGCTTTGGAATAGTTACTTGTGCGGCACATTCGGGGCAGAGGATAACTTGCTCCGCATACTCGGAGCCCACGCTGAGCATCTGCTTGCAGGAGGGACACTCGAAATCGGGCATGGCGGCTCCGGAAGCTCAGTCGTCCGACCAATCGCGGCCGCGAATCATGCGAAATTGCGGGCTGCGGACGATCGCTAACACCGCGGCGGACAGTCGGCCATCGTGCTTATGCAATTCGCCCACCATCTCGTCGATCAGGAGCGTGTCCGACAGCGTCGTCGCCCGGCCCAGCGCGTAGCCGAGCAGCTTTTGGCAGAAGAGCCGAACGATCACGTCTTTCTTCTTGGTCATGAGATGATTGCGCAGGCCGTCGATGCCGGCGAACTCGGCGCCGTCGCGCAGCTTGGCTTTCGTATCGACCGGATGGCCGTTCGCATCCTTGACGCGCCATCGGCCGATGGCGTCGAAGTTCTCGAACGCGAAACCGTACGGGTCGATGCGAACGTGGCAGGCGGCACAAGAGGGATTGGCGACGTGCTGCTCGACCATCTGCCGCGTGGTGAGCTTGTCCGTTCCTTCCTGATCGGGAAGGACGGGCACGTTGGCGGGGGGACGCGGGAGTTTTTCGCCGAGCAAGGTTTCGACGACCCAGTTGCCTCGCAACACCGGGCTGGTGCGCGATGCGCCGGACTGTTTAGCGTGCACGCTGGCCAGGCCGAGAATGCCGCCCCGACCATATTTGCGCACACCGTCGACGCGCCGCCACTCCGGGCCGGTGATGCCTGGAATGCCATAGTGCTTAGCAAGCGTGTCGTTGAGGAACGTGTAGTCCGCATCAAGAAGGTTCGTCACCGGTCGATCACTCTGGAAAAGATCCTGAAAGAACAAGATCGATTCCTCATAGATCGCTTTGCGCAACACCGGCGTAAACGTCGGGAAGAGCTTTTCGTTCTTTTCTTTGAGTTGATCGAAGTTGCGGACGTGAATCCACTGTGTGCCAAACTCGATCGCCAACGCGCGGAGACGTTGGTCCTTGAGCATGCGGCGCGTCTGTGCTTCGAGCATCTTGGCGTCGCGCAACTTCCCAGCGGCGGCAAGCTGACGCAACTCATCGTCCGGCATCGACGACCAGAGAAAGTAACTGAGCCGCGTGGCGAGTTCCCAATCGTTGACGGCGCCAGCCTTCGTGCCGGCCGGCGCTTTCTCGATGCGGAAGAGGAACGCCGGCCCGGTTAGCACCCGGGCCAACACGCCGCGAAACGCCTCATCGTGCGGCAGCTTTTTGCCGCGTAGCTTCTGGTACAACGCAAGCAGATCGTCCTTCTCTTTCGTTTCCAGAGGCCGACGATAAGCGCGCTCGGCAAACGCGACCAGAGCATGAAGGTGCCTCGGAATGGCGCTATCTTCAAGCTTCACGCAATCTTCCGCGGCCTTCTTGAACTGCGGCTTGCGGTCGATGAAAAACTGCTGAAACGCTTTCGGCGTGTCCTGCGTTGTATAACCCATGAACTGCGGCAGATAGTCGTGCTCAGCGACCGCCTGGCGGCTGATGAAACGCTGCTCGTCCCAGAGCCGATCGAGCTTCTTGGCTTGCTCGTCGCTGAGGAACAAGCGAAGGAGCGGTTCGTCCTCCCGATGGAACATCTTGAGCGTTACGACTTCATCGGTCGGCACGACCTGCGGGAAGCACGTGAACAGCGGAAACACGCGGCGAAACTCGGCATGCCCAGCGACAAGCTGCTTATGAGCAGCGCTATTCGGCGACGCCAGCACCGGGCCATCCCAGCGAGTGTCAGCATTGGGCGCAGTCGTCGCAGCACGAACGTGAATGAGCCGTTCGCCGATCGCGCCATCGGGTCGGACGTCGACGACAAACTCGCGGCCAACAAACAGCGAGGCTGGCAGACGAATCTCCACGATCTGATCGCTCGTCGCAATCACGCTCTCGCCGTCTTTTGCAAATCGATCTCGCGGCAACGCGAATGTCCCCGTCTTAACGCGTGACTTGGCGATTTTCGCCAGATCGACGCCTGCAAAGAGCGGACTGTCGAATGTGACGAGCCGATCGTACAGCGCTCGGTTCGGATCCTTGGCATTTTTCGGCTGTGCACCCGACAGTACGGTTTCGACTTGCCTGGCCAGCATCTCCAACTCGGCCCGACGCTCCGGATCGACCGCGGCGCTGCGCCAACGGGCGAGAGCCGAGTTGGCCGGGATCGGCGTGGTCTTCGATGCGCCTTTCATGGCCGGGCCGCGAACGAAGCTCCAGACGCCGGCGTTGCTCTGCTTGTCGGCGTGCGGATTGGCCGCCTGGATGTCGGCAGAGACGTCCTTGGCAAGATCCCAAACGCGGTTCGGCTTGGCGTCCTCGGCGATCGTCAACCAGACTTCAGTCATGTCGCAGGCATGCTCGTTGTCGCGCGGATCGACAGCCAGAATGACCACGTCCCCCTTGGCGACGTTTATCGAGTTGGTTGGCGGTTTCACTTCTTGGCCGAGATCAAGAACGCCGTCGCCGAGCAGGGTGACACGATCACCTTGGCGATGTTCAAGCCACCAGGCGACGCCGTTGCCACAGGCCGGATGAGCGTGGGCAACGCGGGCGGTCACGCGCACCCTGCCCTCGATCG
Source organism: Planctomycetota bacterium (assembly GCA_016872605.1). Taxonomy (GTDB): domain Bacteria; phylum Planctomycetota; class Planctomycetia; order Gemmatales; family Gemmataceae; genus SIAQ01. Next base: position 7,471 of record VGZI01000136.1, read on the forward strand.
GGCTTTTCCAGGCGATGGCGACGAACTCTTGCGGTGTTGGGTGCACGCCGATCGTTCGAGCGGAGACGCGGCCCGGAATGTGCAGCGCTTGATCGGAGGAATTGGCGACGACGATCGGCAGATCGATTCCTTTCTTTTTCCAGCCAAGGATGGCGGGACGTTGCGGATTGGCCAAGGTCTTGTCATCGAGCAACGTCAACGGCGCCGCGACCCGTGTGCCGCTTCCCTCCTTGTTTCGCGGCGGCAACGCAAGCACCTTGGCCCACTGTCTCAAGAACACTGGCTCGAGACCATCGCGCTTGGCCAAGTCGTCAAGCGACATTTTCGCATCGTTGGCGGCCTCCACCACGGCGGCAAGGTACTTGGCCGAGCCGACGAACGCCGACGGATAATCCCGTTCGAACGCCTGTCCGTAGTTGGGATAGTCACGCAACAACAGCGTCGGCTTGCCCGGGCCTTCGAAGCGGGGCCGATGCCAGACAACCAAGCCAGGTGCAAGCGGTTCTTTGGCGGCCAAGTAGATGGCCACTTCGGATTGCCCCGGCATCGGCTTGATCGGCAAGCGAATCGCGACCGAACTATTTGCCGGCGGATCGAACGCATATTGCCGCGTCAAACTCTCGGCGTATCCGGTCCCCGGCGCCTCGCCCCACTTGGCGCGAACGTAGTTGCCGATACCCGATGTTTTCCACAGTGCGGCCTGCCAGGCGACGATCTCGCCCGTCAGGGAAACTACGTCCTTCTCGCCGGCGGTACGCCACCTCGCTCGAATCGTGTCGAGAGGTTGCGCCGGCGTTTTGTCGCTCAGGGTCTGCCACAGTGCGCTTAGGTACTTCGCGTTGAGTTTTTCCTTGGCCGCGATCTCATCGATCTTGCCGGCAGCAAGCGTCGCCTTATGACGAATTGTCGCGAGCAAGTACGGCTGGACAAGGAGCTTGCCATCGCCGGGTGCGTGTTCGGCATAGAACTTCCGCAGGGATTTCGTGCCCTCGTCGGTCCAGTCGCGCCGCGTTTTGCTCGGACTGAATCGAAAGCCGTCCGGCAGCAGCACGGCGTGATCGGCGATTTCCTTGGCTGCATCAAGATAACGCGTGAACAGCGCCGGTGTAATGTCGGAGAGTCCCTCGGCTGCGTTGGTGAAGCCTTCCCCGGCCGCGCCGTCCGCGGGAAACTCGCGCGCCGGCGTCAGGTCGACGCCGGTCAAGTCGCGGATTGTGCTGTCGTACTCGGCGTTGCTCAAACGCCGCAGCGGCACGCGTCCCGGATCGCCGACGCGCGCCCGCGCTTCGGCGTCGAGCATGGCACGCGCCCACGTCAGCAGCGTCTTTCGCTCGTCGGCACTGGGCTGTGGTTTACCTTTCGGCGGCATTTCGCCGACTTCGACCTGCTCGATCAGGTGCTGCCAGGGCTTCAGGTCCTTGCGGACGGCAGCCAACGAAGTGAAGCGTTCGAGATCGAGGTCGCCTTTGCGGGCTTTCGTCGAATGGCACTCGATGCAGAATTTCTTGAGGATGGGCTGCACGCTCTTGGCATACGAATCCGCGAGATCGCCGCCGGCCTGGGACTGGCCACGTGAAAAGCATGAAACAAGAACCGCCGGCGCGACGAAAGCCACCAGAATGACGAGCGACGCAGGTTGATTTCTGCTCACGGTATTTGCCTCGCTGCTTCGATCCCCGGAGCGGGAACACGTTGGTAGGCCAACATCGTTATAGAACTTGGAAGGGCCTTTTCACGATAAGTTTGTTCAGTCCCCGTCTGAAGTTGTGCGCAAACGATGGTTTTTTGCGCAAGTCGGCGGCAGAGGACCATTCCTTGGATGAGACTCGTCCCAAAACAAGGAGCCAGCCATGTCGCACATCATTCGAATTGGTCTGACGGGAAGAACCTCGAAGTCGCGGACACGAGAAACGCCAACGCACGCCGAGGCACGAGGGCGCGCGCCGCCCCAGGAAAACGAGTAAACCGTCAGGTCGCTCCAATAGCGGCGAGGATATCGTCGCGCGACGCCATGGCGCCCACGCCGACGTCGTCGCAGGCCAGTTTCTTGATGACCGGCCAGACAATTCGCAAGGCCTCGCGCAGATCCGCGGTGAGCTGAGCAAGATGCCGAGCCGTCGCTGGATGCTCCCACATCAGCGTGTTCATGGCCGGCGCCAATACGATGGGACGAGACAGATCCCAGGCGCGACACACACACGTCAGGCAGTTGTCAGTCAAACCCAAGGCGAGTTTTGCGAGCGTATTGGCGTCGCACGGAGCGATGAGAAGAATCTCAGCCCAGCGGCGCAATTCGATATGCAGCACCGGATCGCCACGCCGATAGCGTTCCGAAGTCCATTCGTCTTCGTCGAGAATCACCACATCCTTGTTGCGCGCACCGTCGCGGGCTTCGATGCCGGCAGCGTCGAAGAAGTGACATGCCGCCTTGGTCGCGACGATCTTGACCGCGTGCCCTGCATGCCTCAGATCAGCGTAGAGGTCCGGCGTGTGGATCGCTGCGACCGAACCCGTGACACCGAGAAGCACATTGGACATGATCCGACACCCTCACTTCGTTAGTGCTTGCGAATGCCTTCGATGGCATTCAGAAGTGTCGCCGGCAGTTCTGCTCGCGTCACCTTTTGATAGCCCGCTTTGTTACCGATCAAGGCCCACTCCGCCGCGCCTTCGAGGGTGTTGGCGACCATGAGATCGGCGTCCGATTGACGGCGCGAGCGTTCGGCGATGGCTTGCAAATCCGCTTCAGTCACGCCGACTTCGAGCTTGAACTTGACGAGCACGCCGGCGAAGTGCCATTCGCTGCGAATCTTGTCGACGAGCTTGGGGGCGCGCACCAAGCGGAGCCAAAGCTCGGGGCAATCGCTTTTGACCTTGCCTGCGTTGCGATCGAACAACGTCGGTGTACCGGCGACAGCCGACCACGTGCCAGTATCCGCATCGAAAACCGTGCCTGGCGCCGAAGAAAAAACGCCGGCGGCGTGATAGTCGCTGACGGCGGCGCAATGCACTACGCCCTCCATCCCCCCGTGACTAATGTGCTTGGCCATTAGCGATTCGAGTTCGTCGAACGTTCGATAACTATTGCACACCCAGCGGTTCGCATCACTCGGCGGCGACTCGAGAACCTCCGGATGCGACGTGGCAAGCGTCACGGCATGACCACGGCGATACGCTTCCAGCGCGATGGCGGCGCCGGTTTTCCCGGTGAAAATGTTGGTGATGCAGCGCACGCGATCGATCGGCGTTTGCGTGTTGCCGGCGGTGATAAGAATGCGCATTCGACGCCCCATGTGCTGGCCGCGTTTAGCCGGCCGCCTTTGCCGGCAGCGGGGTTCGCACTCGCCAAAGGCGAGCGGCTGAACAATATCATGCTATCGTACTAGCGCTTGGCTGTCACGTTGCGAGGCAACCTGCGTTCCAGATCGGCAAGATGGGATTGCACGGCCTGATCGGGCGATCCAATGGCACGCGCCAGACGTGGACGCAACGACTCGGGAGTCGAAGTGGCGCGCAGGTCTTTCAAATAACCGAGTAGTATCTCTTTGGCTTGCGGGCTGCTGCGCAGCATCCAATGCACCCATGCCCATGACTCCCGATACTCCGCCGACTCCATTTGACGCACTTTCTCGAGACGCTCCAAGCGCGCCAGGTCGAATTGCACACCAGGCTTCCTCAGGGCTTCGACATGGGACGAATTCAGCCCCGCGGAGCCACTGGGCAACTCGAAGTACTCGGCCAAACCCTCGTCGAGCCAGATCGGCACATCCTTGTGGGTGCTGTGCAAGATGGCATGGGTCAACTCATGGCGAAGATCCTGGTGAATGGTGTCGCCCATGTAGGTATAGACCATCAAGTCCTCAACGCCGCCCAGGCGCTTGGCCTGCTTGACGAAATAGGCCCGGCGGTCAGGCAGCTCCGGATGTCGGCCATGAAGGAACCGTTCGTAGCGGCCCTTGTCCTCGAAGAGATAGACGAAGATCTCCGTATTCGACGGCGGCAGACGCAGCTCGCGGTAAATCTGCGTCCGCAAGCTCATCAGGTCCTTGAAGATCGGCTGATCGCGTTTCAACTCGACATCGGAAAGAAAAATGAACTGCGGCGGCACGCGCATCACGTGCTTGCTCGGCGCGCCGGGGATCGGCTCCTTGTCGGCGCGCTCTTTCGCCGGGTGCGTCCAATGCTGGAAGAACTCGCAGCCGACTAGCAGCGCCAAGCTCCCGAGCATCGCCGACAGTATCCAGATTGACCGAGAATACGCCATCGACTCCTCGCGATGCGCGCACCGGCGCGCGGCGGGATAATATGCGGAACGTGCGGATCGTACAAGGGGAATCGGTCAATCCAAGCCTGAAACGTTAGCGAAGGATGCGCATCTTTCGCCGCCGGATAGGTCGTGTGTCACTGCAAGGGCTTGCCGCGCCGCCTGTTGCGATCAACTTTTTGCAGCGTTGCCCAATCGATTTCTTTCCACCAGCTTTTCCAGTCGCATTTGCCGAACGCGCCGCAATGAAGATAGGTAAGCAAGAACCGCAGCCGATCGGTGCGCGTGATCTTTTCGCTGTCAACGAAGCTGGCGTTGAGCCGGGCCAGGTTTTGCACTTTGCGCGAGCGCGGCAACTCGCCGAACACTTCGACTCCCACCAAGTCGATGAGCCACACGAAGCTCTCCGGCATGTACAAGAGGTTCTGAATGTCTTGCGAATAGGCCGACGGTTCATTCTCCGGCGCATCCCAGCGGCGCACGAGGATGTTGGCGGCCTTCAAATCGCGGTGCGAGAGTTCGCGCTGATGCAGCGAACGGATTGTCCGTGCCACGCGTTCAATCAAGCGCCGCATAAGGCGTGCCCGATCCAGCGGGGCCGCCCGATCGATGCGCTCCACCGTGACATGCAGGTCGTCGGCGTGGGCGATCTTTTCGGTCATCAGATAGCCTTCGTGCCACATGCCATAGGCGCGGCGATGCAAGACGACGAAGGGGCGTGCAGTCGGCAATCCGCGTTCGCGAAATCCCTGACCATGTATCCACGACCGCAGCGCCGGAGGCGACCGAAACAGCGACGCCACCGGATCGGTCCACGACGTGACGCAGAACCGCTTGAAGACAACGCGGCGAATCTGCCCGTTGACGCGAAAGTCCATCTCGATCACCGTCGATGACGCGGACTGCTTGAGTATCGAGATCGAAGAATCGGCGCCGCCCGCCGCGGTGAACAGCGCGTCTGGATCGTTGAGCAATTCGACCAGATCGGCGTCGGCAATCTCCATTACCGCATGTCCGACTACGCTCGGACCATTGATCTTGCGGTAGTATCGGCAATTGTGCAGGCAGCGTTTGTCGCGGCGTTGCCAGAATCGCAGGTTGCGTTGCCAACTCTGCTCTTCGATGTCGTGCAGTTCCTTGGCGTACAGTTTGGCGCCATGGCGATCGCGTTGCCAGGCGCCGAGCTTGCGGGCTTCAAAATACGCTTTCCAAAATCGCAACCGGTCCGCCCGATGCACACGCAAGGTGAACCAGCAGTTGATCATGACCAGGTTCTCACGACTCTGCTCCCAGTCGAGCGGCGGTCCCATTTTGACCGCAAGGAGATCGATGACGAAAAGCTCGACCTGGTCCACGCCGACCACGCGCACAAGCATGTTGCCGGCATGGAGATCGTGATGCAGAATGCCCGCCTCATGAACCTTGGCCACCAACCGGCCCAGCTCGATTGCCAGCCGTTGACGCAGACGCGATTGGCGCGGCTCGGCGAACGTCGGAAGCACGGCTGCGAGGAAGAAATGCAGCGGCAGGCAATCTTCCAGGCTCTCCGTGATCAGGATGCTCTCACCGGAACCGACTTGCGTTTCTTGCTCGGCGATTGCCAGCGGCGTGATCGTCGGTATGCCGCGCTCAGCCGCCGCCACCACGCGGTCATATTCCATGCGGGCTTTGCTCTGCCGAACGAGTTGCCGAAACCAGGCGCGTTGATCGTGAATGAAATTGTGCTTGACGTAGAAGCACAGGCCGGGAAGCTCGACGCGATAAACGATGCGATGAGGCCCCAGCTTGACGACGCGAGCCTGCCCGGTCTGCAGCCATTCGCCGAGCCGTAGGCCTTGATCGTCGAGCAGACGTTCGCGTAGGTCGGGCCGCAGCGACCAGCGAAACCCGCCAACCGTGCATTCCGTCAAAGGTTGGAGTAAGGCGTTCATCAGACGATTCCCAGCAGTGTGCCGCGCACGAAGAAAGCGACGGCGCGCGGCCGCTTACTTCGTGCGCGGCCCTGTGTAACCTCGCGTGCCCGATTCCAGTGTACGCACCACCGTCTCCCAATTGGCTGCGCCATGAGCGACGTCGAAGTATCGTTCAACAACATGGCGGCCAGCAATCCCTAGCTGGCGGCGCAATGCCGGTTCGCTGGTCAGCCGACGCACGGCGGCAATCCACTCGTCGACCGTCTTGACCAAGAAGCCCGTTTCGCCGTGCTTGACCAGGACCTTGTGCATGCCGACCGGGTTTGCGATCACGGGCAGCCCGGCCGCCATGTACTGAAGAATCTTCAGCCCGCACTTGCCTTCGCTCCACGCGTCATCAGGCAACCAACTAACGCCGATATCCGCATCAATCAGGTCCGCGATCTCCGTTGATTCACTCCAACGACAAAATTCAATCGGAAGGCGCTGCAGCGAAATCGCTCGGTCGCATATTACCTTCAGCGAGGTTTTCGGAACGGAGAGACCCACGCAATCGAGTATGTCGCCAATCCGTTCCAGACCGCGGATGGTGCTGGACGAACCGATCCACGCCAGCTTAACGTTCGCGCGATTTCGAAAATGATCCGCCAATGAATAACGATTGGCGTCCACGCACGTGGGAATCAGATGCACCTTGGCGGGATCGGTCACCGCACACGCTTGATCGCGCAAGAACGCATTGCCGGCCGTGACGATATCCGCGGCCTGCACGATCTGCCGAAACTGTGCGAATCGCGTCGGACAGTGCGTGCCGCGCGGGTTATAGGAACTTCGAAGGAAGACGGAGTCGTCGAAGTCGTAAATGAGCCAGCGCACGCGACGTCGCAGATGATTCAGTTGCCACGACGAGAGGAGCTTTCGCTGGACGATCAAGGCGTCGATATCGCACGAAAGCCCAGGGACCATCTGCCACAAGAACGACGGACTCCACCAGGGGCGAACAGCAAACTCGTGTCCAATCGCTTCGAAATGAGGTCGGAACGCGGCGGCGCGGTAGCGGCAGCAGACGTGATCCAGGCTCTTCACCAGCGCTGTGATGCGCATGTCGTCCTCCGTGACCGTTCACCGGTTGCAGCTTCGCATTCGCTTCGCGCCGCGCAAGCACACCCGGTCTAGCGCCGCCGGCTCTTCATGGCCTGGCGTATCTCGCGGGCGGCATCCGCTTTCTTCTTCGATTCCCGCTTGTCGTACAGTTTCTTGCCCCGGGCGACCGCGATCTCGACCTTCGCACGGCCCTGCTTGAAATACAGCCGCAGCGGAACCAGGGTGAATCCCTGTTGCGACGCCTTGCCCGCGAACTTGGCGATCTCACGCTTGTGCATCAAGAGTTTGCGCGGCCGTTTCGGCTTGTGGTTGAGCCGATTGCCCATCAAGTACTCGGGAATCTCGCTGCCAATGAGCCAGACTTCGCCACGCTCAATCTTGGCATAGGCGTCGTCGAGACTGGCGGCATGGTCGCGCAGGCTTTTGACTTCCGTTCCCGTCAATACGATACCGCACTCGAGCGTATCGAATACCTCGTATTCGTGATACGCCCGCTTATTGCGACACACAATCTGCAAGTCATCGGCGTCCTTCGTCTTCTTCGCTGCGACCATGCGACCACTGTATCACAACGGAGGCACTGCGAAAATATGAACACCCGTCACGGCAAGATCGATCGCTGTGCCCGCAGTTTCCGGCACCAAGATCTCACGCAACGCCGCAATGGCGCAACGAGGGCGGGGACCTAACCAACGCAACATAACGTCGATATCGATTTAGCAAGCCCACCCCTTTGCTCATGATTCTTCGATAGCCATGCAACGAAATCTCTAGACGTAACGCCTTTTACGAACAGCGTTTCGGCGCATTCGTTGCACACACACCCATACCCAACGGCAACACGGAGCTGGGCTTGTGTATTCCCGTGTACCACATTCAGCCTACGCTTGCCCGATTCCCGTCATCATTCGTGTCTTTGCGCCGTTGCGGGAAGGCTCTTCGTTAGAGTGCCGGAATCGACGGGCACACCCCAGCCGCAAGGAGTTTATTGTAATTTTTGCAAACTTGCTATTGACGTACCGCACCTACTTGGTTATCCTAATCCCGTTCGATTCGGCCTCTTCTCTGTTCCGGCCC
>VGZI01000137.1 GCA_016872605.1 Planctomycetota bacterium
ATCCCGCCAACGCCGGGCAGGCTCCCGCGCCAGGCGGCCCCAAAAAAGGTCCAGGCGGATTCGACTTCGGTCCGAAGGGGAAGGTGCAACTGAACCCGAATGCCGTTTCGCCACAACAGCCCGCCCAAAAAAAGCGCCCCGAGGCTTCGCACGTCATGATTTGCCTCGAACTCAAGACCGGAAAGATCATTTGGCAGAAATGGATCGACAGCGATGTCATGTCGGCCCCTGTCGCCGTCGACGATGAAGTATACGCCACGTCATTTGCCGGAACCGTCTACAAGTTCAAGCAAAGCGATGGCGCCATCGTCTCCGCGCAGCGCAGCCGCGCGACCTGCGCCCCGGTCGTGGTAGGCGGCAACGTTTATTGGACTCGCCGGGCTGACAAAAAGGGCGACAAGGTTTCCGAGGAGATCGCCGGCATCGATCGGTCCAAGGGAAGCGACAATTTCGCCACGGCAAAGCGTGAAGCCATCTACCTCGATGAGAAGGTGCAGCGCACCAGCGAATTGGCCAAGAAAGGAACGGCGCTCGATGCCGGCAACGGGTTTGCCGGAGGCGCGCCAGCAGCCGCCAATCCGCAGGCGGGATTCATGAACGTCGGCCAGGGAAATGTCTCCACAATGCAAGCCTTCCAAGGCTCGCGCATCCTCAACTACCGCGACGCCAACTTCAATTGCATGGGCGATGAACTGGTCAACACCGACCCGAAAGACGGCAAGGTCCGCTGGAAGGTCAAGCTCAAGGGCGATCTCGCCAAACGCGGCGGTCACCTCGCGGCCCCTCCGGCGGCGGCCGGCGGACTGCTTTTCTTGACCACGGTAGAGGGCGACGTGCTGCTCGTCGATCCCGAGAAAGGCGATGTCACCAAGACATTCAAAGTCGGCTCGTCGATCCGGTCCCAGGCCGCGATCGAAGGCGGCCGCATCTATGTCGGCACGGACGATGGCCGTGTCGTCTGCATCAACACCGGCGACGCCCGCTTCACCGGCTGGCCCACCTGGGGCGCCAACATGGCGCACACCAACGTGCCGGCGAAGTAAGTCCCCTTCTCCATTTAGCGTTCGCGCGGCGCCGCGCGGACGCTAAATGAAATCCTCGGAGCACTCCAATGCCCGTCGGATATTCCGGCACGCCGCTGGCCAAGAAGCTCGGTTACCAGCCGGGCCTTCGGGTTTTTCTTGACAACGCGCCGGCGAACTACCTTGATCTGCTCGCGCCCCTGCCCGACGATGTGACGTTTCTCTCCGGACCCGACAAAGACCTCGACCTTGTCCACATCTTCACCGACAGCGCCAAGACGTTGGCCGGCAAGTTGAAGCGCTATCTGAAGCAGATCAAGTCCAACGACGTCATATGGGTGTCCTGACCCAAGAAGGCGTCGAAGGTCCCCACCGACATCACGGAGAACGTGATCCGCGACATCGCACTTCCCCTGACTCTGGTGGACGTCAAGGTGTGCGCCGTCGATGAAATCTGGTCTGGCTTGAAGCTCGTGATTCGCGTAACCGAGCGATGATCCGCCGCGAAAAAACGCACAAGCACAAAAAAGCGAGGCGAAGGAATTTCCGTGCGTAAAGCGGGGCGGTCTCCTCCGCCCCGGTGGTTGCGGTGCCTAGGTGATTGGCCACTCCCTTCTTCCTTTTGTGCCCTTTGCATTTTCTTGCGGCCTATTCCAATTCCTTTCGCAGCGTCTCCCATCGGCTACGCAAATGCCGCAACGTATCCTGATGAGCAGCCCCCGCAACGAGATTGCGTTCCTGCCAAGGATCCGTTTGTAGGTCGTAGAGCTCTTCCACGGGTTTGCTCGCGTCTTTCATCCAGCGCAGGTACGTCCAGCGATTCGTACGGACCCCCTCCGACTCCGGAATGATCTTGATCGCGGTGTGATGCTCGTAGAACCAATCGTCGCGCCACTTGGGTGATTCGCCACGCACCCAGGGACGCAGGCTCTTGCCCTGCATCGATTCCGGAATCGCGACACCGGCGTAGTCGAGCATCGTCGGCGCCAGGTCGATGTTGAGCGTCATCGCGTCGACGGTGCGATTCCGGCGTTCCTTGGGCAAGGACGGATCAAAGACGAGCATCGGCACGCGAACCGATTCCTCATAGAGGTACCACTTGTCGGCCAAGCCGCGCTCGCCGAAGAAATACCCGTTGTCCGACGTGAACAGGATGATGGTGTCGTCGGCAATTCCCAGGCGGTCGAGTTCATCGAGGATACGTCCGATCTCGCGGTCCATCCCGGTCACGAGCCGATAGTAGTCGCGCACGATTTCTTGGAATTTCTCCGGCGTCTTGAAGCGGCGTTCCCAGCGCTTTCGGCTCTCGGATTTTTGAACGAAATCGGGGAGCGCCTGAAAGAACTTTGGATCGGCGGTTTTCGGAATCGGAAAGGTCACGTCCTTGAAGAGATTTTCATCGCGCGGATCGGGTGGATACTCGCGCTTCGCGGCGTCCATCGCGTGCGGACATTTGAAGCTCAGCGACAGGCAGAATGGCTGGTCTTTCTTGCAACCCTGCAAGAACTCCAAGGCCTGATCGCCCATGCGATGCGTGAGATGGACGGTTTCGCCCTTGCCGAAGTATGCGCCTTGGCCAGGAAACCCTTTCCAGAAGTCGAAGGACGCAGCCTGCATCTTGGCGCCGACGCCGAACTTTCCGATGAATCCGATGCGATAGCCGGCCCTCTTCAGAAGCATCGGATAGGTGCGCGCCCACGCTTCCGGCGTAAAGTCGGTCACGAAATCGTTGATCTTGTGCCGTCGCGCGTATTGCCCGGCGAAGATGCTGGCGCGGCTGACGGCGCAAATCGATGTCGTGACAAAGTGGTTGCGAAAAACGACGCCGCGCTTGGCCAGCTTGTCGAGGTTTGGCGTCTTGGCAAGCTTGTCGCCCATGAAGCCGACGGCGTTCCAGCGCAAATCGTCGGCGAGCAAAAAGATGATGTTGGGCTGCTTTTTCTTGGGCGCATCCGCATGCGCAGTGCCCGCGTACAATGTGAAGATCGCAAGACCAACCGCGATCGCTCCAATTCTGCAATTCGCCATGGCATCATTCTCCTCGCCTTGCCATTTGGCCCAAGACGATCTCGTTGGTGTCGGCGGAATAGACGCGCGCACTCATGTCGGCCAAGAGGAACATGCAGACGCGACTGTGATAACTTCCAAAGTTGTTGTTGAACGGTGCATCGATGCTGCCGGCGATCGGGAAGCCCGGGCCGGCGACGCGCGAGAAGCTGGCGGGATGCTGGCCGTTGTAGAGCGATCCATCGCCAAACTTGACCTCGCCCTGCTGATCCGCCGGCACATGCTTCTCGCCGACCAGCAGCGTGTACGACAGTCCGCGCGTCAGGCTCGCCAGGCTCGTTCGGCTCTGCCACTTGATGACATGGTTCTTGCATTCGGTCACCTCGGCCATGACGAAGGGGCCATTGGCACTCGGGCCGGTCCAGTCGTGGGCGGCGCTGCCGTCGCCGGCGACGCAGGCATAATCGCCAAGCCCGCCTGGAAAATGCGTTTTGGCAGCGTCAAGGTCGCCCGCGCGGCTCAACGTGTCGGCTCGATGGCGTGTCGGGCAGAAGAAGAAGACCAGACGGGCGTGGCGGACGTCGTCGGCTTGCTCGAAATAGCCTTTCTTCTCGTCCCACTTCTGCAATACGTGTTCTTTGGTGAGGTACGGCGCGAGCAGAACCGCCCAGGTGGCATAACCGGCCGCGATGCGCGAAGGCGGCAGGCGACGCGCTGCCTCGTTGACGGAGGACGCGTCGTGGTAGGCCTGAATGCCCTCGCCAATGCGTTTGAGATTCAGCTTGCACTGTTCACGCAGCGCATACTCTCGGTTGCGCGTGATGAGCATGACACCGACGCCGACAGCGACCACGCCGACGAGCAGAATGATAACCACTTCCAGCAACGTGATGCCGCGACGCATGCCGGGTTGCCGTCGTAGGGACAAGCTGCCAGCTTGATCCCATTGGGGCCACGGAAAACGCAGTTCCGGGGACAAGCTGGCAGCTTGTCCCTACGGAATCTATCGGGCAAACTCGACCGAGCGGGTCTCGCGGACGACAGTGACTTTGATCTCGCCGGGGTAGTTCAGGTTCTGCTCGATGGCCTTGGCGATCTCACGGCAGGTCTTGAGCGCCTCGCCGTCGGAGAGTTGGCCGGCGTTGGCGATGACGCGCAACTCGCGGCCAGCCTGGATGGCGTAGGCGTGTTCGACGCCGGGGAACCCTTGGGCAAGCGCTTCGAGTTCTTCGAGCCGTTTGACGTACTTCTCCAGCGTTTCGCGCCGCGCCCCTGGGCGTGCGGCGCTGATGGCGTCGGCGGCGGCGACCAGCACCGTGTAGATGTGATCGACGGTGACATCGTCGTGATGGCCGATGATGGCGTGCAAGACCTCCTTGGACGTTTCGCCATAGCGCTTGGCGAGTTCAGCGCCGATTTTGGGATGGCCGCCCTCCATCTCGTGGTCGGCCGCCTTGCCGACGTCGTGCAACAGTCCGCAGCGCCGCGCCAACCGGCCATCCAGGCCCAACTCATCCGCCATCAGGCCCGTCAAGTAGGCTACCTCCAAGCTGTGATTGAGCACGTTCTGGCTGTAACTAGTGCGAAATTTGAGCCTACCGAGCAAATGCACAAGCTTGTCGTTCATGTGACCGACGTTCGCCTCCATGACGGCGGCTTTGCCGATCTCCATGATGTTGCGATCCATCTCCTCCTGCGTTTCCTTCACGACCTCTTCAATGCGCGTCGGATGGATTCGGCCATCTTGGATCAGTTTGGACAGCGAGATGCGTGCAACCTCGCGGCGAATGTTGTCGAATGCGCTGACGATGACCACTCCCGGCGTATCGTCGACGATCACGTCCACGCCCGTCGCCTTTTCGAAAGTTCGGATATTGCGGCCTTCGCGGCCGATGATGCGGCCCTTCATGTCGTCCGACGGGATGTCGACGGTGCTGACCGTGGTATCGGCGGTATGCTCGGCGGCGTATCGGTGGATGGCGGTGGCCAGAATACGCCGGGCTTTTTCCTCGCTGACTGCCTTGATTTGCTCTTCATTCTTCTGGATGCGCGACGCCACCTCGTCGGCAAGTTCGCGATCGATGCGTTCCAGGAGCAGTTTCTCGGCCTCGGCCCGGGACAGGCCGCTGATCTCGTGCAGCCGGCGCGTTTGTTCCTCGACAACGCGTTCCGCGTCCTTGATTTTCTGCTCCAAGTGTTCGCGCCGTTCCTGAAGTTTCTTTTCGTTTTGCTGGTGGTGCTTTTCTTTTTTGAGAAGTTCCCCGTGCGTTTGTTCCAGCGTATCCTCGCGTTTTTCGAGTCGGCGATGTTCGTCCTTTTGCTCGTTGCGAACCTTCTCAGCTTCGCGATTGAACTCCTCGCGGCGTTTGAACAACTCGTCCTTGGCTTTGAATTCGGCATCTTTGACGATGTTCTCGGCGTTTTTTTCGGCCTGGCTGATGAGTTCCTTGGCACGCACCTCGGCGCTGTGCAGGTTTTCGCTATCGAGCCGGCGAATCCAGATGTAACAAATGACGGCGCCGAGGGGCGATCCAACCGCCAGCCCGACGAGGCCACCCAGAAAATATTCCATGTAGGCCACTCCTGATCGTGGCCCGCGCGCGAGTTGACCGTGGGAAATGGAATCCATCCCAGGGGCTCGGAGTACCTCGCCCCTGGGCTTCATGTGGCTTCAACGCCGAAACCGGTGACATTGGGTTGGGTCGGTTCGTCCCGGCGGCGCCATAATTGAATAAAGCCCCCAGGGAAGGATCGACGACAAGAATCGTCGCGTCGGCCGATCCGCTAGGCTCAGGATCGACGAACACACGTGGCGAATCATTTTCTCGCAAGCGCCGGGTTCCAGCCAGCGCCAAAGCGCGGCCAAAACCAGAAGCGCCCACAAGAAACCCAAAAGCGTCATAAGCATCGTTAGTAGCTCGGTGCAGGTTTCAGCGGTTGACGGATTCCCACGGCAATCGCGGTTCCCATAGGCGCCGAACAAAATCCGACGCCACCGGGGAGTCGCGGGCCGCTCGATACGTTTATCAACCACCCCCATCCGTGGACCCGATTCGGGCCGTTCCGCGAACGACCGCCGGCTTTCCTGCCTCCGTGGGAACGCCATTTTGTTATTATGAGGAAACCGTGAATCGCACGTCAACAAGAAAAGCAAGGAATCCGACAAGATTCCCGGCCCCTCTTTCGGGCGTCACCTAAAACCAACCACGGATTGCAATGATGGCACGGATAGGTGACGCAGGAATGACCGCGACCAAGTGAGAGGCTTAGACACAGAGCAAGCCTCTTCATTTCCCTTTTCGTGCCATCAGTGCGATCCGTGGTTTCATGGTTTTTTTTCATTGCGTGTTTGGCGTCAGGCATCTACGATGCAAGTACGTGGCATGCTGTGCATCCGGAGTTTTATCATGCGTTGGGCCTTGGTATTCTCGGTTCTTTTTGGCATCGGCATCCCGACATTCGCCGGGGACGCCAAGACGCGCGGCCTCGCCGTCTGGGACACGCGTACGCCGGCGCCAGCGCTGCTTCGCTTGAACGGCAAGAACAACTGGCAGCAGCTGGACAAGGCAAATGACGTGTTCAAGGGCGATGCCATCGTCAGCAACGGCCGGATCGCCGTCGTCTTACGCCGTGGCGACGCGATCATGGAGATTCACGCGATTCGAACCGATGGCGCCGTGGCGCGGAGCCGTGCCCGGCTTCTCTCCGCCGCGGGCGAGCCGGCCGTCAGCGTCGACCGGCTGATGTTAGTCGAGAACGGCAAGACGGCCATCACGCTCGACGCTACCTTCAGAACCGCCAAAGGGGGCGCGATCTCGGCCAAGTTCCGCATCAAACGCGGTGACGTCGCCCTCCAGGTCGAGCCCGGCGCCGGCGCCTCCAAGCTGCGCGTCGATTGCCCGGGACGCTTCGTCATCCTCCCCGATTTCTTTGCCGACGACATCACGATTGACGCGACGCGCTTGCCGCTCGACTCGGTTGATCTGCCCAGCGAGAACTTTGTGCTGCACCCGACGGCCAACGGCGACGCAATCACGCTGTGCGTCTTCGAGAATCGCGGGCAGGATATCAAAGTGACCATGACGGGCAAAGGCGCCGAACGCCAGGTCACCGGCTCCGAAATCACCTTCGACAAACGCAAAGTTTGGGTCGCCGTCCTCGACGCTCCGCAAGTCTGGCATGCCACGCCCGATCTCACTCCCGCCGACGGCGGCAAGATCATCAAGCTCGACTGGCGTATGCCCTACGTCGCCCAGTGGCGCATCGACTTTCACCGTGACAACGACCTCACCGATAGCTGGGAAATGCTGTTGCAAGAAAGAGGATTTCGGACCTACACGCGCCACACCTGGCTCGGCGCCGCGGACCCGGAGACCGTCGCCGCCGATCGCGAGCACTGGAACACCGTGCTCGGAAGTTTCCCCTATCCGGTCTGGTCCGACTCGGACGGCGTCGGCTACATCCAGCCGATCAAGAATCGCTTCCTCGTTTTCACTGGCCCCGCGCTCATCTATCCGATCCACCGCATCAAGGAGACGCCGCTCGACGCCTACACCGTCGTCGATGTCATGCGCAACACGCTCGGCGTCGGACCGTGCGAGCACATCCTCGACGTTCCATCGCACAAGGAGAACTATATCGGCCAGGCGACCTGCGGCGTGCGCGATATCCTCAACCCGATCTACGAAAGCAAGCAGCAAAAGGCACGCCGCTCGGAGATCAACAAGACGCTCGACGACGGCCTCATCTTCGTCAAGCACATCCGTACGCGCATCAACGATTACATCGCCTTCGGCAAGAAGATGCGCGTCTATCTCGCCGAGCAGCGAAAGAAGCATCCCGACCTGACTGAGTTCATCGATGAGATGGACAAGCTGACGGCGGAAATCGACGCCAAGCATGCGTTTCGCGTCGATCGCATCAAGACGCCGGAGCACGTCGCCAAGATGATGGCCGAGTTTCGCAAGAACGTGCTCGACTACACCGGCGCCGACGCGGTCGATTGCTGCAAGGACTTCACGAAAGCCCTGGTCGTGATCGGCGACAACCAGGACGAGCTATCGGGCGAATGCCGCTGGGTGGTGAAAACGCTGCGACAGCGCGCCGGCATCCGCATGGCCCTCGACCCGCGCGTGACGCCCATCGCCACCGAGATCCGCCTTCGCACTCAAGAAGTCATGCGCAACCCCGCCTGGCACGAGATGCCACGGCATTGAGCGAGCGATCGTCGTCATGATAGAATGCATGAGCAATGATTCGCTCGAAAGGACGCTACTATGACTGAGACCGTCCAGTAAATGCACCTGATGCCCAAGCGTGGTTCGTCGTACCGGCATCTCTACGTTCACGGGCGCATCCGCGCGGAAGCCATCTATCGCGAGACAGTCGGCCTGGAACCGATGGCACCGGAAGATGTGGCCCGCGAGCACAACATCCCGGTCGAAGCGGTGCACGAAGCGATCGACTACTGCATCCGCAACAAGGACCTTCTGGACGCGGAGCGAGCGGAGGAAACCGCCCGAATCAAAACCGCGGGACGCGACAAGTGGCCCTGTGCGCCGAAGGACTATCAGCCCGAAGAATGAACGTCTACGTTGACGACAACTGTGCAAAAGAACTGATGGTGTCTTGGCATAGAGTTCAAGTGGTCGGTGACGCCGACGTCGGACGGGACAAGCAAGCTCGATTAATTTAGGAACACCGCGAAGATCAGATTCAGCGGAGAGCGTGCGGAACAAACGCCCGACACATAGAAACATGGCCGCTGTACGGCGGAAGGCATCGATCATATCATCCCCTGGGCAGGGTGCCAGCTGTGTCCTTGCCGGCGGCGTATTCGTTGCAGCATGACGAGCAAACGTTTCGATCCCAACGCTCATTCCACAAAAGGTCGCAACCATGAGGAACGCATTGTCACATCTTGGGATGGCGGGGCTATATGCCTTGCTGTTCGTGGGGCTGCTGCCGGCGCCGGCGCACGAGGCGACGCCGCCCAAGACCGTTGCCGAGGCGCTCAAGCCGTTCGTCGACAATCAGACGCTGGCCGGCGCCGTGACGCTGGTGGCCGATCGCGGCAAAGTGTTGCATCACGAAGCGATCGGTTACGCCGACGTGTCGGGTCAGCGTCCGATGCTGGTCAACGCGCTGTTCTGGATTGCTTCGATGTCGAAGCCGATCACTGCCGCCGCCCTCATGATTCTCGTCGATGAAGGCAAGGTGAAGCTCGACGATCCGATCGAAAAATACCTGCCGGAATTCAAGGGGCAGTGGGTCATCGCCGAGATGGGCAAGGATCAACTGGTGTTGCGCAAGCCGAAACGCCTGGTGACGGTGCGCGACGTGATGAATCACACCAGCGGACTGGCGTTTCGCTCGGCCATGGAGACGCCGACGATCGACGTGCTATCGCTGCAGGACGCCGTGCGCAGCTACGCGTTGACGCCGCTCAATTCCGAGCCGGGCACGAAATTCGTCTACTCCAATGCGGGCATCAACATCGGTGGACGAATCATCGAAGTCGTGAGCGGCATGGCGTATGAGGATTTTCTCGACAAGCGTTTATTCGGACCACTCGGCATGAAGGACACCACCTTTTGGCCCAACGGCGAGCAACTCAAGCGGCTGGCGAAATCGTACAAGCCGGGCAAGGACAAGACCGGGCTCGTCGAAACGCCGATCGTTCATTTGAAGTATCCGATCGCGGATCGCAAGCGAGGTCCGTGCCCTGCCGGCGGATTCTTCTCGACGGCAAGCGACATCGGCGCGTTCTGTCAAATGGTCCTCAATGACGGCGAGTACAACGGAAAGCGCATCCTGTCCGAAAAGGCGGTCAAACAGATGACGAGCCGGACGACCGAGGCCGGCGTCAAGGCGAACTGGGGCGTCGGCTGGAGCATCACCGGCGACGGCGAGTTCGGCCACGGCGGCGCGTTCGCCACGAACATGAGCGTCGACACCAAGCGCGGCCTGGTCTTCGTCTGGATGGTCCAGCACAACGGCTTCCCCGGGAATGGGGGCCAAAGCCAAGCCGCCTTCCGCGCCGCCGCCCGCGAACTGTACACCGCGAAATGAAGAAGCTCCGGGGTGAGGTACTCCGAACCCCAGGGCTCGGAGTACCTCACCGTGGGGCTTCCGCTTCGCATTCTGCGTTTTTTCGCTGCTGCTGCTTCGTTCTGGTGAAGTCATGGCCAAGACGGTTCTTTCGATCCTTGCCCATCCGGACGACGCGGAGTTCTTGTGCGCGGGAACGCTAATTCGCTTGAAACGCGAGCACGGATTCGTCGTGCATATCGCGTCGATGACGGCAGGCGACTGCGGGTCGGCTGAGCATGACGCTCGGGCGATCGCTCGCATTCGTCGCGCCGAGGGGGCCCATGCCGCCGCGCTTCTCGGCGCGACGTACCATTGCCTCGAAGAATGGGATTTGCGCGTGTTCTACAACGAGCGCACGCTCGAGAAAGCAACGCGCCTCCTGCGACTCGTGCAGCCGAGCATCGTGTTAACGCATAACCCGGCCGACTACATGGTCGATCACGAGATGACAAGCCTGATTGTGCGTGGAGCGGCGTTCGCGGGGCCGATCCCCAATTTCATGGCCGATCGACAAATCGGTCCGGTGTTGCCGGGCATTCCACACCTTTATTATTGCGATCCGATCGAGGGCAAGGACGCGCTCGGTCGCGAAGTCGTGCCGACGTTTCGCATCGACATCAGCGGCGTGATCGAGGACAAGGCTGCCATGCTCGCTGCGCACGCCAGCCAGCGCGATTGGCTCTTGAAGCATCACGGCATGGATCAGTACCTGCAAGCCATGCGCGACTGGGGCAAGCATCGCGGGGCCGAGTGCGGCGTCGCGTTCGCAGAGGGCTTTCGGCAGCATCTCGGCCACAGCTACCCGCAGGACAACGTGCTCGCGCAACTTTTGGGTGGACGCTAACCCATCGACTCATCTGCGCGGCTGGCCCGACAATTACCAGTGAATTCCCTTGACACGGGGTGTCGCCACGGCAACAATGCTCTGCAACTGGCGATACGCACTTATTGTCATTTCCCTGATGTGACGCCTCGCCAGCGACTATTTTCGCGGTCTTTTTCTTCATCTCATTCGGAGGCTGGCGATGGACGTTCGCAAATGGGGTCGGCGCCGCGGGTTTACGCTCATTGAGTTGCTGGTGGTGATCGCCATTATCGCAATTCTGATCGGGCTATTGCTCCCCGCGGTTCAAAAAGTTCGCGCGGCAGCTGCGCGTATGCAATGCGGGAACAACCTAAAGCAAATCGGTCTGGCCATACACGGCTATCACGACACAAAAAAGGAACTCCCGCCGGCTCGACTTGACTACAACGGCGGAGCAACATGGTGCATCCTGATATTGCCATTCCTGGAACAGGAACCGTTGTACAAGCAGTGGGACATCACGAAGCAATACTACCAGCAGTCGGCTGCGGTTCGGCAAACCGCGCTGCCGGTTTATTTCTGTCCGTCGCGGAGAAGTGCCGGTGATACGCCCCTGAGCACCAGGGATGTGCCCGAGGCCGGTTGGAGCTCGGCCAACTTCCCCGGCTCGCTGGGAGACTACGGCTGCTGCGAGGGGGATAACAACAACGGGCAATACAACACCGATCAAGCCGACGGCGCCATGATCCTGGCGGCCTACAACAGTGCAACCAATCCGGCCGGCGGCTGGTTCATCACCAAGTTTTATTCGCGCACGCGGTTCGCCAACATCACCGACGGCTTGAGCAATACACTCTTGGTAGGAGAGAAGCATGTGCGCCTGGGAACGTGGGGCACCACCACGGGGGATGGATCGATCTATAACGGCGATCCCGGCAATCAAAACGCCGGCCGTGTCGCCGGGGCCAGCTATCCTTTGGCGCGTTCCCGAACCGACAGTTACAACCTGCAGTTCGGCAGCTATCACGACGGCATCTGCCAGTTCGTTCTCTGCGATGGCTCGGTGCGATCGATCGACAATTCGATCAACGGCACAACGCTTGGGCTGCTCGCAGCGCGCAACGACGGCCAGCCCGTCACCTTGCCGTAGTCGATGCCAAACCCCGGGGTGAGCGGCGGCGAACCGCTGGGATACAATTCTCGGATGAACCTTGAATGGAAACAGTGGCTCGTGACCGCCCTCAAGATGGTCGCGGCGGTCGCGGTACTGTTCTTCGTCGGCCGGCGTTTTCATGCCGACCTCGAAAATCTCGAAACGGATCAACTCGATCTCGACGTTGGCTGGCTCATCGCGGCAGCTGGCTTCTATCTGCTCGCCATGCTCCCGTCGGCCTGGTTCTGGAGGCATGTGCACGGAGTCTTCGGCTATCCGATGTCACTCTACGCCGGCATTCGCGCCCATTTCATCGGTCAGCTCGGCAAGTACGTCCCCGGCAAAGCGATGGCCGTCATCATTCGCTCGCACCTAGTGCAGCCGTTCGGCATTCCGTACGGCGTCTCGGTCATTACTTCCTTTTACGAAGTCTTCACCGGCATGACTTCCGGCGCCATCATCGCCGGCATCGTGTACCTTTTCGATCCACCGGGTGATCTGGGCTTGCACTTCCACCCATTAGCGATTGGCGCTGTGCTCATCGGATTATGCGGTATTCCGCTCATCCCGGGCGTTTTCAACTTCGTCATTGCCCGGATGACCGAAAACATCCAGACGGTGGAGGAGTACCGCCTGCCTCCGATGAGCTTTGGAACGCTTGTCACCGGCCTCCTCGCGACCGGCGCCGGCTGGTGGCTGCAAGGCCTGAGCGTCTGGGCGACGTTACAAGCCATCGTCCCCAACGCCCCGGAGTTCTCGTTGTCCGTATGGGCTCAGTGCACGGCCGGCATCGGCTTCGCCACGGTTGTCGGCTTCGCCCTGTTCTTCATTCCCGCCGGCCTGGGGGTGCGCGAGGATGTTCTGAAAAACTTGTTGAGCGGCATGGGAGCGCCTGCGTATATTGCCATAGCCGTCTTGTTGGTGCGCCTGACGTGGGTCGCCGCCGAGGCGGCCTTCGCGGCATGCACCTACTGGGTGAGACCGGCCGGAGAACGCAGTGAACCTGCGGGGTGACCCCAACGGACCTCTATGATCTCGATTGTTATCCCCGTCTTCAATGAGCAGGAAAGCCTCGCCCTTCTGCATGGCGAACTCGTCCGCACCGCGCAGGCCGCCAGTCTCCAGGTCGAAATCCTCTTCATTGACGACGGCTCGACCGATGGCTCCTGGGACGTCATCCGCGGCCTGGCCGAGCAACATCCCGACGTGCACGGCATTCGCTTTCGCCGCAACTTCGGCAAGGCGGCGGCGCTCTCCGCGGGCTTCGCGGCGGCGCGCGGCGACGTCATCATCACGCTTGACGCCGACCTGCAAGACGACCCCGCCGAGATTCCTCGCTTCCTCGCCAAGCTCAACGAGGGCTACGACGTCGTCAGCGGCTGGAAAGAGAATCGTCTCGATCCGTGGCACAAGGTTTGGCCTAGCTGGATCTTCAACGCCATGGTCAGCTGGCTCACCGGCGTTTATCTGCACGATCATAACTGCGGCATGAAGTGCTACCGCGCCGAGGTATTTCGCGAAATCCGCCTTTATGGCGAACTGCACCGCTTCATTCCGGTATTGGCCGAAGCGCGCGGCTTCAAAGTGACCGAGATCACCATCAACCATCGCGAGCGCCAATTCGGCTACTCCAAGTATGGCGTGCGCCGTTTCGTCAAAGGATTCCTCGACCTGCTCACCGTCAAATTCCTCACCGGCTTCGGACAACGGCCGCAGCACTTGCTGGGAAGCATCGGCTTGTTCAGCTTTCTGGGCGGCAACCTCGCGATGCTCTATCTGGCGATCACTTGGCTCCTCCGGCTCTACGACGACAAATGGTTCCCGCCCTTGCACGAACGGCCGCTCTTGACCTACGCCGTTGCCGCACTGTTGCTTGGCGCCCAAATGATGTCGATCGGGTTTCTCGCTGAGTTGATGACGGCGTATCTTAGCAAGGATCAGGAAAGCTATAGCGTCAAAGAACGAACCGGGGACGGGACGCAAGCCGCGATCCCGCGCTCGCCGGAAGCGAGCGGCTAAACGCTTAACAACAACCAACGACAGGAGATTTCTCCATGCTTGTACACAACGTGTTCTTTTCGTTGATTGACGCGTCCGATGCCGCCAAGGCGAAGCTGGTCGAGGCGTGCAAAAAGCACTTGACCAATCATCCGGGCACGGTGTTCTTTGCGTGCGGCACTCTGGCGAAAGAGCTGGATCGGCCCGTCAACGATCGCGATTTCGATGTCGGACTGCACATCATCTTCCAAACGCAAGCCGACCATGACGCTTATCAGGTGGCGGCGCGGCACGACCAGTTCATCGCGGAAAACAAGGCGAACTGGAGAATGGTGCGCGTATTCGACTCAGTAGCGTGAGCGATCTGGCGAAAATTTGGCGAGCCGAGCGACGTAAGCCGCCGGGTCGTGGTTTGAGCTCAACCCGGCGGCTTACGCCACTCGGCTCGCCGTGCAAGAAATATCCGGGTGCACGACATGGTCTGCGTGGCCTGCTTCCGGGAGGGCGAGGCTCCCGCCGAGCCGGAAGCGACAGGATACTCGTCCGAAATCGAGTATTTCGCGGGCTCCCGGCTCGGCGGGAGCCTCGCCCTCCCGTGCCGCTTGCACACCATGTCGTGCACCCGAAATATCCATTGTTCATGAAAATGCCTTGACAGCAATTCCCCGTTCGGTAAAAGCCCTGTCTCTCAGTGCAAGATTTCGTTCGCAACTGCGCAGCTGGCCTGCCGTCTGGGGGAAAGACGGCGCCTGCGTTGTATTGTTCCAGGGGAGAACAGGCATGAATTGGCTAAGTGTCTTGCGTCGCTGGACCATGCAGACCCTTCACGCCGCGGTACTCGGCGCGGCGTTATTGGGACCCGCAAACTTCGCGGCCGCCCAGACGTCGGCCACCGCAGCCAACAAGCTGCCTCCGATCAATTACACGCGCAGCTCGTCGTTCAACCTGCCCATCAACATGGACAAGGACGATCGGGCCAGGCTCAGCGAGATTCGGCTTTACGTCAAGACGCCGACGACCGGGTGGCAGATTCAAGAGCGCGGCGGTCCCGAAACGACGCAGTTCAACTGCCGCGTGACCCAGGATGGCGAGTACTGGTACACGCTCGCGCTCGTGGACAAGGGCGGACGAATGACACCGGCTGACGTCAATCTCGAAGCGCCGCACCAGCGCGTCGTCATCGATACCAGTTTGCCTGTGATCACGGTCGAGCCCTCCAACGCCGATGGCGACTTCTGTATTCGCTGTATCGTGCAGGACGCGAACCCGGATTACCCGACGCTCAAAGCTACCTGCCGAACGCCCGCAGGGGACGTTCCACTGGAAATCGTGCCGAATCAGCCGGGCAGCTTCCGCGTAAAGGGCGCGGACATGATGCGCTATCCGATCGTGGTCAGCGTACGCGATTTAGCGGGCAACGTCGGCGCCAAGGAAGTGTACGTTCGCGACATGGTCGGTTCGGCGCTCAATTCTTCGCCACCGACGCCAAAAGGCGCCGCGACGGTCGACAACAAGCTTGTTCCGCCGCCTCCGCCTCGGGACGATCTGCCTCCACCGCGCGGCGACACGCTGCCAACGCTCCCCAAGAACGACAACCCGCTGCCGCCCCCCTTGCTTGGCACCGAAACAAAGCACGCCGGTGTGCAACTGATCAATACGACGCGCGCCTCCGTCGATTTCCGCATCGATCAGGAAGGCCCCAGCGGCATCGGCAAGGTCGAAATCTATGTGACTCCCGACAAAGGC
>VGZI01000138.1 GCA_016872605.1 Planctomycetota bacterium
CCTTGTCCGACCGTCGCGACCGTTTCTTGCAATGTGTCTCAATCAACCCCTAGGTTTGCTTTGGCAAGCCGGTCATCAAGGGAACGCGAATCTAGGTGTCGTTGATCCTCGACCTCTTGTCCGGCGGAGATAGTATCGAAGAGATCACAATGGACTATCCGCACATTACTAAGACGACGTGCTCGCTTGCACCGCCTACGGCGCCGAAGCCACTGACGCGACAGTTCCATCGGCGTGATCGGCCATGCCCGCACTGCCCTTCTCGTCGCCGAGGATCCCGACGACGACCACAAGCAGATCCTGGCCGTGTTCAAGTGCAACCTTTGCCCGCGCCCCCCCCCAAGAGCTTGCCATAAGCGCAACCGCGCCCCCAGCACCAACGAGCTGAAAGGCACCGCCTGGACGCCTTTACGTTCGCACGAACGCCGACGAGCCGCAACCGAAGTGCCTCACGAAACCGATCAGCAAGAAAACCGCCGACCGCCTGCACAGCCTGTCCTATCTCGCCGCCTACACGAAGTCGGCGACGCAGATTCAGGAAGTCGTCCAGCATCCGCTGCTGGCGCTGCTCGACCAGGTCAACCCGATTCACAACGCCTTCGACCTCTGGGAGTTGACGACGCTCTATCAAGAAGTGCTCGGCTCCGCCTACTGGTATCTCACCTTCGACGCGCTCGGCGTCCCCACCGAAATCTGGATTCTGCCCGCCCAGAACGTGACGCCGCGCCGCGAGGACGGCAGCCCGAACATCGTCGATTACTACGAATACCGCGTCGGCGCCGGCGTCGAGCGGTTCAGCTCCGACCACGTGATCCACTTCCGCTATCCCGATCCGCGCGACCCCTACAACAGCGGCCTCTCCCCGCTCCGCGCCTGCTTCGAGGAAGTGTCGCTCATCAGCGACTACGCCGCCTTCAAGCAAGCGAAGTTCCAGAACCGCGCCATCCCCGACGCCATCGTCAGCCCCGATGAGGTGATCGGCGAGGAAGAACGCGACCGCCTGGAGGAGCAATGGAATCGCAAGTTCCGCAAGGGCGGCGCAGGAAGAATCCTCGTCGGCGAGACCGGCCTGAAAGTGCAACTGCTGACGCAAAGCATGGGCGACGTCGCCGCGATGGCCGAGATGGGCAAGACGAAAGAGGATGTCGCCAACGCCTTCCACGTCCCGCTCGCGTTCCTGACGACGCAAACGAATCTCTCGAACCTGCAAGCCGCCGAGCATCAGCACATGACGAAGGCCATCGGCCCGCGACTGCAACGCCGCGATGAGAAGCTCAACGAGCAACTCATCCCGATCTATGATCCGACGCGCCGTTTGTTTTTGGCGTCGGAGGACCCGACGCCGGCTGATCCCGAGCAGACGTGGGAAACGTTGCGCATCAACATGGAGTTCGGCATCGTTACGATCAACGAGGCCCGCGACGCGCAGGGCCTGCCGCCTGTTTCCTGGGGCGACGGACAGCCAGCAACTATGCAAAAAAACCCCGCCGGACAAAGTCCGACGGGGTCAGGTTGATGAGTGCCGACCGGCTGCGAGCCTGGAAAAGGTTACTTCACGACAAAATAGCTCTTACGATCCGTGACGCCACCATTTCCGTTGCCGGAGATCGCGTGAAAGGTCACGTACGGACCCTGCCAGTTCTGGTCCCAAACCAAAAGTGACCCATCGGCCTTGAAGCCGGCGAAAATCGCGGTGTGGCCGCCATAGACATAGCGGCCATACTTGGCACTCCACACAAAGGTCGCGATCAGCGTTCCCGGCGACGTGTTCGACCCAACGACTTGGGTGCCACGGAACCAGTTTTGACCTTCGCTACCTGTGTTGGGAGCGCCCGTAACCGGACGCGCAAAGGAAACACACTGACCTGGCGGCAAGTTGGGGTCGCTGATGCCAACTTGCGTGCCGAGCGCGAGCGGGATCGCGACGCCTTGCGGCTTCGCATTCGGAAGCTGGGCCGATTTGCTGCTGTATAACAGGTAATTCATGCCGTTGTACGAGCCGTAGTTCGGCCCGGTCAAGATCGACATGTACGACGCGGACGCCTTGTATTGGGCATTCGCGTCGCCGGCGCTCACGTGGAGGCCCACGAACAACAGGGTGGCGCAGAGCGCCGAGGGCAGAAGCGGATTCGCATTGCGATTGAACATAGGATTGCCTCGAATAAAATGCCACTGGAATGCACCTGGGAAACGCCAGGTCGTAGCTTGCCTCTTTCCTCTTCCGCATCCGATTGGCCACCCGCTAACGACTCCTCTGGCTTGTTCTTCCTCCTTCCTGGTTGCCATTCGGTCGACCGCGGGTTGACCTCTTCATCCTAATCGGACTTTGACGAACTGCAATTCGATTCTTGACAGGAATAGATATTCTATGTATTATCAGAAATGGAATTCCATTCCTCGATCAACTGGAATTTCGCGTTTGAGGGAAGTATGAACCGAAAAAAGAAAACGACCGGCGATGAGGAACTGAAGAGCGAGAAGGAGATGCAAATCAAGATGGTCGCATTTCTTTCTGGACACGAACAGGAATCCCAGATCGACATTGCTGAAAAGCTCGGAATTAGCCAGGCTCAGGTGTCGAGGCATATAGGATTCGCGAAATCCAAGGGTTGGCTAAAATCGACAACCGCCTGCGAACTAACACCCGATGAACTCAGGAAGGTCGAAAACGAAATACAACAGCGACTGATTCCTTCCGACCTGGAAAAAAATCTCCAGAAGTTGGCGACGCGTTCCGGCATCACTGCCGTGCGTAACATTCGGGTCTTCAATAGTGGGCACACAGATACCGATGAGTTTGGCGTGTTCGGTCGCCAAGCTGCCGGTTACGTCCGTGACTTGATTCTGAAGGCTAGGTTTGTTGGCATCACGTGGGGAAGAACTCTCTTCGGGTTGTTAGAGGGGCTTCGGGCGCTACGAATTCCTTCACCGTGGAGTGAAGAGCCTACGCTGTTCTTTCCACTTCGTGGTGAACTCCAGCTTGGTGATCCAAAAGAGGCGGCAGGGGACCCGATCTACAAAGGGAAGGATCTTGCGGAACTCTCGCCCTCGAACCTCGTCGTTAGTTTTAACCAGATGGTCAATGGCGATCGCAATGAGCCAATTACGCTATTTGCAGCCCCCTGCTTCATACCGCACGTTTTCAAGGGAAAGGAACTCGCTACCATAAAGAGGTTCATACAGAGCACCATGACGTTTAAGCGGATCTTCGGGCCAGGAGATACGGCCCTGATTGACGGCATGGACACAATCCTGTCTGCGGTAGGCACTATTGCGCACCCAAGTCCGATCGACGGCATCATGGTCGCGCAGAGCGATGAATCCCGGAGTCTAATCAAACATGCCGTTGGGGACCTTGGTGGTATCTTCATTCCAAAGGCGAAGTTGAATGCGGCAGGGATGAACTACATCAATTCACTTGAGGACCGGTGGCCAGGCATGAACTTGGGGCACTTTAGACGGTGCGCCAAACAAGCTGGCGAATCGGGAATGCCTGGCGTAATCCTTTTGAATATTGGCGAAAAACGGGCCGAGGCGGTCTACGGCTGTTTGAAAATGGGCCTGGTGAACGAACTAATCATCGATCAATGGCTCGCAAAGAAACTCCTTACGCTTGTTCAGGAAGACATTAACGGGAGCGATTCATGGCCTCAACTTCGGAACTAACCGCCTGCTTGGAATTCTCACTGGAGCTCGCCCGTCGATCTGGCGATATCGCGTTGCAGAATTTTCAATCGGGCGTTACCGCCGATATCAAGACGGACGGTTCCCCCGTCACAATCGTCGACCGCACCATCGAGAAGTTTTTGCGAGAAACGATCCACGCGCATTACCCTGGAGATGCCGTGCTCGGCGAGGAATTGGGCGAGTTGCCGGGAACATCGGGCCGGCGGTGGATCGTAGACCCAATTGACGGGACGGCGTCCTTTGTGCGCGGCATTCCTCTGTTTGGTGTGATGATTGCCTTGGAAGTCGAAGGCGTCCCCATTCTCGGTACCGTGCATTTGCCGGCTCTAAACGAGACGGTGTTCGCCGCATCGGGACAGGGCTGTTGGTGGTTGCCAGGAAATAGAAACACAGGATCGCGACCCATACGCGCACATGTTTCGTCCACCGAAAGGCTATCAGAGGGCCTTCTTCTCGTTGGTGGCTTTGAGTACTTTCGGGGCGGTTGCCAAGCCCATTACGAACGGCTCGTTCAGAGCGCGAAAATGCAACGGAGCTGGGCCGATTGCTATGGCCAGATCTTGGTAGCGACCGGACGGGCGGATGTTTTGGTTGAGGCTTTGATGAACACCTGGGATGCGGCCCCGTTTATTCCAATCCTCCAGGAAGCAGGGGGCAGTTTCACTGACTGGAACGGCAACTGCACCGCCAAGGGTGGCAATTCGGTCTCTTCCAACGGGAAGATGTCTGAAGAGGTGCTCCGGTTGCTGCGGGATTAACAGTCACCGCGATCAACCGGGGCAATGATCGTTCCTCTCCCACGTCGAACATCGATCGAATAGTATCGCTTCTGTTGCCAAAGCCAACGGAGGCGCGAATGATGACCACCATTCTCAAGAACTATGGTCCCGAAGGTCCGCTCGGCTTCCCCCTCACCGAAAAGCAGGCCCGCAACCTTGAAGCCATCCTGCAAAAGCTCGGCAAGCCCGAATATCGCAAGACCGTCTTCACCAAAGCGCCGACCGAGCTGAACCCCGGCGAGCGCTCCGACGTGTCCTGGATCAGCACCGAGACGCCGGACCGCTACGATCACATCGTCATCGCCAAGGGCATGGACGACAGCCAGTTCGCCTTGAACCCCATCGTCACGCTCAATCACGACTACTCGATTCCGCCGATCGGCCGTTCGCTGTGGCGCAAGTTCGTCAAGGACGGCGACACGCGCGGCATCAAGGCCAAGACCGTCTACCCGCCGAAGCCGGCTGGCTGGCCCGACCGCGAAACCTGGCAGCCCGATCTTGTGTTCATGCAAATCCAGGCCGGCTTGCTCAACGGCAAGAGCATCGGCTGGTTGCCGACCAAGACGCACTACGCCGATGCCAAGGAAGCCGAAAAACGCGGCTGCAAGGAAGGCACGCTCATCATCGAAGAATGGCTTCTCATCGAATACGCCGTCGGCACGATTCCCGTCAACCCGGAGACCGTCGTCGATGTCGTCAGCAAGCTCGCCAAATCCGACGCCGCGCCGCACTTCACGCACATCACCATCGAAGAACTCGAAAAGGCTTTCGAGAATCGCATCAAGCACATCGACGCCGAGAGAATTGCCCGCGAAGTGATCTCCCGAATGCGTGGTCGCGTTTGCTAATTTCGACCCAAGCCATTAGGGCAGCATCGGGGAGGACGATTCAAGCGTCAGCCCGCCGCTCCTGGAGATGGACTGACCAACCATCATCCCTCGCGGAATCCAATCATGTTTGTCACTCTCAAGAAAGACTACCTCGGCCATCGAGCCGGCGCGATGCTCGACATCGGCGGTGGTTTTAGCGGTATTGGCTACGCAGTGAATTGGTACAATACGGGCCAGGGGTCTGCCTGGGGTATGATTTCGGCAATGGCGGGAGGCGCAGTTGGTGGTGCGATTACTGGCGGCATCATGGGCGGGATCGGCGGCGGCCTGGCTCGGAATACTACGGCGTCGAATCTTGGACTGTTCGTAACGCATACGGTTACGGGCGGAGTGGCCGGATACCTTGGCGGCGGCGCCCAAAGTATCGTCACGCAACTCCTGGGTACGGGGCGCGTCGATTGGAGTCAGGTAAATCAAGCGGCGAACTCCGGCGGAATGGTCGGTCTTGCAATGGGCGCTGCGGGAGGCGGGTTGGCGGTTCTCGGTCGTGCGCGGCCCATGACGTTCGGCGGAGGCGGCGGAATTCTGCAAACGAATACGGGGCCTCACCTTGGCGGCGGGCTTGTCTTGTCGTTCGCTGGCGCCGGAGCGGTTGCCGTCGCAGGAGCTCCCGCGATCACCATCGCCGGCACCAACGTGTTGATGATGACGAGAATGAACCCGCAAGAGGCGGCAGAGCATGGCCTCGGGGAGCGAGATCCGCAATGGCCTTGGCGCGGTGAACACGAAATTGAGCTGCATCATCCTCTAATGCGGGGAAAAACCTGGCGAGAATATTGGCGTGAACGAGGATTCAGCCCGGAGGAAGTACGAAGATTTACAGAGCCCCTTGACAGAGATATTCACCGTGCCATTGAGGAAACGGGCTGGTGGCGCGAGCAACTGTTGGGCAGGATCGCCGCAAGAGAGAATGAATTGAATAGGACTCTCAATCGTGCCGAGGTGCTAGAAATAGTAAGACGGCTACTTGCCGAGGTGCGAGCTTGGAGCCCATGATGAGCAAGAAGATGAAACATTACAGCAGTAAGGCCGCTGACAATGGACATGGTTCCAGGTGGGGTTCTATGGCTGATGCTGCCTCGGTAAACAAAGTGTTTCTTGAACGCGCGCGGAAAGCTCTTTTCGAGGCTGGGCTTTCTGCCCTTGGGCTCTTGGCTGCGAATCCTGGTGTTTCGAAACTCCTACTTGCTGAACAACTGAATCGGGGAGTTTCCGCAATTGGCCTTGCAATGGCGATTTATGAGGAGGCCGGGAACGCAGGCATGATTCGCGATGTAGCCAAAGACATGTTGATTCGTGAGATTCTTTGTGCCTTCCCTAATGGCTGGGTTTCGACCGATTCAGTGCATCCATTGGTAAAGCTCGGATTCTGGGATGATGATGTTCGTTTGAATGTCACGGATACAGACGCGATATCCCACTCCAGACAAATTCTCAGGCACCTGACAATTGACAACCCTCCGCCGGATGGATGGAGGCCACAAACTCAGAACGATCCAACCATCGACGATCTATTCGATCGTTTTTGGCCCCTGCAGTCCTAACAAAGGCGACTGCGCGTTGGCGGCTCCATCCAACTCGCCTTCGCCGCGATCGGCGGAGCACGCTTGCTCGGCTCCTTGGGCGTCACGAGCCGCTTGGGTTCGATGGCCAGCAACCGTCCGGTGCGGAAACTTGTCACAACGGAGACCTCGGGAAAAACGGGCCATGCGGGCGCGAAAACACGAACCAGATGTCCGCGAATTTTCGGCGTTTGGCTCAGGAAAAAGTTTCGAGTGGGTTGAGTCCAAGAAATTGCGCCGAAGAACGCCCCCATAGGCGCGGAGGTGGCGTCGGCGATGTCGCCTTGAAGCAGGCAGAGAAAAGCACCGCTACGCAGCGGCCTTCCACGAATAGGATTTCAGCACGCCGCCGAGGGACTCGGTGCATACAACTTCGTCCGGGCTCCAGTCGGCGGGCGGATCGTGGACGTGGCCATCGAGCGGCAGGTTTTCCAGCGACTGATGAGGCCGTTGACCGTTGTAATAGGCCAGGTAGGATTCGATGAGGTGTCGATAGTGGTCCTCGCCGAAGACGACAAAATGATCGAGGCACTCGATCTGGAGCGATTGAATCCAGCGTTCGATGAACGCATTCATGTTCGGCGCTCGGATGGCGGTTCGCACAACCTCGACGTTCTCCGCCTTGAAGACTTCGTCGAATTGGGCGGGAAACTTGCCGTCGTTGTCACGGATCAGGTGCGTGGGTTTATGAGCCTGTTCTTGAAACTCCATCGCGATATTGCGAGCTTGCTGGGCGACCCATTCCGTAGTCGGATTCGGCGTCATGCCGGCCATGATCACGCGACGCGAACCAACGTGAATGAAGAACAGAACGAAGAAATCGACTGGGCCACCGAGCGTCCAGATTTTCTTCTGGAAGAAGTCGCAGGCTCACAGCGTCTTGGCGTGGCGCTCGACGAACTCGGCCCACGTTCCTTCACCGCGCTTCGGACCAAGATCATGCCCGGTTTCGCGCAGGATTTCTTTGACGGTCGTCTTGCCGATCGTGATGCCCAGCTTCTTGAGTTCGCCGACGATCCGGCCGAAGCCCCAACCAATTTCGTCGGCCATGCGCAGCACGAGCGCCCGAATGTTGATCGGCGTCTTTGGCCGACCCCCTTTACTGGAGCGCGGCTCTGGCGCACCGCCTTCTTCGGCTTTGAGCCAGCGCCGAAAAGTACGGTAACAGACGATGCTGATCAACTCGCGGACCTTCGTTCCGAGCGGTTTGCCGAGCTTGATCAACTGACGCTTCTCGGCGGGCGTCACATCGACCCGCCTCGGCAACTTGGAGCGCAGAATCTGGTTTTCGACTTTGAGAAACTCAACCATCTTGGCCAGTTCGCGATCGGTGGCGCGGGCCAAGAGGAGCAGAAATCCCTTCCAGATCGTCGTCATGAGCAGCTGTCCGTAAGTCGTTGTCGCACAAGGGTGGGACAAGTTTCCGTACCGCGCCGGCAAGCCGACCGCAAGCAAGAATTGCCCGCTTTGGCAAAGTCGCGCGTTCGCGCGCCTGTTAACCAGTCGGTTCTGATTTCGCAGCTACGGATATTTCCCGGCGAGTTAACAGGGGGGCGAGCCCGCCGAATATCTCTCTTTCGAGGAGTGTTCCGCTCAGGCTGCGAGCGCGACAGTTATCGAACGCAATTCGTTCTTGACTTGCCCCGACTCGTGTGGCCGTAACTTCATCGTTGAGAATGGCTTGAGCAAAATCTCTCCGGGTTAACAGCGAGAGATACGCGCGAGTTGTTACGAAGAGTGTTACGCACGGGGAGCTTTTTGGACGGTGAATCGAGCTAGCGTGCTTCGAACTTAAGGCGCAAATCCTGCGGCGCTTGCTTCGGGGCCTTCAGGTTGAGATCGAAGGGGCGCATCGGCGTGTTTCCGGCCACGTCTTCCAACTCGCCGTCCACGACAAGATGATAGATTGCTTTCTGCCAGGCCTTGGCAGGGACGAAGTGCCAGGTTTTTTCGTCCTTGGCAACGATGATCTTGCCGTCGACGCGGTTGCCTTGCTCGTCATTAACGCTCAGGAAGCGTTGCAGGCTGCGATGGTCGAGGCTCTTGGGCGAAGTCAGCGTCAAGGCGTTTCGCGAGCCGGCCTTGCCTACATCGAGCTTCCACGTCGCAAGATCGATGCGGACGCGGTCCTCCGGCGTCGTGCTGAACTTCTTGACGATGTCCTTTCCGATCTTGTTGCCGTCGAGCGAGTAGTACTTTCGGAGCCAGACGCGCAAGCGAGGGAGCGTGGCGAAAACCCTCGCTTACGCGGCTAGCTCGTACCAGAAGTGGGCTGTAGGGTGCGTTTCACGCACCCTACGTTCGTTTTTCGCACCATCAATTCCGCGACAGCCGGTGGAGCAGCACGAAGCCGGAAAGGAGCACCAGCACATCCGCGGCGGGGATTACCAGCCAGGCCGGCAGCTTCCCGTTGCGCCCCAGGTCATTCATGCAGAACAGCATCGGGTAGTACACGATGACGATCGGCAAGAAACAGGTGATGAACGCGCTCAAATAATCGCTCTTGCTGAACCATATCCCGACAGGGCAGCCCACCAACGCAAAGCACAGGCAGCCAAAGGCCAGGGAAGGCCGCATCGCCCGTTCGGCATGGATCGAGAAGATCATGGTCTCGCGATGCTTGCGTTCGAACTCCAGACTCTTCAAGTACTCGCCGTCATTGGGGTGCGAGTGCTTTAGACTGTGGCCGGCTTTCATCAGGTCAATGTCATAGCTGACCTTCTGCTTTTCGTCATGGGCCTTGCGCTGGTATTCTGTGAGTTCGTCCCACGTCATGTCCATGGCGCGGACCTTGGTCAGGCTACCTCCCCAGTCTCCGGTAATATCCACGGGCCAGGTGCGGCTCTCGACAAAGGCGACTGAGCCGTCCTTTTGCTTGATGTGGCAATGCCGCATGTGCACGAGGATTTGTTTGTGGGCCAGGTCGACGCGCAGCTCCGCTTCCTTGGCCCAGGCGATGGTGTCGAACCCGCGCCCCTCCGGCGTCTTGCGCTTGAAGATGACCTCCTGAAGCTTGCGGCCCTGGACTGTCTTGACGTCGATCTCCCAGTTGATGCGGTGATGGCGGATGCAGTTGTCCTTGCGCAACATCGTGTAGAGAACCTCTTCAATATCGTTAATCATCTGGTTGCGTAAGACAAAACCCGTATAGGGAATGAGATCGAGGAAGCAGAACATGGTGATGGCGCTGGTGATGGCGCCCAAGAAGACGGCAGGCCAAATGACGTGGAGGATGTGTACGCCGGCCGACTTGAGAGCCAGAATTTCGTTGTCGGCGGACAGTCGGCCATAGACGATGCAGGTGGCGAACAGCGTCGTCGTCGGCACCGTGTAGGGGAGCAAGCTTGGCAAAAGCAGCGGGATGCACGCCAATATCTGCACCGGACCGAAGCCGTTTCGCATCGCCTCGTTGATGACGCCCGCTAACAAAATGATCCCCGTCAGCCCGAGCCACGCCAGGATGAATACCTTGAGCAACTCGAAAAAAATCATCCGATGGATGGTCCCCCAGTACAACGGCGTCTCCTTTTTGGGCAAACTGGGCAAGCAGGTTAATTGGGCGGCCGCCAACAATTTATCATCGGCTCCCCTATACTCCCAGCTTGCGTTTTTTCCAATGCCAAGGCGAGCAAGGATGGCTGCTTGCCTCGGATGTAGGGTGCTACAAGTGCTGACCGAGCTTGGCCGTTGCGCATAAGATGGTTATTCCTTGACACTACGGAGACCGTCCATGCGTACAAACGTTCAATCCCTGAAAGGTCAGACGATCGCCTTTGCCGCCTCCGGCGGGCTCGATAGTTGCACGATCACACGTTGGCTGACCGAAGCGGGCGTCAACGTCGTTTGCGTCACGGCCGACATGGCCCAACCCGACGAGACGAACCTCGACGACGTGCGTCAGCGCATGCTGGCCTGCGGCGCCAAGGAGTTCGTCGTGGTCCCGCTGCACGACGCCATCGCCGAGGCCGGGCTCGACATCATCCAGGCCCAAGCGTACTACGAAGGCCGCTATTGGAACACCACCGGCATCGCCCGGCATGTCATCGTTGCCGGCATCGTGCCGCTCATGAGGCAGCGAGGCATCCGGGTGTTGAGCCACGGATCGACGGGGCGAGGCAACGATCAGGTCCGCTTTCAACTCGTGACCAACATGCTCGAGCCGAGCTTTGATGTCTATGCCCCCTGGCGCGACGAAGCGTTTTTGAAACAATTTCGTGGACGCAGCGAGATGATCGACTATTGCACGCAACGAAAGCTCCCGATCAAGGCGACGAAAGATTCGCCGTACTCGACCGACGCGAATCTGTTGGGCTTAACGCATGAGGCGGGAAAGCTCGAATCGCTGGAGACGCCGCCCGATTTCGTGACTCCGGGCATGGGCGTGTTCGCAGCGAAGGCGCCGGACAAGGCGGAGATCGTGACCATTCGATTCGAGAAGGGCCGGCCGATTTCGATCAACGGCGAAAAGGTCACGATGTTCCAGGCCATCACCCGCGCCAATCAGCTCGGCGGCAAGCATGGCGTAGGCATCGGGTATCATCTCGTCGAAAATCGCTTTGTCGGCATCAAGAGCCGAGGCGTTTACGAAGCGCCCGGCATGGAGCTATTGGGCACGGCGTACGCCTATCTTTTGCAGCTGATTCTCGATCGCCGCAGCCGGGAGCTGTTCGATCAGCTTTCGCTGTTGCTTGCCAAGCAGGTGTATCAAGGCTACGGCTACGACCTGGCGTCGCGCGTGGCGCTGGACGGCGTCAAGCGATTCGCCGAACTGGCCACGGGGACGATCCGTGTTTCTTTGTACAAGGGAAACACCTATTTCCACGGAGCCAATGACGTGCCGCACTCGCTGTATTCGGAGGCCAACGCGTCGATGGAAGCAATCGGCGAATTCGACCACGCCGATTCGGAAGGCTTCCTGCGCGTGCTGTCGGTCAGCGCCCGCGCATTGCCCGCGATGAAGCAGATCAATCGTTGACATTCGAAATTGTATTTCGGAGCCCGAC
This sequence comes from Planctomycetota bacterium, assembly GCA_016872605.1. GTDB lineage: Bacteria > Planctomycetota > Planctomycetia > Gemmatales > Gemmataceae > SIAQ01. Next base: position 11,922 of record VGZI01000138.1, read on the forward strand.
GCGTAAGCGAGGGTTCTCGCAGTAGCCCTCGCTTACGCGTCGGGTTTGTGGTCGCTTGATTGCGGGCGCAGGTAGATGAAGCTCTTGCCGAGCCGGCCGCCGTAGTTGCCCGCCGAGATGCGGACTAAGCCGGGCGTTTCGACGCTGGCAGCGATGGCGGCTTGCGTCGCTTGCGAGATCGTCGCCAAGTCGCGGCCGTTGATGATGATCTCCTGGATCGAAACGATGCCCGGCGGAACTTTGGATTTGTCGCCGAGCTTGTCGCGCAAAGTGGGGCAGAAGGCCTCGTAGGTGCTGGCGATGGAGAACTTGTATTTGCTGCCCGCCTTGGAGCCGCTCGACGCGACGCCGCCGGGGAAAGGCAGTATGACTCCGGGAACGTCCTGAACGGCGCGCACGGCTCGTTCCGCGGCCAAGAGAGCCGCGTCGGTCGTCGAGCCCATGAACCACAAATTGCCTCCCATCAATCCGTCGCGATAACCGAATCGGCGGTCGAGCACAAACTCACCGGACAGAATCGGGATCACCCAGACCTTTCGGCCGAAGCGTTCATCGCGGAATTGCCAGCCGTCGCCGAAGAAGGCGATTTTGCGCCCAAGCTTGAAGTATGTATCTCCCGGCCAGCCTCCGGCGCCTGCTGGCGAGCCTCCGGCGTCAGCCGGGGGAGTCTCGATCATGTTGAAACACGCCGTGGTCGGACAGGTCAGCACGTTCTGACTGACGCGCACAAGCAGCGAGCGTTCGAGCCGGGCGGCGCGGTCCTTGTGAAAGCGCGGCACGTGGAACTGAACGATCGCGCCGGGCCGACGATCGGGCGTTTCGTCGGCGCTGACGTAGCGATCGAGGCCGGCTTCGCAATCGCAGAGAATGCTGCTCGACGCGTTGCCCGTTGCCGCGTTGACAGCGTGATCGAGCCAAACGCGGTCACGCGCCGTGATCAGCACCTCGGCATAGATGCTGCGAAACGCTTCGGCGTAGGTATCGTCGATCTCAGCACGCATCGCTTGCCTTTCTTGTCCAGCCGCCGGTCGTAGACCGGCGTGAAAGAGAGCCCACGCGGTTCTTCGAATCGCAGCTAAACGTGCAGCGATCGGCCCTTGCCATGGTAGATCGCCCGTTCGGTGATGATCAGGTCCATGAAGATATCGTGCGGCGCGGTCGGGATCTCGGGGAAGAGCTGGCACTCAAACGCCAGCGCGACCAGCGGCGCGTCGGGGCGAGCGTGTTGCAGCAGCTTGTCGTAGTAACCCTTGCCGTGGCCCATGCGTGCGCCGGTGCGATCGAACGCGACGCCGGGGACCATGACGATATCGAGATCGGTCGCCGCCACCTGCTTGGCGGGCAGGTCGCGCAGCTCCTTCTTCGGCTCCAGAATCTTGTACATGCCGATCGCCAGTTCCTCCATGCTTTCCAGGTGAAAGAGTTCGAGTTCGCCGCGATCGTTGCACCAGGGGACGACGATTTTTTTTCCCTGCGTCAGAGCCGTGGGAAGATCGTGCCGCGTGCGGACCTCACTGCGGACATCGATGTAGTACATCACGGTCCTCGCCTGCACGTACTCCGGCAAAGCGGCAAACCTGGCGCAGATTTCTTTGCTTAGCTCATCCTTGTTTTCCTGCGCGTTGCGATGGGCGTGCGCTTGCTCGCGAATCTTCTTCTTGCGCTCCTGCATTTCGTCCAGCGAGATTTCCGGCATGTGCGTGGCGTCCTCTCGGATTGTGTATCGACGGGGTCTTAGAGTTTATCCGGGAAGTCCCGTGGGGCACGTTTTCAACGTGCCACGTCCCGTGTTTTTCCGGGTTCTGGCACGTCAAAAACGTGCCCCACGTAGCTTGCCGGATAGACTCTTAGTCATTGATAGCGTTGCCGGGCTTGATTGTCCGAAGGCTGAGTTGTGCGTGTGAGAAAAAGCCCGCGCTCGCTCTGATGCAAGCGGGGGCGAAGCTGTTTGCAACCGGGAAGCACCTTTCGCTCGTCGAGGTCCATTCCTTGTTGGCCGAGTTCTTGGCAAAATCCTGCTTTTGCGATTGAGAACGTGCCGCGCGGGTGGCTACAATCGTTCAATATGCACCTCCGTTGCCCCCATTGCCAAAATCCGATCGAATTAGCCGACGTGCCTTCGGCCGGCGAAGTCACCTGCGCTGGCTGCGGGTCCAGTTTCCAGCTGGCCAGCATGTCCACGGCGACTTGGGAAGGCCCCACCAAAAAACGGATCGGCAAGTTCGAAATCCTCGCCACCGTTGGACATGGCGCCTTTGGTACGGTATTCAAGGCACACGACACCGAACTCGACCGCATCGTTGCCATTAAGGTTCCGCGCGAAAGCAATGTCGGCACAAGCCAGGATGACATCGACCGCTTCCTTCGTGAAGCCCGGGCCGTCGCCCAATTGCGATTTCCGTCGATCATCGCGATTCACGAAGTCGGCCTCGACAACGGCGTGCCCTACCTCGTCAGTGATTTCGTCGAAGGCATCACGCTGGCTGATCACCTGTCGGGCCGCGGATTCAGCTTCACGGAGTCGGCCAAGCTGATCGCCGAGATCGCCGACGCCTTGCAGTACGCCCACTCGATGGGTGTCATCCACCGCGACGTCAAGCCGTCGAACATCATGATCCGCCCCGACGGCAGCCCCTGCGTCATGGACTTTGGCCTCGCCAAACGCGACGCCGGCGAGATCACCATGACCATGGACGGCCAAATCCTCGGCACCCCCGCGTACATGAGCCCGGAGCAAGCCCGCGGCGATGCCCACGAAGTCGATGGCCGCAGCGATGTCTATAGCCTCGGCGTCATCCTCTATCAACTGCTGGCCGGCGAGTTGCCGTTTCGCGGCAACAAGGCGATGCTGCTGCACCAGGTCCTGCACGACGAACCCGCCACCCCGAGCAGCCTCAACGACAAGATCCCGCGCGACCTGAAGACGATCGCGCTGAAGGCGATGGCCAAGGAGCCGGGGCGGCGGTATGCGAGCGCGAAGGAGATGGCGGAGCATTTGCGAAGGTGGTCGGCGGGGGAACCGATCGTGGCCCGACCCGTCAGCACAGTGGAACGCACCTGGCGCTGGTGCCAGCGCAATCCCGCTCTGGCGATGGCAAACGCGGCAATGCTCGTGGCGCTGGGCACGTTCGTAACCGCGTTTTTCATGGTCAACGCATCGCTCGAACAGGAACATCTCGAACGCAACAAAGCGGAGAGACTGGCCAAGGACAAGGAGAAACTGGCCAAGGACGCCGACGAACGCCGCGATCAAGCAGAGGCGTTGTACCTGGGCATACAGTTCGAGCACCACTTCTCGAAGGCCGAGGGCCGTTCTGATCTGGCCATTGTCGGCATGGCCAGCCTGTTGCCAAAGGCGGCACGCCTCAAAGATCAATCGCTCGCGAGTTTACTGCGGATGCAAATCGGGGCTTGGAGCAGGAGTTCCGTACGGCTGAACACGATCTGCGCGCACCAAGGTGAGGTTCGTGCGGCAGCCCTGAGCGCCGACGGCAAGACCGCCCTGACGGGGAGCGGCGACAAGACGGCGCGACTGTGGCAGCTTGCCCGCCTCGCCGACGACCCCGAGCGCATCGCCCTTTGGGCCCAGGTCATCACCGGCATCGAGGCGGACCCGTTCGGCAACGCCCGCGTCCTCTCCGCTGACGAGTGGCACGAACGCAAGGCCCGCTTGCAAAAACTCGGCGGCTCGCCGGTACTGGATTGATCGCATCAAAAAACGAAACCCCGCTTGCCTTGCGGCAAGCGGGGTCGAATATCTTTGCAACCGGGAAGCACCTTTCGCTCCTGCG
>VGZI01000139.1 GCA_016872605.1 Planctomycetota bacterium
CTTGGCGGCTTCCACTTGTACTTCGACATCCAGACCCGGCGCGCCGATCGAGCGGAGCGATCGCATGTTGGCGAACTTGTGGTCGATTTCGCCAAAATACTCCGCCTTCGTCTTGACCGTCGGCGTAATGATTTGGCCGACGATGGTCTGCGTCGGCGTCACGATGCGATCCTCAATAGACGTTTTCAGGTCCTTCTTGGAGTATTTCGCCTGCAGCTTCTGGATGATGTCTTTCGCTCGCTTGGACACCTCGGGCTCTCTTGCTCGCGTCGCTCGCAGTAACGACGGATAGGCGTAGGGTCCGAGATCGAACAACACCTTCGCGGCTTTCTCGCGCTCGCGGTAGTCCGTGTTGTCGAGATCGCGAATCGCGGTGTCGATGCGCGAAGGCACTCCCGGCGGAAAGTGCAGGCCGAACTCGATCGATTCGACGTCGCTCATCGGAACCGTCAGCTTGCCGTAGATGGTCATGACTTCGATCTTCTCGCCGTACATGGTCACGCGCACACGACTGCCGTTGAGGAAGACGATCTCCGCTTCGCCCGGGGCGACATCATCATTGGGCGGCAACGAGGGTATGCTCTTGGGCACCTCGCGCACGGGCGGCGGTTGGCCCTTGTCGTCCTTTTTGTCAAAGTCCTTGTCCTTGCCTTGGAAACCTTGCGCTGGTGCGAAACTCAGGGCGAATGCAACCAGAAGAAGGCTCAGCAACGTCACGCGCGACATGGAGTCCTCCGATCGAAAAAGTACTACGAAAGTGCCCGCAATCCTTTTGGATTCTAACCGCGTGTTTTTTGTGCGCCAAGCGCACCCGGTGTAAGCGGCAATTGCTATGCTACGGCATTCAAAGCCATTGGGAAGCGATCGACGCGCAGGAAGACAGCGCCCCACCTGGGTGCGTCGCCTCAGTCAGTACTTTGTAACGATTGCTGTGTGGGATCTTGGCGATAAGACTGTGGGCGCGCAGTAATTGCAATTTTCGGCGCCGGCGCAGGCTGCACATAGGCTTCGCCGATGCGGACCATGCCGGCGTTCCTTTCGCTGAACCGTCCTTCCAGGACCGAATTGCAGCCGCCCACTCGCAACAGCTCTCGGCGAAAATCCAAGAATCTGATTGCTTTTGCCGCCCCAATGCGTGAAATTCACTTTGCGGTGCGGCGCGTGTCGGCGGGGGAGCGAGCCGCGGTGGTAGGACAAGACTCGCCTCTCAGTTCGGTGCTGCGACGAGCGGTCTTGACGGCATCTAGGAGCGTTTCCATGCAACGGTATCTGTTGGCATCGATGGTCTCGGTGACCCTCGTCGGCTTCGTGATGGCGGAGGAATTCACTCTGCAAATCACGGCCATCGGCGAGGATGGGGCGATTACCGGAAAGAAGATCAAGGGCGGGTTCGCCGTATTCGGCAAGGCCGAAGAGGTGACCGTGAAGGTCGCCAAGAACGTCACGGTCCACAAGGGCAAAGTCGACGCGGAAGCGAAAAAGCTCGCCGCCATCGGCGACGATCTCAAGCTGTCCGGCCTTCGCGCCGCACTCCAGCAGGCCCAGAACGGCAGCGTCCTCGTTGCCGGCAAAGCGCTTGCGGGCAGTGACTCGCTTGAACTCTCCATCCGCGACGGCAAGCCGTTCGCCAAGCTCAATGGCAAAGAGGTTCCCTTCACCGACGTGGTCGTTCGCGGCAAAGCGGCCCTCACCACGCGCGTGACGACCAATGACGACGGCGTTGTTACGTCGGTCCTGATCACCGGCGGCGGCGGTGGCGGCGGCTTTTTCGGCAAGATCAAGGGCAAGAAAAAAACTGAGTAGGCGGCCAGCACAGCTATTGAAAACGCAGAGTGCGCAAAGAACGCGGAGAGCAATTACAGGCTACTCTCCGCGTTCTTTGCGCACTCTGCGTTTTTTGTCAAATGTCACCACAAGAACGATACGCCGAACAGCACGGCGCCAACCGTGAACATGAAGCCGAACATGCGGATGCCCCAGCGAAAAGCTTCGATTAGAATTTCGTCCCATTCCTCGTGCCGCGTCGCACTGTAGACGAGGCTAATCACGAGCAGCATCAGCGGCAGATGAAGATAAATAGTGATGGTTGACAGCATCATGCCACCGCCTCTTTCTTCGATTCCATCGTCGGCTGCGGGGCGGCGGCCTTGCGCGGAATCGTGGGGACGGCCAGGATCATCGGGCCGGCGTAGGCGTCGTAGATCACCAGGATATTGAGCATGCCGGCGATCACCGTATAGACCCAGCCGAGGTCCGGGGTGCGGTCGCTGTTGACGATGAACTCATTGAGTTGGGTCTCGCCGGGCGGACGTTGATAGCGTCTCCAGAAGGACGGATTCTCTTCGACGTCGCGTGGAGGGGGACCATAGTAGTGCGAGAGCGCGGGCCAGGCGGCGACGCCGATCCAGAACTGCCCCGCGTAGTGCCAGCGCAGAACGAGGCTCCCGACAAGGCTCCGATGGCCGCCCCCATCCTCGCGCGGAATGTAGACATTCTGCCATTGCCCCATCGATTGGCCGACCATGAACATGCCAAGCAGCGACACCATGAAGAGGGCGCCCTTGGCGTAGCGTTGTTGATAGATCTGGCCCAGGCCGGGGATGAGGTAGCTGAGGCCTGCCCCGAGCATAGAAGGTTCCGGCGGGGCATCTTTCGGTGGGGCGGTCGGCGCCGAACTCATGTTGCTTCTGCTCCGTGGATTCCTTGGCAGGCGCGGACTGTGGCTGCTACGTTATTCGTTCGTCGCGGCCGATTCTTGAAGAAAACCAGAACTCGTTACTGGCGCCGGGAGGGCGAGGCTCCGGCCGAGCCTCGAAGTTTCAGCGGCTCTGCGGCTCGGCAGGAGCCTCGTCCTTTCAAAATGGTCGGCCGGACAAGTGAAACGGCACGCAACTATCGTATGAATTGAGACGGTCAATTCCACCCCATCAGGTCGCGCAGGAGCCATACGGTCGCGGCGGCAGAGAGCGCCAGCCCAACGATGCCGAGCAACGAACGCCCCGTCGCTGTACGCAGCCCCTCCCCTGCCCCGCCGAAAAAGGTCGTGACGTAGTCAAAGCCCTCGTTCAGGCTCAAGAGCGGCCAATAGACCCATTCAATCGTCAAGGCCGACTCGGGATCCGCAACGTCGGCAAGCAGCGAATCGATCACTGGTCCATCGCTGGCAGGAACGACGTCGTTGGTCAACGGGACCGGCTGCGGCGTCGGTGCGTCGGCGGTCGTCGCCGGCGGTGGGAGTTCAGCGACTTTCGTCGCGTCGATCGGCGGCGCGAAGTGTGGCGGGTTCGTGACGGGATGCAACGGAACTGGTTCGGTTGTCGGCGCCGATGCGCCCACCGGCGTCGAAGCCAGCGGCTCAATCATCGTAAGCGTAGCTGAAATCGTCGGTGTCAGCGTTGGCGCCTTGCCTTCGTTTGGCGGCGGGGCTTCGTCTCCCTCGGCAACCGGGATGGCGAGCATCTTCTCCATCAGCGCATCGAGTTCGTCGAGCATGTCCTTGGTCGCTTGCAACGACGAGTCCGACGTGGTCTTGGTCGACATGGGTTCCATCCCCTGGCGCGCTGGCCGGCTAGCTGCCGGCGCGTAATCTACCACAAATGTCGGAAAGATATTACGTCAATTTGCCGCTCGCACTGGGCCCGTTCACGCTGGATGGTCCGGAGGCGCACCATCTCGCCACGGTCTGCCGACTCCGCCCTGGCGACGCTGTTTGCCTCTTCAACGGCGATGGCCGGGAATACCCCAGCCGCGTCGTTCATGTGGCCCGCCGCGAAGTGCATCTCGAAGTGCTGGAGGTCTGCCAGCCGCTGCGCGAGTTGCCGTTCTCACTGGAGGTCGCCGCGCCGATTCCGAAGGGGGACCGTGGCCAGTTCCTTATCGAAAAGCTGACGGAACTTGGAGTTACGACTTTCGCGCCGCTGATCTGCGAACGCTCCAACGCGCATCCGCGCGAAACACGCCGCGACAAGCTGGAACGCCATGTGATCGAAGCCAGCAAGCAGTGTGGCCGCAACGTGCTGATGCAAATTGGCGAGTTGGCAACCTGGGCAGATTACTGCAACCGTGAAAAGACAGATGCCTTGTGCATTTTCGCTCACCCGGAGGCAGACGCCGCTTTTTCCACCATTCCCTTCGGCAAATCCGAACGACGACCAGTCCAACTCGCGGTCGGTCCCGAAGGTGGCTTCACCGACGAGGAGATTGCTCTCGCGCAACAGCATGGCTGGATCGCGGTCAGCCTCGGCCCACGCATCCTCCGCCTCGAAACTGCAGCGATAACCTTGGCGATCGCCGTGGCGCAGTTCTGAAATCCACCCGGCGAGCCGAGCCCCGTTAGGGGCCGGGTTATGGGCTGGCCACCATACTCACCCGGCCGCTTACGCGGCTCGGCTCGCCGCACGTTTCGTGAATAGCCTTTGGAAGGCGTCACCGCTTTGCGTTCATGCGGCTCATGAGGTTCTGCACCTTCAGGAGCGTCTCGTCCGGGTGCGCTCGGGCCTCGGCTTCGCAGCCCTTGCAGCAGAGGAACACCGGCTGGCCCTTGATCATGACCTTCTGGATCGGCCCCATCGAGCCGAGGCGGCTGTCCTGATCGATGGCGCAGAAGACCTGGGAACGCGCAATCGCCTGGTCCTGCGGGCTCAGCTTGGCCATTGCCGCATTGATCATGGCCAGTTCGGCCGGAGTCGGCGGTGCCATGGCGTGCTGGCCGCCGCCGGGCTGGCCGAAGACGCCGGCGCTCTGAATGTTGCTGATCGTCATCTGGCGATCGAGTTCCATCTTGAACTCGTACTGGATTTGCAGCGCCTTCTCGCCGATCGCGTTTGCATCGACCGTCACGTCCCAGCGCAGAAGATTCTGCGTGCGCGGGCCGCGCAGGTAGGCCGGGTCCTTGCTCAACTCCGGCGTCGTCTTCACGACGGCGATGTTGACGGCGTCCGATTCAGCGAGCGGCAGACGATCCCACACCTGCAGCTTGACCTTCTCGTTCTTGAAGTTGCCGACGACAGTGCGATAGCCAAAGCGAAGCATCTGGTTGCCGCCCTGCGTCGTATGAGCGCGATCGACGAGTTGACGTTTCACTTGCAGTTGCGGATCGACGCCGAAGCCGACGGTGAACGACTCGCCGATGGCGACGAGCGGCAGATTCATCTGGCCGACGAAGTCATTGCCCAGGTACATCGTGGCGTCGCCCGGGAGCAGGACATAGCTGCTCTTATTGACGATTTCAGCCAGGCGATAGACGTGCATGGTCAAGAGCGGCACTGACTTGTAATAGAAATCGCCGGCGAGTTCGAGCCGCGCGATTTCGAGAACCTGCTCCTCGGTGCGCGAGGGGACGGCGTGCAGCGTGTTGATGTGGTAAGCCACCGTCGGCCCTTCCTGGAAGGCCAGCGAGCAGCCGCGTTTCATGGCCGCATCGGGGTTGAGCAGTTCGAACGACTGATCGAGGGCCGACGCCGTGTTGAACAATCCGATGCCCGTCGTCGGCTTTCGTTCGTTGAACGAAAAGAACATATCGCTCTTGTGCAGGATGAGGAAGTCGCCGGAAACGGGGTCGGACGTGACGACGGCCGTGTTGATGCCGATCTCGACCGGAGCGGGCTTTAGCTTGGTGATGGTCCCGTCGGCGTCCATGCGGTAGAGGTCCTTGCTTCCGTTGCCGCCGCCAAAGAGCATGATCTTCTTGGCGGCGCCATAGAGAGCGATGTTGTGATACGGGCCCATGGGCGTTTTGTCGCTGAGGCGAGCCCAGGTGTTTTTCGTTTCATCGAAGAAATGGACAGCGCCGCCCAGAATGCGCATGACGCCGCTTCGCTCAGGGAAATGCGCGATCGCCGTGCCGTGGCCGACGGCGGCGTCCTTGATATCGGGAAGCGTCGTCCACTTCTCCTTGGCGATGTCGAAGCGATGCACGAACCGTGTGCCGCTCTGGTGCAAGTAGAGAAGGCCCCGGGCCTGATCGATTGAGTTGTTGTAGTAGGCATGGCCGATCGGCCCTTTGCCAGTCTTCGGATCGCCCGCCCACCACGACGGCGTCGACTGAAGAGCCCAGGCATTGGTGTTTTCGGAGTAGGCGATGAACTTGAGCGCGGAGTAATGCCCCTGCCCCACGAATAACACTTGACGTGACGTCGGATCCCAAGTGGCCGCGCCGGCGTATTCCAGGATGTGATGATTCTGCGCCTTGAGCAACTCGGCGGTGTACTCCTCGGTCTTGAGCTCCGCCCAGCTCCCGGGTTTCATGCCGGCGACAACCTGGGCGAGGTGCGTCTGCTTGGGCGTGTCCGCTCGGACGGACGGGACGGACAAGGAACTGAGTACCAGCGTCCAAGCGTGAAACGCCGAAATCCGCATCGTTGATTCTCCAGACGAGAGGACTCCGTAAACTTTCCTATTGAGGATGAACGCAAAAAATAGCCGGAGGGCATCAACATGCCGTCGCAAACCATCCTGGCAGAGCAGCTCAAATTCGCACGCGTCATCGATCTGGAGCAGCCGCGTTATCAGGGGATGCCGATCCATCCAGCCCACAAGCCGGGGTATCACTATGCCCTGCACCGGCGGCATCGCGACACGTATCAGCCGACCGTGCATGGCCCACGCTCCGGCGCCTCGGGCATCCTGACGATGATGGAGCACACGGGGACGCACATCGATGCCCTGTGCCATCAAGCGTGTTGCCTCAAGCTGTTCGGCGACATTGACACGAATAGTGTCGAGACGCCGGCGGGATTCAAGCAGCTTGGCATCGAGCATGTGCCGCCATTGGTCACTCGCGGCGTTCTGCTCGACATCGCGACATGGAAGGGACAGACGCCGTTGCCTCGCGATTACAGCATCAGCGCGGACGAACTCATCGCTTGTGCCAAAGCGCAGAACGTGGTAGTCGAAAAGGGCGACGTGCTGTTGGTGCGAACCGGCTACGACACGCTCTGGCACGACGAAGCCGTCTATTTACAGGCAGCAGGCGTCGGGAAATCGGGCACGCTTTGGGCTGCCGAGCGCGGCGTCGTGGCCGTCGGCGCCGACAACATGGCCTGGGACGCACCGAAGGACATCGATCCTGACACCGGCGCGACGCTGTTTGCACACGTCCATTTGCTCACGCAGAAGGGCATCTACATCATCGAGAACCTTGATTTGCGTGAACTCGCCCTGGAAAAGCACTACGCTTTCGCGTTCATCGGCATTCCGCTCAAATTCCAAGGCGCGACAGGGTCCCCGCTGCGTCCGATTGCGCTGGTATGAGATTTGATTGGGTTCACGATGGCAGAGCCCAAGCGTTGGCGTAGGCACAAGCAGCCAGCTTGTGCCGAGCGGCCGGCAAGTTGGCAGCCTGCCGCTACGCCGTGACGACATCACCGGCTCTTGCCGACGCAGAACAGATGACGATCTCCGCGGATATAGAGCTTTCCGTCGGCAACTGCTGGAGTTGCCCGAACCGTTTCGCCGAACTGGTTGCGGGCCAGGACCTTGAAGGTCGGCTCGGCCGCGAAGACGTACACATCGCCTGAGGAATTCGTCGCATAGATCTTGCCGTCGATCAGGAGTGGCGAGGCGTAGAAGCCTGATTCCGACAGCCGCTCGAACCAGACGCGTTTGCCGGTGCGGGCGTGGTAACAGCCGGCGAGTCCGGCATCGTTGACGAAGTAGAAATGCTCGCCGTTTGCCAGCGGACTTGGCACATACGGGAAGTCCTTGCGGTTTTCCCACACACGTTTCGGCTGATCGGTGTCGGCCCCAGGAAGTTGCAGCCCAATCGTGTAACGTCCCGCGTCGCCGCCGCTACAGATGCACAGCACATCGCCAACTAGCGCCGGCGACGCGACGGTGCGAAGCGGACCTTTGCCGAACGGTCCTTGCCATCCCTTGGCTTCCCAGAGCTTCGTGCCCGTGTTGACGTCGTAGCCGGTCACCGCGGTCGTGCTGGTGACGACGAGGTCGGGCGCCTTTTGTCCGGCCCGTCGCAAGAAGAACGGCGCCGAGTAACAGGCTCGCTCGGCCACGCGTGGCGTCTCCCACACCAGCTTGCCCGTACGCTTGTCGAGCGCCATCAGGATTGCCGGCCTATCGTTCGGCACTTTGGTGGTGAAGTCGTCCTTGTCCATGTCGTTCGCGAAGATGAGCATTTCGCGATACAGAATCGGCGACGCACCGGGGCCGTGCTGGCTATTGAAGACACCCAGTTCCTTGGTCCAAAGCGACTCTCCGTCGAAATCGTAGGCTTTGAGCACAACGTTTTTTCCATCCCAGAATGCGACGTAAACGGCCTTGCCATCGGTAGTCGGCGTGGACGACGCGAAGGAACTGTCGGCGCGAATCTTGGCCGGGACGCCGGGAATGTTCTTTTGCCAGCGGATCTTGCCCGTGCCCGCGTCGATGCAAATGAGGCCCCGCAGTTTGCCATCGCCGCTGGTCGTGTGGATGAAGACCTGTTTGCCCCAGACGATCGGGCTGGAATTGCCGGCCCCGGGCAGGTCGGCTTTCCAGATCAGGTTTTCGTTGGGTCCAAACTTGACGGGGGTGTTTTTATCATCGGAGATCCCCGCGCCGTTGGGCCCGCGAAATCGTTCCCAGTGTTTGGAATTCTCGCCCGCAGCAAGTAACGCCGACCACACGGGGAGGAGTACCATCGCCAACATGAAACGTCGTACGCAGAGCATGTGCGTTCCTGTCGAGTCAAGTTCCGACGAGCCGAACTGCGTAAGCGGTCGATTGACAGTGTGTGACGCACCGTCAACCGGACCCTTACGGGTCTCGGCTCCCCGGTTTTGGTTGGTCTGAGGCGCCAGCCTCGCTAGCTTTTTCTTATCGATGTCGATTATACTCTGGCAATCTATTACTGAACTCCAAGCAAAGGAAATTGCTGGATGCCTGTGCGTAGAATCGATCTTCCGGACGTGCCGCGGCGAATCGCCATCCTTAAGCCTAGCGCCCTGGGTGATATCGCGCATAGCCTGCCAGTACTGACCGCGCTTCGCGAGCGTTTTCCCCGAGCACACATTGCTTGGATTGTCAATTGCGCCTATGCACCGATCTTGGACGGGCATCCCGATCTCGACGACGTCATCCCCTTCGACCGCGGCGCGATCGGCCAGGGCTGGCTCCGCGGTCCTCTCGAGTTCATCCGCTGCCTGCGCGAGATCCGTTCCTTGCAATTCGACGTCGTAATCGACTTGCAGGGTCTGCTTCGCACGGGCTTGATGACGGGCGCCACGGGCGCTTCCGTGCGCATCGGACTCGCGTCGGGCCGTGAGGGATCGACCTATTTCTACACGCACTGCGTCGACGATCAGACCGGCGTCACCCATGCCGTAGATCGCTACTGGCGCGTAATCGAAGCGCTCGGGGATGCGCCAAAGGTCAAGACGTTCCGCGTTCCTGTTTTATCGACCGCTCGCGCCTGGGTAAACGAACAGCTCAGCCGATTCGCCAGGCCGTGGATTGTCGTCGGCGTCGGATCGCGCTGGCTGACGAAACGCTGGCCGCCGGATCGCTTCGCGGAGTTGGTTAACTCTGCTCAAGATCGTTTCGGCGGCACGGCGATTTTGGTGGGCACGCCGGACGAAGCCAAACTCGCTCGGCAAGCACAGGGGCTTCTGCGAGGCCCGGCAGTCCAGTTGACCGGCACGACGACGTTGCCGCAGCTTGTCGCCGTATTGGCGGAAGCGGATGTCATGATCGCCAATGATACTGGGCCTTTGCATCTGGCGGTCGCTCTGGGTCGGCCGGTGGTCGCGCCGTATACTTGCACATTGATCGATCGCACCGGGCCCTACGGCCAACTGCAGCACGCGGTCGCTACTTCGGTCGACTGCGCCGGCAGCTACCTGAAGACCTGCCCGCATATGAAGTGCATGCCGGAGTTGACGCCGGCGCGGCTATGGCCGGCCTTGGAAATGATATTGCAACGATGGCAACGCCAAAACGCCGCCTGATTCTCGCCAGCAGCTCACCCGACCGCCGGGCCATGCTCGAGCGCGCCGGCCTCTCCGTCGAAGTCATCCCGTCGCACATCGACGAGCCGACCGGCCAGGGATTCAGCGATCCGCGTCACTACGTGATGACCGTTTCCTGGCTGAAGGCCTCCGCGGTCGTTCCGCAAGTCACCGACGGTTTGGTTCTCGCCGCAGACACCGTCGGTTGGCTGGACGGCCAAGTTATCGGCAAACCGGCCGACGTCGCCGATGCTCGCCGCATCCTGACCGCCTTGAGCGGCCGCGAGCACGAACTATGGACCGGCGTCGTCCTTTGGCGCCGGCCCGACAACGTGCAGATCGTCTGGCAGGAATGCACACGGCTCTTTTTTCGCGAGCTGTCCGGGCAACAGTTGAACGATTACCTCGCCACCGACACCTGGGTCGGCCGCTCCGGCGCTTATGCAATTCAAGAGATGAACGACCCGTACCTGCGAATCATCGAAGGCAGCCTGACCAACGTAATCGGCTTGCCGATGGAGAGTTTGACGCGTAACCTGCAATGGCTCGGGTATGCATGATTGTCTCAGTTATTCGTCACCTCCAGAATTCCCACCAAGCCTTGGGCGGCAGAAATGCAGCCAATCTCTCAATTATCGCGAATAGCTCCCGCAGCGCGTCAGCGCCGTTGTTGTCATCTCGTATTAACTCCGGTGTGTTTTCAAACGTCGCCCGCGCCTGGCGCACTAAGCTCGCCTTGGCAACTACTTCTCGGTCTGACTCGAATTCGCGCGCCAGCCTAGCGAGAAGTGTCCCCGTCATGTTCACCACACTACCCCATTTGTGCTTAACAAATTTCGCATAGAGTACACCGACCAATTCATGGGCTCGTTAGACCGCTTTACGGGCGTCCTCAGGTGATTCGATCTGTGCCGAAAAGTCGGTCATAGGGAAGCGCCCACTGGTTTGACAGTCACCGTCACATTGCGCCTGGCGGTATTCAGCGTTTTCTTGTAAACTGCCTTGAAAATGCGGCCTTCTCACCATCTCCGCCTACTCCGCTTTGCTTCGTAGACGGCTCTAAGAGCGCTATTTCTTAATGTACCAAGGGTTCTATCCCAGCAACTCCGGCCGCACTTCGCCGTCGCCGGCGATGGGGTACGGCCGGCTCTGGGCGTCGGTGACGTGGGTGTGCGGGTCGATGCCGAGGAGGTGGAACGATGTGGCGAGAATGTCCTTCGGAGAGACAGGCGTGTCGCGCACTTCGCCGCCGAGACGGTCGGAGCTGCCGACGACGCGTCCCTTGGCGACGCCGCCGCCCGCCAGCGCCATCGAGTAGACACGCGACCAATGGTGCCGGCCGGCGCCGCGCGGCCGCGAATCGATTTGTGGCGTTCGCCCATGCTCGCTCATGCAGAGAACCAGCGTTTCGTCGAGCAGACCTCGCTGGCGTAGATCGTCGATCAATGCTGGGAAGGCGAGGTCGAACCCGGGGAGCAGGTATTCGCGCAGGCGCGGATAATGGTTGGCGTGCGTGTCCCATCCGCAGCTGGCGAATTGCCCGAACCCGTCCCAGAAGACCGTGACGAACTTGGTCCCCGCCTCGACAAGCCGTCGGGCTGCCAGGCACGATTGGCCGAAGAGCGTCATGCCGTAGCGTTCGCGCGACACCGTCGGTTCGCGGCCGATGTCGAGGGCTTGATGAACAGCGTTCGAGGTGAGAAGATTGTAGGCGCGTCGGCGATGGAGGTCGTGGATCGCGTTCGTCCCCTCACCCCCGACCCCTCTCCCGGCGGGAGAGGGGGGCCCAGCGCGCTGTGCTTGCTCGAACTGGCTCAACAGCGATTGCCTCAAGTTGAGACGTTCGATCGGGATGTCGTCGCGCAGGCGGCCTTCGGTGGAGAGGATGAATCGTCCGTCAGGAACAGTTCCGGCGTAGGGATCGTGGAACTCGCGAGCCTGACCGTCACTGTAGCGCGGGGCGATGCGTGTGCCTGTGCCGGTGAAATCGGTCCAGAGCGGGTCATGCTGCTGGCCGAGGAATGCCGCGAACGGGCCGGCGTTGACGAGAATGTCGGTTTTCGAGTTCAACATCCACGGCAGCGCAATGTTGCGCGGCATTTCTGATCCCCGGGGTTCGGAGTACCTCACTCCGGGGCTTCGGGCGAGGTAATCGACTACCGAGCCGATGTAGGGCCAATGGCGACGATCGCGCGGCCGTGTCTCCAGTTCCGGCGTGTAGGTCGGGATGCCGCTCACCGCGTAAGCGACGCCGTGCTCCGGATAGCGATGCGTCATCGACCGCACCACCGTGATCTGATCCATGATCCGAGCCGTCCGCGGCAACAGCTCGCACACGCGCACGCCAGGAACGACCGACGGCATCGAGCCGATCTCGCCGCGCACTTCCGCAACAGCGTCCGGCTTCGGATCAAAGGTCTCATGCTGCGGCGGCGAACCATAGAGAAAGATGAGGATGCACGCCTTTGCTTTGCCGAAATGCGGCACTCGCGTCGGCGATGGTGCAGCCCAGGTGAAGTGGTCGGCGAGACCGATGCCAAGAGCACTTAGCCCGCCGAGTGTCAGGAGCTCGCGGCGTGAAAGTCCGTCACATAATCGTCGCGGCGAACCGAGCAGATTGATCACGGTTCATCTCCTGAACGAATAGATCGGTGTCAAGAGAACCTGGCACAACCTAGGGATTGATACTAAGCGACGACACGAGGAAATGCAAGGACGATCCCGGAAGGACACAGCGATCCCGCCTTCCGCTCTGAATTCAACGGACCGGCGCTTTGCCATCGGATTCAACGGCGGTCGTCATGTCAGGCGACGACTCTTTCTTGCCCAGAACCGCTTCGAGGTCTTCGCGCAAGATCTCCTCCTTTTGCAGGAGCAGTTCAACAAGCTGATCCAACTGAGCGCGATGCTCTTTGAGGATGGTGAAAGCCGTCTCGTCGGCCTCCGTGAGCAGGCTGCGGACTTCTTCATCAATGAGATGAGCGGTCTGATCACTGAAGTCACGCGGTTCCTGGATTTCCTTGCCCAAGAACACGTGCTCTTCGCCGACGCGGAAGGACATGGGGCCGAGCCGGTCGCTCATGCCCCAGTGGGTCACCATGTAGCGAGCCATGCGCGTGGCTTGCTTGAGATCGCTTTCAACGCCGGCATAGGGTTGACTGTACATCAGCCGCTCGGCAGCGCGCCCGCCCATGGCGACGGCGAGACGGGCCTTGAAGTAGTCGAGGCCGTGATGCACTCGGTCCTCGTCGAAGGTGAACATGGTGACGCCGCCGGTCTGCCCACGCGGCACGATCGACACTTTCTGCGGCGGATCGGCCCCCGGCATGTACCAGCCGACAATGGCGTGACCGGCCTCGTGATAGGCGGTGCGCCGTTTTACGTCCTCGGTCAAAACCTCATCGCGTTTCGGACCCATGAGCACACGGTCGGCGGCGGCCTCGAAATCGCTGCGGTCGATGCGGGTCTTGTCCTTGCGCGTCGCGATCAGCGCCGCCTCGTTCGCCAGATTGCGCAGGTCGGCCCCGGTCATGCCGATCATCTTGCGCGCGATTTCTTCAAGGTTGACATCATCGGCGAGCGGCTTGTTGCGGGTGTGAACTTTCAGGATTTCGAGCCGGCCTTGCCAGTTGGGCCGATCGATCGTGACGTGCCGATCGAAACGGCCAGGCCGCAAGAGTGCCGAATCGAGCACGTCCGGGCGATTGGTGGCGGCGATGACGATGACCGATTCGTTGGGCAGAAATCCGTCCATCTCGCTCAAGATTTGGTTGAGCGTCTGCTCGCGTTCGTCCGATCCGCCGCCGACGCCGGCGCCGCGCATGCGGCCCACGGCGTCGATCTCGTCGATGAACAAAAGGCACGGAGCGTTTTCCTTGGCGGTATTGAACATGTCGCGCACCCGGCTCGCACCGACGCCGACGAACATCTGAATGAACTCGGACCCGCTGATCGAGAAGAAGGGCACTCCCGCCTCGCCGGCGACCGCGCGAGCGAGCAGCGTCTTGCCCGTTCCCGGCGGACCGATGAGCAATACCCCCTTGGGAATCTGTGCTCCGAGCTTCTGAAACTTCTCGGGATTCTTCAGAAAGTCGACGATCTCTTGAAGTTCAAATTTTGCATTCGTCATGTCGGCGACATCTTCGAAGGTCGTTTTCTGTTTCGTCTGATCGAAGCGCTTGGCGGGACTGCGGACATAATTGCTCAAGAAGCTCCCGCCAAAGGGATCGCGAATGCGCGGCAAGATGAAAAAGAAAAAGAAAAGCCCAACGAGAAGCAGTGTGGTGATGAAGACCGAGAGCGGGCCGAGCCAGGAGCTATAATGGCGTTCCGTCTTGCGCGAGACGCCATGGGTTTGCAGCAGTTTGCTGAGCTCGCCGCTGTCGACATCGCCCTTCCAGAGAATCACTTCGGCCCGATGGTTGCGAATCTTGTTGCGAATTTCTTCGGGCAGCGTGTCCTCAACGGACTTTTCGAACTCCGCCGTCAGCGAGTTGGCGCCTTCGCTGAGCGTGACCTTGGCGACTTTTTTCTCCGCGACCAGTTTGACGAACTCAGAGTAATCGACCGTCGTGCCGCTGGGGAAGAAGGTGATCAGCAAAACGACGCCCAGAAGGAGCAAGACGACGATCCAGAGCATGCCGCCGGGCATGGTGTCTTGGCGTCGGCTTTTGCGTTCCGATTTGGCCGGCTCAGGTGACGCAGGCATGCCTTTCCTCATCAAATGCCAAGCCGCGCCCGAGAGCAAGCGGCAGCGCCGGATTCGTCGGCCGGCGGGGCGATTCCCGCAACCTCCGTCGCGCCGGGAATATCCCAATAAAATACTGACTCGCTACGATGCCGACTACTTGCGTTCCCCGCTGGAGCATCGCCGTGGCACCGTCATCCTTCTGGCACTGGCTCGTCGGGCCCAGACAGCGCCCCGATGTCCACATCATCCTTTATACACGCGCCGCATGCCCCCTGTGCGAGGTAGCCTGGCATCTGCTGGAGGAATCTCAGAAGGCCTATGGATTCACCCTCGAAGCAAAGGACATTGACGTCGACGCCGAGCTCGTGCGTGAATTCGGCAACTGCGTCCCCGTGGTGGTCATCGACGGCGTCGTCCGGTTTCGCGGCAAAGTCAACGAAGTGCTCTTGAGGCGAATGCTGGATGGCGGACCTCAATCCGACTGAGGCACGCCGCCCAGGCTGCGCCAAATGTACCACGTGCCGACTGTGCGATAGGGTTGCCAGGGCTCGGCGAGTTCGTGCAGCGCCTGCTTTGTCGGCAATTCCGCCAGGGCGTAGTGTTTCCGCACACCGGCACGCAGCCCATAGTCGCCGACCGGCAGCACGTCGAGCCGACCCAGTGAAAAAATCAGAAACATCTGCGCCGTCCACACGCCGATGCCATGCACCTGCGTCAAGACGGCAACGACGTCATCGTCCGACAGGTCAGCAATCTTTCGCAGCGGGATCGTGCCGTCACGGCACTTCTCGGCCAAATCACGGATCGATCGCTGCTTGCCTCGCGAGAGCCCCGCGGCACGCAGATCGT
>VGZI01000140.1 GCA_016872605.1 Planctomycetota bacterium
AAATCGAGGTGATTCTACGCAATCACCGGGGGAACGGCGTTCGCCGACATCCTTGCCGCCTGAGAAAGAACGAGACGGAGTAACTTCGCAATGGCCTCCCTTCAATGCATCCACCCTTGCTTCAAGGGCGATTTCCGCCTATCATAACATTACCTAACTGGTCCCACCAACAAATCCCAGCACGCTCCCAGCGCTGTTTGTTGTCGTGATCCTCCCACCTGCTTGCGATGCCAATGGAAACACTCCTAGACCCCCTCGACAAGTGGGCTCGGCTCCAACCTGAAAAACGACTGTTCGCGTTCTTGGACATCGAAGGATCCGAGCGGGAATCGTATTGCTATGAAGCCTTTCGCGATCGCACGCTGCAAGTCGCCAGCGGACTGGCGCGCGAAGGCGGCCTGAAGAATGGCGACCGCGCCCTGCTCGTTTATCCGCCGGGTCTGGAGAGCATCGTCGCCTTTTTCGCGTGCCTGCGCCTCGGTGTCATTCCGGTTCCGGTGTACGCGCCAACGCCGTTGAATTTCCGCCCTGGGTTGGAAAAGCTCAACATGATCGCTCGCGACTGTTTGCCGAGCGTCGCGCTTACATCCACGGGTTACCTCCAGTCGACCAAGGAGCTTTGGGACGAAGCGGGGAATTCCGAGTTCCCGGCAAACCTGCGCTGGTTCCCGACCAATACGCTTCGAGACCCACAGCAAGCGTCCATCGCCACGACGCCGAACCCCATTCTTTTTCTTCAGTACACGTCAGGCTCCACAGGCGATCCGAAAGGCGTCATCGTCACGCATCAAAACGTGTTGCACAATTGCCGTGGCGTGCTCGATCATCCCCCGGTCGGCGTGGCCTGGCTGCCGCAGTATCACGACATGGGCTTGATCGGCAATTACTTGTTCACGGCGATCATGGGGGGCACGGCGTATGGAATGTCGCCTACGGATTTCCTGCGCCGCCCCGGCCTGTGGCTACGAACTATTTCGGAAAAGCGTGCGACCGCCGTCCCGGCGCCGAACTTTGCGTACGAGTACTGTTGCAATGAAGACAAGCTTCCACAAAAAGACTTGCAAGGTCTCGATCTAAGTTCGCTTCGGCTTTTGATGAACGGCGCCGAGCCAGTGCGTGCCGACACCGTCCGCCGGTTTCGCGAACGATTCATCCCCTTCGGATTGCCTCGCGAGGCATTCGTCGTCGCGTACGGATTGGCGGAAAACACGCTGAGCGTCACCTTGCACGGTAAACGCATTGTCGCCGTCAACAAACGGCATCTTCAGGAAGGCCGTCTTCGGATTGAAAAATCGACACCGCACAACAACAACCAGGTCGATCTGGTGAGTTGCGGCAAACCCATCGTCGGCGTCGGATTGCGCGTCGTCGATCCGGAAACGGGGAAACCGCTCGGCGAAAACCAGATCGGTGAAGTCTGGGTCGCCGGCAAAAGCAAGTGCGCCGGTTACTGGCAGAAGCCCGACATTAGTCGCGAAACCTTCGAAGCACGCCTCGCCGCCGACAAAGAATCGTATCTTCGCACCGGCGACCTCGGTTTCGTGAACGAAGAAGAACTCTTCATCTGCGGCCGAGCCAAGGACATGATCGCCTTGCGCGGCGTGAAGTACTATCCGCAGGACATCGAAGCGATCGTCGAGGCCACATTTCCCGACGCCGTGGGCGCCGGTCTCGGGCGCGTCGCCGCGTTTGGCGTCGCGGAAAACGGACAGGAAAGACTGGTCCTCGTCATCGAAATCCGCCGCCGCGATCGCATGCCTGATCCGGCCGCTATCGTCCGTTCCGTTCGCTCACGCTATTTCGTCGATCCCGATCGGATTGACTTTGTCGGGCCTCATTCGATTGCCAAGACAACGTCCGGAAAACTTGCGCGCGACAAGACACGTGCCTTGTGGCTGCGCGGCAAGCTGCCGATCCTGTCGAGCTATGCCCATCCACGCGCCGCATTGCCGAGCACCGATGGCTTGCACAAAATGTTTCAGCAGATTTGCGAGCTTTACAATCTGCAAGGAGACGAAGAGCTCACGCTTTCAGAAATCGGCATCGACTCGTTGACGATGGTGGAGGTTATTCTCGGCATTCAGCGATTCCTGGAGCAGCACGGCCAGGCGGACCTGGGCCGCAATGTGGACGCGCGCTTTCTGCAGCGATTGAAAATCTCCGAGTTGAGTGCGTTGGCGAATGCTTTCGCGCCCCTTGCGGCCGGCGCCGCGTTGCCGATCTCACCCGCCATACTGGAGTCGCTGCAAGCGGACCAAGACCGGGCCGAGCGTGAGCGAATGCAGGCGGGCGCCCGAATCGTGCCCGCGGAGCCGATTCCTACGCGCACGTGGAAGCCGCCGGAAAATGTGCTTCTGACGGGCGCATCGGGATTCTTTGGGCGTTTTCTGCTTCACGCCCTGTTGCAACGCACTTCGTGCCGCGTGTTCGCATTGTTGCGCGCGACCGACGCCGGGCATGGCATGCAGCGACTGGAACTGGCGCTGCGCCAGGCCGAGCTTCTGACGCCTCAGATACAACGCGCCCTGCGCGAGCGGGTGCAAGTCGTCTGCGGCGACCTGTCCTGCCCGAATCTGGACCTGCCGGCGGAATCATGGCAGATGCTGGCGCAGCGCGTCGACGCCATCATCCACGCCGGCGCCCACGTCAACTATCTGTTCAACTATGACGCCATGCAATCGCACAACGTGCTCGGCACGCGCGAGTTGCTGCGCCTTGCCTGGACCGGCTCTCCCAAAGCGTTTCATCTGATTTCCACGACGTTCATTTACGGCTGGACGACCAAGGCGATCCTGCTTGAACGCGACCATAATGAGGGCATGGAGAGCCTTGAATTCGGTTACGCGCAAACCAAGTGGGTGGCCGAGCAACTCGTGCATGAGGCGGCGAAGCACGGCCTGCCGGTGCGCATCTACCGCTCGGCGCTCCTGTCGGCGTCGAAGCGCGGCATCGGCAGCAACGAAGATATCGCGGTTCGCCTCGTGACGTTCATGATCAATCACAAGATGGCGGTCGATCTCCGCAACGATGCCGCGTTCCTGCCGGTCGACGTCGCAGCCGACAACGTCATCTCGATCTTCAAGCTCCCACGCACCGACGGCGATACTTTTCACGTGACGGCCGACGACTACCACAACATGCTCGACGTCACGCGTTCGATCAGCAAGCAATTTGGATACACATTCAAAACCTACAGCGTCGGCGATTTCATCGACGAGATGAATCGGATCTGCACCAAGGACGACCTGCTTTATCCGCTTCTGACTTTTTGCAATCGATTCTATCGCAAGATCGAAGCGATGGAGGACAAGCGTTACGACAATCGAGCCTATCGGAAGGCGCGTGCGGCATCCCGCGAAGCCCACTCGGACCCGACCCTGGACGAAACGGTGTCGTACATTGTCAAGCACATGATTCGCAACAACCTGATCCCACCGCCGCCCAAGACGAGCCATTGATTCGTGGGCGTACGTGTTCGTTTTTGGATGGAGAAGATTTTGGGTGGGATTGGCAAGCTGTACGCTACGTTCCTTGTTGCCCGCCGGCAACAGCCTGAAGCTCGGCTTCCAGGCGTTGCACCTGTTCGCGCAGGGGACGGATTTGCTCTTCGATCAATTGTCCCAGCGCCTCATTGAATGTGGGCTGATCCGGTTGGCTACTGACGGCATCGGCTTCGCGATCGGCATTGGAAATAGGCTTGAGCGTCCGCAAATGCTCGTGCACGATCACGCTGACCAGTTGGCCGACCGAAGGCTTTGCGCCGCTCGACGCCTCTAGCTGCGCGATCATGGCTTCAAGCGTCTTGACATCTTCCGCGCTGAGAGGCACGCGGCATATCTCGGTCGCGTCGGCAAGCGCGGGGCGGCCGCCGCTGGAACGGAGCCGCTTCACTAACTCGCTGCCAAGCGCGGCGAGCGCCAGCGGATCGAGGCTCGGCGATTGGGCCTCCCCCACCGGTTCGGCGCCGAGGGCCGCGGCGAACTCCTCTGGCTTGATCCGTCGTTGCGGCTCGCCTGAGGACTCAATGCGGCGAGCGGGTTTCCCAGTTACGATGATCTTCTTGGCCATGGCATCACCCATTTATTTGTCGAAGGTTCGTATACGGTAGAATTGGCCGTCAAACTCCACGACGACTTCGCCCTGGTTTGTTTCCCGGCCAAAGCGATGCAGAAAGCGCCTTAAGTTCGCGATGTTGGCTTCAAAGCGATCGGTGTCAATAAAGCAGTACACCAAGCGCGTCTTTTCCCACAAGATTTCTCCGTCGTCTTTCTCCCAGGTCCCATCGGCCGGTGGCAGAGCGGTGCAACCGCCGCCGATGCGGCTCAGGATTTCTCGCGCTTCCTTGACCCAGCCCTCGTGATTGAGAACGGCTCTGCCGTCTTTGTCGCGGTCGGGAATGTAGAGGCACAATCTCTGCGTTGAATACTCGTCCCCAGACCCGAGCTCCTTGGCGAGATCCATTTGCCGTCTCCGTTTTCACCTGATCCTTCGCCACAATTCCAGTATAGACTTTTTATAAAATAAATCAACAGAGCAGGTTACTTTATTTATAAAAAGTTCGGGAAGGCGCGGCGATCGATTCATTACTCCCCCAGGATTCGTTGCATTTCAGGAGAGGGGTGTGCGAGTGTGTGTGTGCAACGAATGCGCGCAGGTGACGTTTACTAAAGGAGTTACGTACAAGAAATGCGTTGCAGGCTCAATTCTGTGGCTTGCCAACGGGCTAAGCGCGAAGGAGCCGTTCGTAAATCGCCAGCGTCGCCGTTGCCATTGTTGCGGCGTCGAAGCGCTCCATGACGGCGATGCGGCCGGCCTCGCCCAGGCGACGACGCTCATCGGGGTGTTCGATCAAGTGTCGCAGCGCCGCGGCCAGGGCGTCGGGATCGTTGGGCTCGACAAGCAGACCGCCGCCCGTCGCTTCGATCAGCTCGACAAAGGCCCCATGCCGAGGCTGCACGACCGGCACGCCGTTCGCCCACGCTTCAAGCAAGTACAGCCCCTTCGGCTCACGGTACACGGTCGGCACGGACATTACGTCGAGTGATTGCAGAAACCGCACCTTGCACTTGTGATCGGGCGACTCGACGTATTCGAAATCGGTAAGCAGTCCCGCGGATTTCAGCTTCGCTTGCTCCGCCTCGAGGTACGGGCGGTTATTTTCGCCGAGCCAGCCGGACGCTCGAAGTCGGCATGGTGGCGTCCCGGGCATTGCTCGCAAGCGGATAAACGCGTCGACGATCTGGTGAAAGCCCTTCTCCGGGCAGATACGAGCGAAGTAGCCGATGGTGAATGGGCTTTCGCTTACTGACGTGCGCGGCTCTGACGCACCGTGCCCTTTGAGATTGATGCCGGGCTGCACGACGTCGATGCGCGCGCGGGGGATGCGGAGGTAATCCGACATGAAGTCGGCGTAGTAGCAGCTCGTGGCAATGAAGCCTTGCATTTCCTCGCAGTGCTTGCTGATGAGCTCGATCGCCTTGGATCGGTATGGTTCGGGCAATAGTTCCAAGAAGATGTCGTCTCCCTGCAGCGAACCGAGAATTGGAACCTTGAGCCGCCGGCGGAGCTGCGGAACCATGCCGGAGAGAAGCACATTCGTCAGGTTGATGATTTCCGGCCTGATGTCGGCTTCGAGCCAATCGACGAGCTTGTCAATTTCTTTCTTCTGATTGCCTAGATCGCCTTCCAGCATGGAGATGGTGAGATCGCCGAGTTGTGACGCCTGAGTGGACGATGCGAAACGCGAAACCCAGCGCAAGAGCCAATTGAAATCGAACAGACCGTCGAGCCAGCGCGGCGTCCAGCGGAAGAAGGAGAACTTTTGCTGAAGGTAGACGTTGATGCCGCCGAAGAAAACGCGTGACTGGCTGACGTCTTCTTCATCGGTGCGAATCGGCGTGTAAGTGGGGACGAGCAGGGCGTCATGGCCCAGCGCGATGAGGGCGCTGACGAGCGTGTTGTCGCGCATGCAGCTGCCGCAGTACATGCCCGCGGCGCCGGCGGTGATGTAGGAGATGCGCATGGCCGATTTCGTTTAGGGCACGCTCGCCAAAGGCGAGCGACTAAACGTTGATACCGTCAATCCACCATCTCGCCTTCCGGTTCGGGCAAGAAGAAGCAGGCGATCGAACCGACGGCGTAGACGAACAGCGCCACCGCCGCGGCGGCCGAGGCGAATTTCTCCGGCCCGGGTGAACCGGGCATGAAATCTTGCGCCGCCAGCATGCCGGTTACCCAGGCGAACGACGTGCCGATGACGCGCCCGCCGATGTTGGCCGCGAAGCTCTCGCCCGTGCCACGCAAGTGCAACGGATAGGCGGTCGGCAGGAAGTTGCCCCAAAAGCTCATCTGCGCCACCGTCACGAATCCCGCGAACATCACGCCGAGCGAGACATTCGTCACGGGCAACGCTCCTATGCCCAACCAACCCAGCGGTATCTCGAAGTATTTCGTGTTCTCAATACTGAAGATGAAATAGAAAAACACCGGCATTAACAACAAACCGGGAATCTGAAATACACGCAGCAGGTTGCGACGGCTGATGAACCAGACGGCGATAAGGGCAAACGCAAATCGACCGAGCAGGCCGCCGATCTCCTGCACCTTGTTGTAGTCGCTATAGAGCTTCCGCTCCGCCAGTTTTTCCATGCGAGCATCGGGCATGACTTTCGCAAAACGCGGATCGTCCGGATTGTCGGCTCGTTTCTTTTCCTGGAGCTTCTTGATCTTTTCCTTCGCTTCCGCGACGTCGTCCTTCAGGCCCGGCACGATAAACGATAGTTGCTGAATCGCGCCAAACGCAGCCCCGTACACACAGGCGAACATCACCATCGCAATCAGCGTCGTCTGGATCAACTCCGGCGAGAACAGTGCGCCAAAGCTCGGTCGCTTGAGCGTCCCCTCTTCGACTTTTTTCGCCCAGGCGGGGCTTTCCGGCAAGAAAGGCCGAATGAGGATCAACGGAATCGCCGGGATCAGACCGGACATCAACGTATAGCGCCACGCGAGCGTTGCGGTGTCCCCCTGGGACACCTGGCCGATGATGCTCGCTAGAAACTCCGGAATAAGCACGGCCGGCAGCTGGCGGATTTCTTCCAGGTGATTGGCGAGCGAGTTGGCGCTGGCGACGAGCAAACCGCCGATCGAGGAGAACGCCTGCGTGTAGCCCAGCACTTGCTCGCGCTGATGCGGGTTCGGGAAGAGTTCGGCAAGCCAGGCGATGGCGGCAACGAACTCGACGCACACGCCGATGAACGTCGTCGTGCGGAAGATCAGGAGCGTCCAGGGGCCCGTGGCAAATCCGGCCAGAAAGGCGGAGATGGCGTAGCACAAGATGCTCCAGGTGAGTACGCTGCGCCGACCGAGCCGATCCGTCAGGTACCCGCCCAATAGCCCACAGACGCCGCCGACGAACGCCGGGATGTAAAACAGCCGGCCGACCCAATCGTTGAACTCCGGTGTTCCGGGTCGAAACCCGAACTCCTCCAGGGCCGATGGCACGACCAAGGGAAGCATCAACAGTTCGTAAATGTCGAACGCAAATCCGATCGATGCGATGATCAGAATCAGCCAATCAGTCGCATCGAGCGATTTCGGTTCAGGCACAATCGGCGAAGACGGGGTAGGAAGAGGCGCCTTGTCGGAAAAGGCGCTTTCGTTGGAGTCCATCGACATCGTCGGCTTCCGATAGGAGAAACTGGCGGGTTGCGTAGAGACTGTATTGTACGATTTTTCTCATGCGCCGCGTAGCGTTTCCCGGCGCTGACTCGCCCTGCCTCACGAAGTCGGGGCCACGATTTCCAAAAGTTCGACGGCGGGGTAGCCATCGCAATGGATCAACGCCAGCCGGCCATACGTGACTTCCGGCGTCGACAGGCCGAACCACTGCATCATGTCCGGCCCCGGAGTAACACGCAGGTACTCAGTCGGCTCAATGCGCCGCAACACGTCGTGTTCGATGAGTATCCGTCCCAGGGGCGTGTCCTCGGCGAGAATGGCGTCACGCACAGCCGGGCTGCAGTAATTGAGCCAAATGCGCACCAGGCCGAACTGCACGATCTTGCCGCTACTCTTGAGGGCGAGCAGGATCTTTCGAGCGTAGCTATCACCCTGGCGTTTGCGTTCGAGGACTCTCACGTCGACGAGACTGCCGTGATGCGCCTCGACGGTGACGGTCATGTGATGTTCGTGAACGAGCAACTTGTGATAGGGTTCGGGAACCCACTCGGCCGGGACGACATCGAATTCGCGCAAGTAGGACGTCGGCGGGAAGAGTTGAAACAGCGAATGGAGATCGGGACCCGCACTGGAGGACATTCAGGGGTTCCTTGTTTAGCCGCTCGCCTTTGGCGAGCGCGGGCTTCGCGCTCGCCAAAGGCGAGCGGCTAAACGTTCACGCATGCGCTAAGGGCAGCGACAACGCCACCAGCTGCGGCATCGCCTCGGGCGCCTCGGGCTCGACGCGATCGAGCACGGTATCCACTAGGTAGTACAACAACTCGCGCAACTCCGTCGGCTCCACCGCGTCGGCAATCGCCTCGGTGCGGGCGCGATATTTTTCCACGAGCTTCTCGGCCTTCTCGAACACTTCGGCTTTCTCGAATAGCTGACGCACGCGCGGCACCAGGTTCTGCGCCTGTCGCGGGTGCTCCCCATGGACGATGGCCAATAGCTCTTCGCGATCACCGCCGGTCAATGCTTCGAGCGCCAGTGCCAAAAGAAGCGTCGGCCGACCGGCGAGGATGTCCTGGCCCGCGACGAGTTTGTTGTCGGAATCGCCTTCCCAGTCCTTGAAGTCGTTGAGAATCTGGAACGCAACGCCCAGGTGCCGGCTGAAATCCGTGATCATCTTTTCGTAGGCGTCAGCCGGACCGGCCAAGCGGATACCCGAATACAGCGCCGCCTCAAACGCCGGCGAAGTCTTCAGGGCATAGATCTTCATCGCCTCCAGCGCTGTGATCGTCTTATCTTTGGCGTCGCGCCACAGCAGTTCGGCCCCCTGCCCTTCGGAGAGCTTCAGGTGCGCGTCGGCCAGCTTGTCAAGAATGTCTGCCGCCACGTCGCTGCCGAGCGTTTTGCGTTCTCGACTGACGAGACGGTAGCCCAGGCCGATGAGATAGTCGCCGACGTTGATCGCCGTGCCGATCCCGTACTGGCGATGCAGCGTTTCCTGGCCATAGCGAAACGTGTCGTCGTCTTCAATGTCGTCGTGAACGAGTGAAGCCTTGTGAAACGTCTCGATGGCAAGGGCGGCCCGCTTGACCGAATCGGAAATATCGATGCCGTCCGCCGAGCGCGTCGCCTTGCCGCCCGTGAGGGCGTCATACGCTGCCAGCGTGATGAACGGCCGCGATCGCTTCCCGCCTTGCATCAGCCAATCGTAAGCGATCTTTTCATGAAGCGCGAGGGGATCGCCAGTCGGCCCTCTCTCCCCGGGAGAGGGGTCGGGGGTGAGAGTCTTGGCACGTTGACGAGGCGCGAGCTTGTCCAACGCCGCCGGCTCGAACATCTGGTTCGACGCTCGCATCAAATGCACGTACGTCTTCGTGACCTGCTTCGGCGCCTCCGTCTTCAGGCCGATCAAGTCGAACACCCAATCGTTATCGACCGAAGTGCTGCGGCAATTACTCGACAAGAGCGGCGCAGCCACGCACGGGATACCCGCGAGCAGAATCTTGTCAATCGCCTTTTCCAACACGTTCAGGCACGCCACGCCGACGATCGCGTCGACATGGCCCGACACGATGATCTTCAAAACGATCGGCGTACCTTCGGAGACGAGCACCTTGTAGCCGAGGTCTTCCGCTTTCGTCTTGAAATCGGCGACTTCGCACGCCCCGCACTTTCGGCAATCGAGGCCGAACTCGTCGTAGTCGGCCGGGCAGCCCTCGGCGTTCTTCAAGCAGTGGGGCAAGAGAAGTAGCCGGCGCTTGAAGTCGACGGCGCTCACTTGGTCGCGCCAAAACTCATTGGCGATGGCGACCATCGTAAAACCGAGGAACTGCTGATCGAAGCCCGCTTGTTGCAGCAACTCCTCGCCTAGCTTTTGCAATTCAGGCTTCGTCAACTGCTTCGAGCGGTCGATCGATTTGGCGAACTGATGCGCCTCGGCCCGAATACGGTCGCGCAACTCGCGCTCCTGTGGCACCGTCTTGAGGTGGGCATTGGGACTCGGCTTCTTGGCTTTTTCCACGGGAGCTTCAACCACAGGTGAACCTCATTATCGTAGACCTCACGCTCCGCGTGATGGTTCCTCACGCGGAGCGTGAGGTCTACGGTCAATCGATTGTCGCGCCCGTCCGAGGGCGGAGACTGTAAAGATTATCGGGTACAGCTTCTCATAGTACCACAGCTTTGCAAAATAAAACCCGATCGGGCTAGGGTGGGAGAGTCCGCCTGTCTCAATTTTCTCGACGAGCCAGGTTATGCCTTTATTCACGGCATCGTTAGCCCGACGCGCCAGCGAGGGGTCGGGAGGGCCAAGCTCCTGCCGAGCCGTCTGTGCGCCATGCTCATCGCGGGTTCGCGGCTCGGCTGGACCCTCGCCCTCCCGAGACGCGACGGTCACGAGCACGTCGAGGGCCAGCGCGGTTTCTTCGATGCTGGATGGCGAGCCCAGTCCGCCGCCCCAGCCGCCGTCCGGATTCTGATTGGCGAGCAGCCAGGCGATACCGCACTTCGCCGGTTCCGTATCCATCATACCCAAATCGCGATAAGCGGCCAGAACCCGCGAAGTTCCATAGGTGGGATTTTCTTCGTCGGCCAAGTGCTGATTGCCGAACCAAAGCGGCAGCCAGGAGCCATCGGGCCGTTGCGTGCGGGCGAGGTATTGCAGTCCGCTCCATATCGGAGGGGAATCTTCGTGCTTGCTCCACGCTTTCATCCACGCGGTGGCGACCAACGCTCTCAGCACGTGAGCCGTCAGGTCATTGCCACTGCGGTCAAAAGGCAAATTCCCCCAACCACGACAGAAAGTCGGCCAGCCGCCGTCACCGTTTTGAAGATCCATCAACCATTGTGCAGCAGCCATCACGGCAGGCTCCCCGACCTCCGTTGACGTCGCTTCTTTCGAAGTGCGAGGCAAAACCTCCGCCGGTGGACCGACGTGTTTCAGGGCCAGAATTGCCCCCGGCGTATCATCCGCGTCCGGCACACCGCCGGGCAAGTCCGTCCAGGCCCAGCCGCCGGGGTCAGCGCCGGTGTAGGGGTGATAATCCTTGTACTGCTGGTTCAACAGCCAATCGCGCAGTTCATCTATTTTGTCGAGCCGATCGAGTTCGCCGGCGGCGGCGAGGGCGTTGACCGACAGCGTCGTCACCCAGGTCGCGAGATTCGAGTCGATCGCCCAGCTGCCGTCGGGACGCACCGAGTTGATGATGAAACGCACGCCTTCTTGAACCACGGGATGATCCGCGTGTCCGCATGCGGCGAGGCTGAGGGTGACGAAGCTTGTCAGCGGAATCGCTTCGAGGAAGCCGCCGCTCGAAGGTTGTATCGACCGCAAGACGCCGAGCGTCCAGCGCCGGCTCAGCCAGCGCGTCAGCAGCGCGATCGGGTTCCACGGCTTCTTGTGGTAGTAGATGCACTGCCCAATTGCGATCAGCGCCGGCAGGGCGTAGCTGACGACATGCAGTCGCACGAAGCGATACCACGACTGCGGCAGCACCGCCAACTCGAACGGCAAGGGCGGCACTTCGTCCCACGACACAAGGCCGGCCAACGCACACGTCGTCAAGATCGGCGTTGCGAACGTCCGGTCGACGCCGTAACGCTCGCGAATCGCTTCCGGCCAACCATCGGCCGGGCCGTACTTGGAGGTGAGCCATGCTTCGGCGCGGGATACTGCGCGCGCTAAACGGGGAGCGGAATCGGTCAGGTAAATGGCCGATCGGCACAGCATCGTGGTCGAGATGTTGCTGAAGCTGACCGTGGTGTCGCCCCAGCCGCCGCCGTCGTTCTGATGTGCCGCCAGCCAGGCTAGGCCGCCGTCGATGAGAGAAGTCAGTGCTGAGTGCTGAGTGCTGAGTGGTTGTGCCTGGCGCACGAGATAAAGGGCCATGACCGCCGTCGCCGTCGACAGCGCCGACGTCGAAAGTTCGCCGACCCAATGCCCATCCGGCGTGCGTTCTTCCAGCAGCGCCGCCAGCGCGGTCTGATAGGCGGCCTCGAGTTGTTCGCGGGAAACAGCAGACATGTCGGCGGCGCACCCCGTGTTGCGTCCTAGAAATTCCGTGCCAGCACCGCCGGCGCCGAGTTCTTCGTGTGGTCCTTGCCGCGATAAACGCCGAAATCGTTGAACCAGAAGTATTTCGCGAGCCGATAGAGCCAGTTCTGTTCGGGAATCTCGTCGACGGGATTGAATTGCGACGTGCGGACTTCCATCGCATCCAACTCATCGCCAGCAGTCTGGCGGACGGTCGAATCCCTGGCCTCGTGCTTCTCGACGAGCTTCTTGAGCAAGTCGGGCCGCTCCAGTACGATGCAGCCGCGCGTTGTGTGTTGCGCGAGCTTGCGGAAATCCTCCAGAAACTCCGAGTCGTAGAACTTATCGCGCAAACTACGGTCATCCTCGTCCGTTTTCACCGATTCCTTCGAGAACTGTACGATCGGGCATGGCTCGATATCGCCCCAGGGGTTGATGTGATGGGTCAACCCCGTCGCGGCCGGGCAGAGCGCTTGGCCTTCGCCGTCGAAGTACGCGTCGATGATGATAATCGGCTTCTTCGTCCGCATCTCGACCACGAATCTTCGCAAGTCCAACTGCTGCTGCGGCGTCAGGCAAAGCTCATGCGACGCGTCCGGGCCCATCGGGCGGAATACGTGAAACCACGTATACATGACCCCCATGTCGATGAGCCGATCGATCCACTGCTCGTTGACCAAGTCGAGATTGGTTTGACAAACGCTGGTGCAGACGCCGGTAAAGACGTTGTTGTTCAGGCAGTTCTGAATGCCTTGCAGCGATTTCGAGAGGACCCCGTCCCGGCCACGGCGCTCGTCACTGACGATTTCGCTCCCCTCGATGCTGATGAGCGGCGTGATATTGCCCAGCTCGCGCATCTTCTTGGCGCGTTCATCGGTGATGAAGTGCCCGTTGGTGAAAATCTGAAAGTAGCAATCGGGATGCGGCGCCAATAGATCGAACAGGCGCGGGTGCATGAACGGTTCGCCTCCGACGATGCCGAAGAAGACATTGCCCATCTCCTGGGCTTCGTGAACCATGTTGTGAAAGGTCTCCGGCGCCATCGCCTCCATCTTCTCGGCCACATCGACCCAGCAGCCCTGACAACGCAGATTGCAGCTATTGATGACGGAGACATACAGGAACGGTGGAAACACTTTGCCGGCGCGGAGGCGCCGCTTGTGCTTTTCGACCGAGAGCATGCCCTTGAAGCCCATGTTCCAGATGAGGTTCCAGAGGAGCCGCTTGTCGGTCTCGAAGATCATTCGCTTGAGCAGTTGCCAAAACATGGAAAGCCCGCATGGTGGGAGGTCGGATTCGGTAAGCAAATCATATCGGAGAACCCGACGATTGTTTAGCCCCGCGTCCTAGACGCGGGCGGAGTTGTCCGTTGCGTTGAGGCGAATTACGTCGGCTTTTTCAAGGCGTTACTTTTGGGCCGGCATCTGGTCCGGAGTTCTTGACGCGTGGACGATCCCGCCGATCGTCATACCAGTGACGGCCCAGGTCATGCCCGCCAACACGATAAAGCAGACGACCTTTGCCAGGTAGATGTTGCTTGTGCCGACCAGTCCCATCCACTTTCGGCCGAGCGGGCCCAATAGGAAATCCGACGGAGCGATCAGAATTGTCAAAACCGCCCCGTAAAGACTGCCCAGCAGAAATGCCAGTGGCGGAGCCAGAAGCAATGCGAAAATCATCGCCCCGGGCGGCGGCGGTCGGCCCCCCTCAGGCTCAAGGGTTAGCGCGAGCACCACCCAGACCAACGCCAAGACCAAGGCGAGCGTGCCGAAGATTCGAGCCATTGTGACGAAATGGCGATGCCACCATAGATATCGGTCGCGATCCACACCCGATTCGGCAAGCGCAGCGGGATCGGGCTCCACATAGGTCAGAGCTTCCTGAAACAGGAGCCAAATCTTGATCATGCCGACCTTCCGATTGAAAGCGATGAGATGCCGGGAAACGGGCTTCCCATGGTGACACCTCGCGGTTGGGCGAAAACGTACAGTTTATCATACGCGTGGGTCGCGCCAACCGGAGACGATTTCACTCGGCATGAAACACCATGCGGCCCTCTTTCGTGTCGAAGTCGGCGATCACCTTTTGGCCGTCCGCGATCGTGCCTTCCAGAATCTGTCGGCCCAAAGCGTTCTCCACTTCCTTCTGGATCGCCCTCTTCAGCGGCCGGGCGCCGTAGTGCGGATCGTAGCCGACACGAACCAGATGCGTCTTGGCGGCGTCGGTCAACTCCAGCGTGATCTTGCGGTCGGCCAGGCGCTCTTGTAAGCGCCGCAGTTGGATCAGCACCACGTCCTTCAAATGGGCTTCCGTGAGCGCGTGGAAGACGATCAACTCATCGACGCGGTTGAGAAACTCAGGCCGAAAGTGATGCCGCATCTCGTCGAGCACCGCGTCCTTCATGGCACCGTATCCGGCCCCGTCAAACGCGCCCTGGTAGTTCAGGATGCGCTGGCTGCCGATGTTGCTGGTCATGATGACGATGGTATTCTTGAAATCGACGGTGCGCCCCTGGCCATCAGTCAGTCGGCCATCGTCGAGGATTTGCAGGAGGACATTGAAGACGTCCAGATGCGCCTTCTCGATCTCGTCGAAGAGGATCACGGAATAAGGCCGACGGCGGACGGCTTCGGTGAGCTGCCCCCCTTCGTCGAAGCCGATGTACCCCGGCGGCGCGCCGACAAGGCGCGACACCGTGTGCTTCTCTTGATACTCCGACATGTCGATGCGGATCATCGCCTTCTCGTCGTCGAAGAGGAACTCGGCCAGCGCTCGGGCCAGCTCGGTTTTGCCAACGCCTGTCGGCCCCAGGAAGATGAACGAGCCGATGGGGCGTTGCGGATCCTTCAGGCCGCTGCGGGCGCGAATGACCGCCTCGGCGACCGCCGTTACCGCTTCGTCTTGACCGATCACGCGCTTGTGCAACTCGTCTCCCAGATGCAAGAGCTTTTGAATCTCACCTTCGAGCAGTTTTTCCACGGGAACGCCGGTCCAACGGCTGATGACCTTGGCAATGTCCGATTCGTCGACCTCGTCCTTGGTTAGGCGTTCGCCGTCTTTGGATTTCGGCTGTTTCGTCTCCATTTCGTGCAGCTTGCGCTCAAGCGCCGGTATCTTGCCGTACTGCAATTCACTGGCTCGCGCATAGTCGCTACGCGCTTTGGCTTCCTCGAACTCGAGTCGAAGGTGTTCGAGCTCC
>VGZI01000141.1 GCA_016872605.1 Planctomycetota bacterium
GCATGATGAACGCCGCGATGGCCAAAATCGGTCCAAGGAACGAAAAGTCTTTTCCGGTGATGAACACTGCCGCCGTCAAACCGGCAAACAAGCTCATCGTCAGGATGCCCGCCTGCCAGAAGATCATGCCGCTCTGGTCGCCAGCCCGTTCGGCGAGATAGGAGGCGATGTATAAGATCGGCACGAACAGGATTGCCTCAATCACGACGTACAGCGCCAAGCCCAAATACTGCAACTCGGCACTGACGCCGCTGTTGGCCCAATAGCGCGCCAGGTAGCCGACGCCGATGAACGCCACTAACATGATCAGCTGGCTCCACGGCGTCGTGAAGTAAGCCATCATCATGTTGTCGAGGTTGATGACTGGCGCCAGCACCTTGAAGATCGCCAGCTCGATGCCGATGAACGCCAGAATAGCGCCGGCAAGGTGGGCATAGGTGCGGCGAATGAAACTCGCTCGTTCGCTGATTTCAGCTTCCGGTGCGACTACCGAATCCGGAGCCATTTCGTAGCGCATGGATCTCTCCTTCAGGGAAATCGTGTGCGGGAATTGCCAATTTTCCTTCTATCCTATTGTATCCCGCTTGTCAACAGTGAGCAAGGAATTACTCAGGGCAGAATCGAATTTCTGAATGCAGTTTGCGGCGGCGAAGCGAAGTTGGGAGATTGACGCCGATACATTCCGACCCGGGAGCGCGTCCGCGTGATGCGTGGTTGGCGGGAACGCGACAGAGATGACGGCCCTGCGGTCTGCCCTCCTTTTGGCCTTGCATGCGTTCGTTCGGAGGTAGGTCAAGCGTCACAAGTACCGGATGCGCACGTTTTTGAATGACTTTGCCGAAAAGGTCGCTCCGATCACCGTGAGTTTCGCACGGCCGACGCACGCCTTGCCAGCCGCATGAGACGCGTCTGGAATCGCTTGATTACTCGCCGCGCTTGACAGCGACTTTTCTGCCGTCCTGGCTCTGAAGGAATGCGATCAAGTCGACGAACTCGTCTTCCGTCAGCTTCGCCTCAAGCCCCTCTGGCATTGTGCTGACGGCGGAGACGCTCTGTTCATCGATGTCGCGCTTGGCGATGGTGGACTTTTGGCCCTGATTATCCGCCAAGGTTATGCTCTGTTCATCCTCCGCGACTTTGACCCCGTTCAGGATCTTCCCATTTTTCAGCGTAACGACGATCGTTCCGAAACTCGGCGCGATCGCGCGGCTCGGATCGAGAATCGATTCGATCAGATAGACGCGCGAGAAACGGGCGCCGACGCCGCTGAGGTCCGGACCGATACGTTCGCCTTGGTTGCCCAATTGATGACATTTCAGGCACTGCGATTTTTCCTTGTCGAAGAACATTTTGCGACCACGCTCGGCGTTGCCCGTGCGAGACAAGGCGGCTTGCGTGAGTTTTTCATGGGCTGCTTTGTTGCTCTTGCGGCGGAAGCGAAGATGAAATTCGACGTCGCCGTTTCCCGAACCCGTAGCGACGAGCACGCGGTTCATGCCCTTGACCAGCGTGGCGGAGAAACGATCCGAATCCAACTCGAACTTGCGCGTCTGATCTCGGCGATAGGCGGGCTTGCCGTTCACCCAGACCTGCAAGCTGCCGCGACTCGACGCCAGAAACTCCACGGGCAAATCCACCGGCACGAAGAGTTCGGTTGCGGCAAGCCAGACGGTGTCTTTCTTGGCGAAGTCCGCCGATGTCAGGCGCAAGCGTGATTCGGCGCCGCTGGTGGACGTCCAACTCCATCCTCGGATGCGCTCGGCGTCCAGTTCTTCCACGACCTTCGCCAACTTCTGCACGGAAACGCCGTCATGAACAAACCAGCGTCCGAACACGCCCGTGTCGCCATGCACGATGGCGATGGCGTTTTCGATGGCATCGCGATCTCCTTTCTTAAGCGGCAGCGAATCGCGCCAGTTGAGAAGGACACCGACGACGTGAGGCGCGACGTCGCTTGCCGGGTTTTGCTTGGCGAAGGCGACAACGGCGCCGATCTGGCCTGGTCCTCCCTGAACGAACAAGTAATCCAGTGCCCTGATATCGACGTCGCGTTGCTGCAAGGCGGCGACGGCACGCGGGATAGCCCGCGCATCACGCAGCGCCGCCAAGGAATCGAAACAATGGCCGCGAAGTTGTGGATCGCTCTCGTCAAGTAGCTTGAGCAACAAATCGCCGGCATTTTTGGCGCCCAGTTTCCCGGCTGCCGCCGCGGCGGCGCGGCGCACACGCACGTCGCCATCCTTTAGCAGACGGAGCGCCGCCTCATGCCCCTCCTTGGCTTGCAGGTCGCCGAGCCCCTCGATCGCGGCTGCACGCACTTCGGGGTCGGATGACTCAAGCCGCCTGGCGAAGAAGCTGGCAGGCGCGTCGCGCCCCGATCCACCGGGCCCTTTCTTCTCGAGTGGTTTACCCGCGCGGCGCATCACCTCCGCCAACACGGGGCCGTCTTCGAGCTTGTCCGCGACGGCGATCAGATTTGTGCTCTTGGGCAACAACGTTAGGGCCTGCAGCCGGTTCGCGACGCTGTGCTTTTTGTCAAACACGATCGGCTCAAGATAACGAAGCCCGTCGGAGTGCTGGGCCAATGCGGCAATAACGGTTCTCGCACGCTCCGGGTCGTGGTCATTCTCGAGCCAAGCGCCCAGCCGCGCCGCGCGCACGGGAACTTTTTCACGTAGCATCTGTTTCAGGACGATGGTTCGTTGCGATTTAGCGCTGTCACTCAGAAACTGATCCAAGGCGAGTTCGATCGCGTCCGTGCGTTCCCAGGCTTCGGTGTTTGCCGGCCGCGGGCCTGGTCGATAGCCCCAGTATTTCCACGCGCCGGGTTTCTTGTAGACGCGCGTCAGCGCCTCTGCATACTGACGCCGATGCAACGGCTCCTTGGCGTTCTTGAGCCGATCGATCAATCCATCAATCACGGTCGTGTTAAGCTGATCGACAACGGCGTGCAGGGCGACATCGCGAATGGGGGTGCTATCGGGCGCATCGAGTAGCTTCAGCACGGCAGGCCAGTTGTCGGCGCGGCGCAGCGTGTGCATGGCTGCATGCGCCAGAACCGCGTCGGGTTTGCCGAGGTTGTCGCGTACCCAGTTGGGAGCGCCCTCCCAGCGCAGTCGGCCCAAGGCGATGACGATCTCCAACAAAACGCGCGGATCGTCGCGATTTTTCAGCGCCGCCAGAGTCTTGGCGATGGCAATGTCGCCTCGACCGGCGTCGAGCTTGTGTTTGACCAACACCGGATCGGTCAGGTCAGCGATGGCCCGGATCGCCTGAACGCAGACGCGCGGATCAGCATCGTCTTTGGCGCGGCGCAACAAGCCGTCGACTGCCTTCGCGCCCTCCGTTCGAGCCAGCGCCCAGATGAGATGAAGCCGCATTTCCGCATCGAGCCCCTTGTCGGCATCAAGGATCGCTTGTCGGCCGCGTTTCTCCAAATCCGCCTGGAAGTCGCAGCGATCGAGGTAGCCGGCCGACTTCCTGTCATCCTTGGCGTGCGGCCCGACATACTCAATGCGATAGATGCGGCCTCGTCCACGTTTGGGCCGCTGGCCGTCGGCGTAGTCGGCGACCATTATGGTTCCGTCGCGCTGCACGACGATGTCGGTCGGCTTGAACGGGTAGCTGTCCTTTGGGTCGCCCGACGCAAACTCGATTTCCTTGACGGGCTCAAAGCCGCTGCCGGAGCGTTTCAGGTCATAGCGCACGACCGACTTGCCCCACTCGCAGAAGAAGAGGTTGCCGCGGTATTCCTTGGGAAACTGCGTTTCGAGGTAGCAGACGCCGCCCGCTGACGACCCGAGGCCAAAATCGCCGATCGGTTTCATGGCATGACCGGGGCGTTCCTCGTAGTCGTAGGGGTAGCCGTGGTCGGCGCCGAAGAAGCTGTGCAGCACCCGGATCATGTAGGTGCCGCCGTCGTTTTCGTTGTCGCGCGTGAAGACGTTGAGGTCGGCATCGAGAGCGATGTCGTAGATGTTGCGCAGGCCGGTGGAGAAGATGTGCAAGTCGCGGCCATCGGGTCGGCAGCGCAGGATGCAGCCGCCGTTGTGGATGAGCCGATCACCCTCGGGGCGCAGGACGTTGATGCCATTGTCGCCCATCGCCAGATAGAGCCAGCCATCATGGCCGACGACGACACCGTTGGCGCAGTGCAGCCGCGACGGATTTTCTTCGGGCTTCAGGCCTAGGCCGGTGAGGATGTCTTTTCTCCCCTCGCCCTTCGGGAGAGGGATCGGAGGTGAGGGAATGCGCAGCGTTGTGAGGTACGGCGCATGCATGACGAAGAGCGTGTCATCATGATACGCCAACCCCTGAATCGAGTTGAATCCCGTGGCGATGACGGTCGCCTTGTCGGCATAGCCGTCCCCGTCGGTGTCCTCGACGAGGCGGATCTCGCTTTTGACTTTGCCGTCGGAACCGAGGCCGGTCATGTAATCGATGGCGACGAAGATGGCGCCCGGTTTCCGCCCGATGGCGATGACCGAGGGGTATTCGACAAGCGGATCACAGGCGAAGAGCGTTGCTTTGAAGCCGGGCGGCAGCTTGAGCGGCGGAAAGCGTTTCTCCGTCGCGGGGCCGGTCTTGGGAGCGTCGGGGGCGCAGGCTAGGGCAAAGGGGATTGCGCTGAACGCCAAGAAAATGCGATGCATGGGAAGCCCTGGGATGAGGTACTCCGATTCCCAGAGGTTTGGGAGCACCCTCACCCCTGGGTTTCCAGGCGGTTACCGGAACCGTTTCAGCATCTGCTCGGCGACGAACTGCATGCCGACCTGGTTCCAGTGGTTGCCGTCGTAAGTGAGGATGCCGCTGTACTTGTTGTCCGGATTGTTTTTCTTCCAATGCTCGACGAACGCCTTGCGCAGGTCGTTGTAGGGAAGGTTCCTGGCCTTGATGATGTCGCGCTGGATGGCGGCGAACTCTTCGAGTTTCGGGTCGTCTTTGTTGGTGCCGTCGTGTTTTTCGCCGACGCTGGTGAGCGTGCATTGGACAACCTGGATTTTGTGAAGCTGAATCCGGTCGATCAGATCCTCGAGGCTTTTGCGAAAGACATCTTTATCGAGGCGACGGGCGTCGTTGCAGCCGATCTGGATAACGATAATGGTCGGCTTCTTCGGCAGCACGTCCTTCTCAAACCGCGCGAGCAGTTGTGGCACGGTGTGGCCGCCGGTCGCGACCCAATCGACCTTGACGCCAAGGTCGGGATGCGTCTTGTCGAGCGTTTCCTGGACGATTTTCACGTACCCCTTGGAGACGTGCTGCTTCGGAGCGTCCTGTCCGCCGAGTTGCGTGAGCGAATCGCCGAAGAAGAGGATGCGGTCGCCCTTCTTCAAGGCGATCTGCCGGTTGTCTTGGCCCAGAGCGCCGCCGGCAAGGAACAGAAGGGCGAGTACGGACAGGCACGTTTTCATGGGATGGGTCCAATGAGGGTGGGGGCGGTGACACGGTGATGCTAAGCGAGCGGATGGTCGGCGTCAACAAAAACTCACCGATCGGCGTTTATTCCGCTTGCGGCTTCGCGTTCGCAAGGCGCCGTGCGAGCGCGAACCCGAAAGCGGAAGAGGGGACCTACGGCGATGGCACGGCAAATTTCTGGATGCGTTGATTCCCGGCGTCGGCGACGTAAAGGAAGCCTTTGCTGTCGAACGCCATGCCGTGGGGGCGAGCGAGTTGTCCCGGCATGTTGCCGCTGCCGGCGATGCCGAAGAGGAACTTGCCGTCGGTGGTGAAGAACTGCACGCGGTCGTTCAGGCTGCTGACCAGGACGCGATCATACTTGTCGACGGTGATGGCGACAGGGCCGAAGGGAAACTTGGAGTAGGGAAACTTTTTGTTGCCGAACCCGCCGGGATCGGTTGACATGCTTCCCCAGGTGGCCAGCGATTTGCCGTCGGGCGAGAATTACTGGACGCGGCCGGCGACGCCCTCGGTGGTGTAGAATCGGCCCGTGCTGTCGCGTGCCACGAAATGTGGTCCGGCAAAGCGTGAGCCTGTGTGTTCGGGAGCGCCGAACTCACCGGGCTTGCTGCCATACTTGCCCCACGTGGCGACGAACTTGTCGTCGGTCGTAAATTTTTGGATGCGATGGTTGCACTGGTCGCAGACAAAGAGGAACTCATCGGACGCCAGGACGATGCCGCCGGGCTGATGAAATTCGCCGCCGGCTGTTCCTTTTTTCCCCATTCGCGCACGAGTTTTCCCGTATCGGTGTAAACTCCTATCTTGTGTTGCGCCATGTAGGACAGGTAGATCAACCCTTGATCGTCGATGGCGATGCCGCCGGCTTGCGACGACTTGCGTTT
This sequence comes from Planctomycetota bacterium, assembly GCA_016872605.1. Taxonomy (GTDB): domain Bacteria; phylum Planctomycetota; class Planctomycetia; order Gemmatales; family Gemmataceae; genus SIAQ01. The sequence goes on from VGZI01000141.1 coordinate 6,303, forward strand.
CGGGTCGTCGCGCGGAAGTTCGAAACCACCGAGATGCTTGCCATCGGCATCGAATTTCTGAACGCGGGCGTTGTTGAGGTCGGTGACGAAGATCTCGTCCTTTTTGCTGATCGCAATGCCGATGGGCGAATGAAACTCGCCTGGCTTGTCGCCTTTCTTGCCCCAGGCGAGGACGAATTTGGGTTGGGCTTTTTCCTGAGCGGGAAGATGGGTGAGCGCGAGCGCGGCCCATGCAAAAGTCAGCAGACAAGCGAGTCGGGGCATCTGCAATTCTCCAGCGCAAGAGCTCCGGCGCCGGCGATCATTTGCGGCGGGCTTTTTTGCGTGCCGGAGCGGGTTTGCGCGTGGGCTTGGCGGGTCGCTTGACGCGGGCCGGCTTCGATTTCGCCCGGCGTTTCGTCCGCGTACCGTTTCGGCTCGGCGCCCGCGATGACTTGGCGGCGGCCGGCGCGGGGTTGGGACGCTCCCCGGGTCGGGCTGCGATCAGGCCGGCCAGGAAGTTTACCGCATTACCCTGCGACTTCGCCACATCCGCCAGCACATCGTAGCGCTTCGTTTTCTGCACGAGTTCCACCAAATTCGGACACGATAGCCGAATCTCGCCCAAGGGCGCGATGTACTTTTGCAACGCCTCAAGCGCCTCGCCTTCGCGGCCCAAACGCATCAACAGATTGATGTAGATTTCAGTCGGAAACGTTCCCATGGTCGCGGGCGGATTCGCGTCCACTTTGGCCCGAAAATGCGCCAGGCCCCCCTCGACGTCTTCGCCGGACAAAATCGCCAGGTAGCGATCATAGTCGGCATACTGATCTTCGAACGGCGGCTCAGACTGATAGCGAAACCGCGGCGACAGACGCATCCCGTATTGGCACAGATCGCGAGCCAGCTTCAACTCCTCGCAATTGTCCAACTGCGTCGCCATCTGCACGACCGAGTTAAGGTGCGACAAATCGATGTGATAATAATCCTCCGAAAACAACCAGTCGCGCCCTTCCACCAGTTCGCGTATCGCGGCGCCGGTCGGTTCGAAGTTCTGCACGCGTTGAATCTCGGAACGAAGCCGTTCGACGAGCTCGCGGTGCAGCGTGCGAATCAGCGTTTTGGTGCAAGACGCCCGCGCTTCCGGCGTGATCGGCAAGTCGCCCCCCATCACCGTGATCGCGCTGCAAATGCCGAATCGGCTCAGTACCCAGTCGAAGCCCTTGATCGGCGACACGCCTTGGTGAAACGCGATATCGATGATCGACTGCACGTCCATGTCGTCGTTCAGTTCGAGATTGCCGAGCGCCTCGGCAATCGGCCCCGTCTCGCCGAGCATACGAAAGTAACCCCACGCCTGCGGTATCTGCCCCTCCTGGAGATACAGATTGCCCACGGTTCGAGCAGCGTCGGCGATGCCATCCTCGAATGCGGCATGGACGGAAGCCGGCAGGTCCTGATTCGATCCGGTAGCAATCGGCGAAACGCCCAGCTCAAAGCGCTTTTTCATGAGCATGGCGTAGAACAAGCCCGCGTAGTCCTTGCGCGCCCTTAGATCGCTGATCAATTGGTCGATCGCTGCGGCCGGGCCAGCGGTGTTGACGATGTTCTCAAGTTGCTCAAGTAGCGTCGCGTCCATCGGCGGGTGCTTTCTAAAAAGAGGTCTTCAGGCGGGTCGTGAGGTTCAGTGTATCGCGATGCGAAGGAGGTTCAATCGCATCTTCGGACGCGACGTCATTTGCCAGACCATCGTGGCGTCGCTCGCTCGGCGGTTTCGTGCAGCGAATCGCGCGAAACCGCCGAGCGAGCGACAGGACGCGGCAGGTGGAACGAATGTTACCTTCCGGGAATCGCGACCGCCTTCCCCTCGCGTAGCCACGCCTCGTTGAACGACGCACAGCCCATGCGTGAACCGAAGAGGTGAATGATGCCGGTCGGGCCCTGCGCGACGGACATGTAGCCGCCAACCCCATCAACCTTGCGGATGTGCTTCCAGGTCTTGCCGTCGTCATCCGACAGCGCCGCATAGGTGCCGCCGCCTTCGACGATCGTTTTCTTGTTGTCTTGCGAGCACATCAATATTGCGCCGCTGGCCAAACGCATGGCGGCGATTTTTTGGCCGGTGCCGATGCCGGGGAATGGCGTGGTCTTGACTTCCCAGGTCTCGCCGTAGTCTTTCGAGATGGCGACCGGCATGGGATGCGGACCTCGCAGAAAGGAGAGGATCGTGCCGTCGGCTGTCGGCACAACGGCGGGATGGATGGCGTACTTTCCCCCGAGTGCTTTGCACATGTCGCCTTTTGCGACGGTCCATGTTTCGCCGCGATTCTTAGAGATCATGAGACGTTCATCGATGTGGTTATCGCCGTCACATGCAAGCACCAGTGTGCCGTCCTTCGCCTGGAATGCGGAGCACGGCTGGCTCAGGCGCTGCGGATCATCGCGCGTCAGCATGATCTTCGGATGCGACCAAGTGACGCCGTTGTCGTCGGACCAGCGGACGATGTTGGACGCGTTGTCCCAGCCGAACAGCGATTGCGTGCAGAAATGGAAGATCCGCTTGCCGTCGCTTAACAACACCGGAGCATGGCAATTGATGTCCGGCACGGTGAAGAACAGGCACGCTTCGTCCCACTTGTCCGATCCGGCACGAAGGCGACTGCACGCTTGCGCCAGTTCGCGTCCCGATTCGCTCACGCATGTGTACCAGCACGCCAGCACATCGCCGTTCGGACAGACGCATACGGCCGAGTAGTGATTGTGATGACTGTAGATCGGCCCCCAGGTGTCTTTCGGAATCGTCGGGTTCTTTTTTTGCTTGACGTAGTCTACGAAGAACGGCTTGTCGATCTTGACCGACGGCAACGGCGGTCCGTGTTTGACATTTTGTTGATACGCCGACATCGACGCCGGCAGCGGCTTGGTCTTCGGCATCTCACCTTGCACGACGCGAAAACCGGTGTATGCGTTGGCGTCGTCCGGCAACAGCCCGGAACGATTGGCCGATCGGCAGTAGCGCGTCGCATCGAGATTCGTGCGCAAGAAACTCCAGCCACGCACGCTGCGCGCATAACCCTCGGCGCGCCCGACGGGATCGGTTTGCTCGCCGGCTTCGTACGAGCCATACCAATCGTGACACCATTCGGCGACGTTGCCATGCATGTCGTACAGCCCCCAGGCATTCGGTTTGTAACTGCCCACGGCGCGCGGTTTCGTCTCCAGCAAGCGCCCGAAGTTGGCGGCATCGGCGCTCAACTCATCGCCGGTGTGAAACTTCGTCGTCGTCCCGGCTCGGCAGGCGTACTCCCATTCCGCTTCAGTTGGCAGACGGTAAGGTTTGCCTTCCTTTTTCGACAGCCATTGGCAGAACGCGACGGCGTCGTGCCACGTGACGTAGACAACGGGATGATCGTCTCCCTTGGAACTGCCGCGTTTGCCTCGCAGCGCTTTGTGCTTGGGGTCGAATTGCTCATACTCGGCGTTAGTGACTTCGTGAATACCGAGGTAGAACGGCTTGCTGATTTTGACGCGGTGAGCCGGCGCTTCATCGTAGTCGCGCTCGTTGAATTCGGCCCGCGCCTTGGGCGGGCCGTCGCCCGTCCCCATAATGAACCCGCCTGCGTCGATGCGGACGAGCTTCATGCCGATGGAGTTCGTGATGGGTTTGGCGTTCTGAGCGCTGGCATGTGTGGCAATCATGCATCCAATCGTTAGTACGATGCCGATTCGCATGAGTATTCTCCAGTACGTTCGCATTTTCCGCGCGGATTCTATCTCGATTTCGTTCTTCGCTTCCCTCGGAAATCGCAAGTCCTCGGGCAGCCGCGCGCTCATCTTGCTGACGCCGCATTGGTGATCTTGGCGACTGACACTCGAGGCGTCATAGTACCGACGAGTTGGTAAGACGAAAACCCCAGTGTGGGCAGTCATGCCGGGAGTGCGGGATCGGCTTTCCGCATTTGAAACATTCCCAGTCTGGCTCGCGTTCCAGGTGGCCGAACGCGCAGCTTCCATTATTCGGGAAAAACCGCTCACAGACCCCACACTGAAGCTGCTCAGGGCCTTCGGTACTGCTGACCGGAAAGACCATGAACCAGGATGTTTCGACGTGTTTTACAAGCTTGGCCGGTTGGCGCTTCTCGCAGCGAGGACAGTCGATAAAGCCTTTGTCGAGAACTCGATCCTCCGGGATAGTCGCCCACCAGATGATCATGGTCTTTTCCTCGGGAACTTGTCGGCTTGCGCAAACAATCTTCGAATAGTCTATCGGAAGGAATGAAGTATTGTAAAAAATACAATCGCCGCAAAACTCCGCTTGTGGATTTTCACCGTTCGCGTATACAGCTTCGCAAACCATCGTTTTGGTAGGTCAGGCTTTCCAGCCTGACTGTCAGGCTCGAAAGCCTGACCTACATCTCGTGGGGAGCGTTTGCGCGAATGGTTCGCTTGGGGCGATCTCTGGGACTCTTAGTCGTGACGGCCATGCTCGGCGCGTCGGCGGGTTGCTTCGGCGGCACACAGAATCCGAGCTACTTCCCCTATTGGCTCCCCACCGGCGACATCATCCGCACTCACGCCAAGCCGATCGGCCCCGGCTATTACGCCAACTTCGATCCACATGCCGTCGAGCTCGTACTCGAGCCGCAGACGATGACCAGCCAGGTCGGTTCGCAGGTCGTGCTGCTCGCAACCGTCCGCGACGGCTCGAAAGATCAGAACCCACGCCGCAGCCGACGCGTCGAATGGAAAGTCACCAACGGCAACATCATCGAAGTCGACGAGAGCGGCATCCTGCCCGCCCGCGGTTGGATCGATGGCAATACCGCTGTCAGCCACACGTGCTACCGCGAAGAGCGCATAAGCCGAGGCAACAACAATAGGGCAGATGACATCATGCTGCGGTCCGGGCAAACCTGGTGCGTCGTCAGCTCCCCCGTTGAAGGCGACACGCACGTGCAGGTTGTCGCGCCCGCCATCTACAACTGGGACAAGCGGATGCGAACGACCATCATCCGCTGGGTCGACGCCGTCTGGGAATTCCCGGCTCGCGCCGTCGCCAAATTTGGCACCGAGCATGAGTTCGTCACCAAGCTGGCACGCTTCACCGATCGCCAACCGCTGAACAAATACCGCGTGCGCTACAAGATCCTCGACGGCCCCGACGCGATCCTATTGCCGAGCCGCGCCCGCGAGCAAATCGTGATCACCGATCTCGACGGCCTGGGCAAGGTGCGCATCGCCCAGGTGCAGCCGGCCTCCGGCGTCAATCGCGTCAGCGTCGAGATCATTCGTCCGCCCGATCCGACGACGCCGACCGGCGCCGGCGTGTCGATCATTACCGGCGAAACGTCGGTTGAATGGTTGGCGCCGAGCGTCAAGCTCAATCACACTGGCACCGCGCTCGCACCGCTGGAACAAAATGTCACGTTCACGACGACAGCGAGGAACGAAGGCCGGATCGAAAGCGCCTGGGTCGAGTTGAGCGTGCCGATTCCGGAGAACATGGAGTTCGTCAGCTCCAATCCGCCCGAACAGCCACGCAACGGCGTGTTGGTCTTCCCGTTCGGCACGCCGCTGCCTCCGGGTCAGACGCACACCGTGCAGACAACGTTCCGCGCCAAACGGGCCGGCCCGATTCGCAGTATCGCCATGATGCGCACGGCCGAGGGGCAGAACGATCAGAAGGAATTCACGACCAACGTCACGACGCCGCAGTTGAAGGCGGAGATCATTGGCCCGGCGACCGGCATCGTCGATGTGCCGATCAACTACGTCATCCGCCTGAGCAACCCGGGTACGGGCGATCTGGAAGACATTCAGCTCTTTGCGCAGTTTGACGCCGGCCTGGAACACGCTGACGTGAAGGACAAAAAGAACACGCTGCGCTCGGCCTTGGACGGCGTCCTGAAGGCGGGCACATCGCGCGACATACCGCTAACCCTGACGCCGCGTCAGGCCGGGGCCCTCGGGCTCAACGTTCGCGCTGTCGGCGCCGGCTTGCAGGCCATGGCGCAGAAAATCGTCAACGTGCAGAAGCCCAACCTATCACTGCGCGTCATCGGCTCGGATCGGCGCTTTGTCGGCCGCACCGCCGACTGGAAAATCATTGTCAAGAACGAGAGCGAGGCCGAGCAAACCGGCGTCGTGGTGCGCGATCGCTTGCCGGTCGAACTCGTCTACAAGTCGTCGACCAAGGGCGGTGCCTACAACGCCGGTGAGGTGACCTGGTTCGTAGGCAACCTCAAGCCGGGTGAAGAGGTAGCGCTCGACGTGTTCGCCGATTGTGTCAAAGCGGCAGCCGGCGCCGAGAAGTACACGCTCGTCACCGGCGACGGGGGCGTCCGTGCCGACAAGCTCATCCGCGTGCAGATCGAAGGCATCGCCGCCATCTCGATGAAGATGCGCGACGATCTCGATCCGGTCGAAGTCGGCAAGACCGTCGTCTACCGAATGACGCTCGAGAACACGGGCTCAGCGCCGGCGCGCATGATCGACGTGAAGGCCATCGCCCCCGACTTGCTCAAGCCACTCCAGGCCAAGGGCAAGACCGCGGAGAAGATCGTCGGCCAGATCATCTCGTTCGGCACGGTGGATGTGCTGCAGCCGGGCGAGAGGATTCAGTTCATCTTCGAATGCCAGGCTCTGAAGCCGGGCGATGCTCGCTTTCGCGTGGAGTACACGAGCGAATTGAACGCCGTGCCGATCTTCGAGACGGAATCGACGCAAATCCTGCCGGCGCTGGGCAATCCGCTGCCAGGCGGCGGCGCCCCGAAGCTGCCATAACTCGAATTTCGAACCACAGAGGCACAGGGATCACAAAGAAACGCAATTCAGTAGGTCTCCCACCGGATTGGTAGCGTGTGAGTAACTTATTCAGTTTCTCTTTGTGTCTTCTGTGCCTCTGTGGTTAGGACTCACTTTGCTCCCGACTCACCGCCGCGCGACTTCAAAAGGCGAACCACGTCGTCGTGTCCGCTGCTTACAGCAAAGTCGAGCGGGGTGCCGCTGTTGCTTCGTGAGTTGACCGTGGCGCCGCGATCCAGCAGGCGTCGGACCATGTCGAGGTCGCCGTCGCGAGCCGCCAGGTGCAGTGCCGTGGTTCCGGAACCCGTGGCGGCGTTCACGTCGAGCGCCTTTTCCGACAACAGGCGTTCCACAATGGCGCGCTTTCCCCACGCCAACGTCAACATCGGCTTGCTCGCCTTGTTCGATGTCCCGTTGACATCCGCTCTGAACCTCAGAAGCACATCAAGTAGATCGAGGTCGTTTCGGGCGATAGCGGTTTCCAGGGGCAACTCGGCGTAACGGGCATTCGGATCGGCGCCGGCCTTGAGCAAGAGGCGGGCGATTTCTACGAAGCCCTTCTTGCACGCGTCGGGGAGCGCGAGCGGCGATTTCTTCACGTCGGCCTTGGAATCGAGAAGGGCGTGCACCATGATCCACGATCCTTGCGCCGCTGCGACCTCCAGCGCGGTCGGACCACCGATGGCCCGCGCATCCACCTCGGCGCCGTGTGCAAGCAGCATGTCGAGCACCGCCTCGTTGCAAATCGATGCGGCATACGCCTGCATCGGCCATTCCCGGTCCTGATAATGCGGCGAATGAACGAACGGTTTTTGCCTCATCGCATTGACCTTCATTCCCTGATCCAGCTTCTTCTTCAGATCGACCAACTGCTCGCGTTGCCATTGGGTCTTGTGCAGAATCTCCATGGCGTCAACCCGCGGCGCCGGCTTCGTCCTCAGCGTCAGAATGCGGACGGCCGGATAGCTATGGTGCTTCCGGGCAACATCCAACGCGGTTTCTCCGGCCTTGTTCTTCTTGGTCAAGTCGGCCGCGTGGACGAGCGTGACATGGGGCGTCCTCGCGCCAGACATTCTTGAACGCAAGGCGCAAGGCCGTGTTGCCGTCGTTGTCTTGGGCATCGATCGGCACCTTGTGCCGAAGTGCGAATCGAACGGTTTGAGTATCCGGCCAATGCATGATGTGGTGCAGAAGTGTCTGGCCGGTCTTGTCGAGAGCGTTGGCCTTGGCGCCGGCGCGAATCAGTTCGTTGGCCATCTCGATATTGCCGCGGTAGAGCGCCGCTTCGAGCGGCGTCGCCCAGCCGTCGCCGAGGTTGAGGTCGGCGCCGGCATCAATCAGGCGCCGAACAAGCTTGGGCTGATTCGTTTGAGCGGCCCAATGCAGCGGCGTCCGTTTGAGGTAACCCTGCGCGTTGACGCTGACTTTTTGGGTCAACACGAAAGCAACGCCGTCTTCGTGACGCTCATCAATCAGGCGGTTCAGCACGGTATATCCCTGGTCATCGGCCAAATCGAGATCTCCACCGGCCTGGATGAGCATTCCTAATGTCTCAACCACCCGCACGTGGCGTCCTTCCGCGGCGACGTGGAGTGCGGTCTTCCCGCCGATCGTTAGCTTGAGATTGGGCCGTGCCCCAGCGGCAAGCAGAAGCGGAACGATCTCCGTACGCTCCAGGTAGATCGCTCCATGCAGTGGCAACTCGAGATGAGCTTCCTGCTTTTTCTGTGCGTACCAGACCATCCACTGGCCTTCCGTCTTGAACTCGAACATGGGCTTTTTCGGATCGACCTTCGCCTTCGCCGGCTCGCGGCGGCGATTGACATCGGCTTTGTCGGAAATCAGCTTCTTGATGCGCGCCCCGTCGCCGGTCTCGACGGCCTGATGCAACTCGTACTGACCGCATGCGAAAGTAGAGACATAAAGCGGAACGGCGCCGATGAGGATCGTTATCGTGAGTCGCATGATGAAGCTCGTTCTGTCGAAAACACCGTTCGCGATTCGGCGGTTACGGTAGGCATCAAGCGGAGCACGATGCCGACGATCGTTACAACAACGACGAGCCTCGTACCGGTTCGGTTTGCCCAAGGCTGGAGTGCGACCGAAAAGCAATAAAAAGAAGCAAGGACGAGCAACAAACGCTCACAAGGGCTGAAGGATGTCCACTTC
>VGZI01000142.1 GCA_016872605.1 Planctomycetota bacterium
GACGTCCTTTTCGGATGGCTCTGGACAGCCGTCTACGGAAATCAACGCCGAGAGCGGTACTGGCAGCACGCCTTATGCGAGTGCCCAAATATCCAAAGCTTCCCAGCTATTGTCCACACGGCCTAGCGACCGGACGACTGTTTTCATTTCGTAGCGCTCGATTGTCGGGAGCGAGCATGGCAGATCAATTCGCGGCCAAATTGAACAAGCTGGGATTTCGCCTGCCGAACTGGTGTTATCCACCAACGGAGGGGTTGGTAGCGGCGTTCGAGCAACGGTTTTCAGTGATACTTCCGCAGGACTATCGCGAATTCTTGGTAGCCCATGGCGGTGTCTGCCTTGGTAGTGGCCTTTGTCCCTTCCAGGAGCCGACGCCGTGCGGACCGGAGACTGTCATCGATGGCTTTTTGGGGTTTTCCAGCCCGGAGCGGGGCGACAATATCAACCAAGCGACCATGATAGTCAACCTGGCCCCATCGGTTGTCGCCATCGGCGACAACCTGATCGGCGGTATGTTTTGGCTGAAGCTCGACGGCAGCGACGCCGGGTATGTGTACCTACACGATCCCGAGGGACGATCGGCTTGGTCCGATGAACAGTTCTCTGAACGGTTTCCAAACCTCGCTCCACAGGTCAAAGAGTACCTGAACATGCGAAGACGTGGAGCGCTGGCGTGAAAACCACGGGGCTACGACCATCTATACTGCGTTGGCAGATCTTTTGTCGAGTTTTTCGATGCGATGCAACCAAACCCTTGGTAATCTCGGAGAGCCATAATGACGCGCATCCTAACATTACTCACGTTTCCTATTGGTCTCGCTCTTGCGGCCGCAGCATTGCTGCAGGGCGAAACCCACGCCCAAGACGCACAAACCGACGGCGATCCAACGCTCCTGACGGAGCTGAAGGACTACCAGCACAAGATCGTCTACGAGACCAACCGCGACGGCAACTGGGAGCTTTACATTTGCAACGCGGATGGGTCGAATCCGGTCAACCTCACCAACACCAAGGATGTCGATGAACTCTATCCGAAGCCGTCGCCGGACGGGACGAAGATCTGCTTTGTCGCCGACGAGGGCAAAGGCGCGGACAAGGTGCGGAACATCTACTACATGAACGCCGACGGGAGCAATCGCGTCAAGGTGGCGGCGAATGGCCGCGAGCCGTGCTGGAGCCCTGACGGGAAGCAGATCGCTTACATGAGAGGCGAGTTCGAGAAATTCACCTACTCCGACTTCGCGACCAAGGGGCTGTTCATCTACGACATCAAGACGACGAAAACCCGGCAGCACGTCAACACCAAGCTCGAGCATCTCTATACGCTCAACTGGTCGGCCGACGGCAAATGGTTCGTTGCCACCGTTCACGCCGGCATGGGCTTCCGCCACAACATCCTGGCGATCCAGGCCGACGGCGACAAGTATTACGATCTCAAGCTCTCGGGCTGTCGGCCCAACCTCAGCGCCGATGGCAAGAAGGTCACCTGGGGCCACGGCGACTACTGCGCCGGCGTCGCCGACATCGACTTCAGCGGCCCGGAGCCAAAAGCGACCAACATCGTCGACATGGTCGAGAGCAAGGACCCGATCGAGACGTACCACGTCACGTGGTCGCCGGATCAGAAGTACCTGGTGTTTTCCAAGGGCCCACGTTTCAAGGGCAAGAGCCTGAAGGGGCTGTTGCCTGAGTTCCCCGGAGTCGAAGCGCCGGGCTGGAACGTCTGCGTGGCCGACGCCAAGAAGAAGAACCGCTGGGCGCCGATCACGCGCGACGGCCGATCGTGCAAGCAGCCGGTCTGGGTCGTCGTGGCTGTGGCTCGGCGGCCGGAAGGGAGGAAGGAGTGAGTGCTGCTGAAACTAGAAATGCAATGAGGAATGAAGAACGAGGAACGAGGAATGAGGAATTGCAAGACGGGGTTTTTCTCGTTGACTTCTGCATTCCTCGTTCCTCGTTCCTCATTCCTCATTGCATTCTTTGCGCTTTTTTCATTGCGATCATCGGATGCACCCACGGCGGTCGGCCTGCGGCGAAGGTTGAGACGCCGCCGGTGATCACGACCAAGAGCGGCATCGAGATGGTTGTGATCCCGGCTGGCTCATTCGAGATGGGCAACAAGAAAGGCCGCGACGACGAGAAGCCGGTGCACACCGTCTGGATCGATTCATTTCTGATGGACAAGACCGAGGCGACGCAAGGCGAGTGGGATCGGCTCGCCCATGGCGCCGACGATCCGAAGCCGAACCCGTCGAACTTCAAGGGGCCGACGTTGCCGGTCAATCAGGTCAAGTGGCTGGATGCCGTCTGGTTTTGCAACGCCCGATCGAAGGCGGAAGGCCTGAAGCCGTGCTACAACGACGAAGGCGTTTGTGATTTCGACGCCGAGGGCTATCGCCTGCCGACGGAAGCGGAGTGGGAATACGCTTGCCGGGCGGGCACGTCCACTTCCTATTCGTTCGGCAACGATCCGAAGAAGCTCGGCGATCACGCCTGGTTCACGGAGAACTCCGGCAAGACGACGCATCCCGTCGCCCAGAAACGGCCCAATCCGTGGGGCCTTTGCGACATGCATGGCAACGTGTCCGAGTGGTGCCACGACGTGTATGCGAAGGACTACTACGAGGGAAGCCCCGACAAGAATCCGCGCGGCCCAAAGGAAGGGAAGCTCTACGTGCGCCGCGGCGGCGCCTGGCAGGCCGACGCGGACGCCTTGCGCTCTACCTACCGCGTCGGCGATTATCCCGGCTTCGGCGATGCATGTCTCGCGCCGGAGCCGATCGGCTTCCGCTGCGTGCGCAGAGCGCCGGCGAAGTGATCTGGCGAGCCGAGCGTGTTATTTCTTCGGCGTCGCGACCATGCGAAAATCCGCGCCCGCCGTCGGCCCGGCGTCGATGCGGGGCTCGGGATCGGACGGGTCGGCCTTGCGGTAGTGGAAGCGAACGCCGCTGCTGATGCGCCAGACATTCATGGCGGCGCCGCGTGTGAGTGTCACATCGACTTCCGTGTTGGGGCCGTTGATCGCCCCGGTGAACTCCAATTCGCGCGCCGTGATGAGCAGCTTGACGCCGCCGTTGACGACCGAGTTGCCTCGGCCCTTGAAGACGACTTTCCCCTCCGCGGCCGAAATCTCGACTTGCGAACGATCGTTGATTTCGCCGAGAAATTCGATTGTCCCCTTTGGAGCGTGCAGCTTGATGGTGGAGCCGGCATTGACCGAGCCGGCCACGACGATCTGGCGAGCACCGAGGGCCGAGGCATCCACGATGGATTGATTGACGTCCCGAAGGTGCAACGTCTTGGCCTGGCCGAGGATCACCTTCGAGCCGCTGTTAATGTTGCCGTTGAAAATGACCTCGTCGGCCACTAGTTGGGAAAGATCGAGCGTGGAACGCTCGTTGATGTCGGTGATGCGCAGCGTCTTGATTTGGCCGATGAATTGAACATGCTTCGCGCCATAGATCGTTTTGACCGCGAATTCACCGTCGGGATCATTGAGTTTGGCAAGGTTTTCCCCCACCTGAACCAGTCTGTCCGGTTTTGTCGACTCAGGCGTCTTGTCTTTCTTCGGCTCGACCTTGGCGATTTCTTTTTTCGGATCGACAACCGGATCGTTCTTTTTCGGATCCGTGTCGATCTTGGCAATACCCTTGGGCTCGGGATCGGCTTTGTCGCCTGTTTTCGGTTCATCGATTTTCTTTGCGGGAACCTCCGACTTGGGATCGATCGGCGATGTCTCCATGGTGCGAATCGGCGTGTCCGGCTTCGGCGGCACCAGCAAGGAGGGCTTGGTCGGTTCTTCCTTCTTGGGAAGCAGCGCGACCGGTTCGGACTCCGGGGCCACGATCTTCTTGGCCTCCTGGTTCTTCTGAAAGTCAGGCAGATTGGCCACAACCGCAACGCCGACGATGGCCACGACGATTAACGCTGCGGCGATCCACAATTCTCGCGACATTCGTTGGCTCCTCTGCGCTTCACGGGTCTATGCAAGCGATTATACCGCCCTTGCGGTCATCGTCGAATAGCGCGGCGGCGAAGAAATGTTGCGACCAGGCGATGGAACCGATAAAAAGACATCACCTGCCTTCTTCGATTCTTCGTTTAGCGCCCGCACGGCGCAACGAGAACGCGAAACGAATTCGTCATGACCCGGACGTTCCCATGAAAACCCTTCAACCGCTGATCATCGTATTGGTTCTCGCGGGCCCCGTTGCTGCCCAAACGTCGTTTCCAATGATCACGCACGCCTATCCGGTGGCGCTGCAGCGAGGCACGACGGTGGAGGTCGATGTCTCAGGGCAAATGAACTTTGCCGGGGCGTACAAGGCACTTTTTGAAGGCGCCGGCATTTCCGCCGACGTGAACAGCCCTCCGCCCGTGCCCAACACGGTCGTCAAAAGCGTCAAGATGAAAGTCACCGTCGCCAAGGACGCACCGCTCGGCATTCGCGAGTTCCGCATCGCCACAACGCTCGGCATCTCGACGGTCGGGCAACTCGTCATCGTCGACGACCCGGTCGTCCTTGAATCCACGGCGAACAACACGACCGCTCAAGCTCAGGCGATCAAGCTGCCATGCGTCCTTGCCGGGAAGCTCGAAGTCGTTGAGGATCTCGACTACTTCAAGTTCGAAGCGAAAGAGGGCGAGATCGTCACCTTCGAGATGTTCTGCGCCCGATTGCAAGACAAGATTCACGATCTCCAGAAGCATGCCAAGCCGATGATGTCGCTCTTTGATTCCGATGGCCGAGAGCTGGCGGCCAACGATCACTTTTTCTTCGCCGATCCGATGTTGAGCTACAAGATTCCCAAGGCGGGAACCTATTATCTGCAAGTGCGCGAATCGACCTACGACGGCGATCCGCGCTGGGTCTATGCGATCCTGGCGACCAATAAGCCGTACGTGTCGCACGTCTTCCCGATGGCGGGGAACCCTGGTTCGACCATCGACGTCGAGCCGATCGGGTCAGCGAAATCTGTGCGCGAGAAGTTCAAGCTGTCGATTCCGGAGCGACTGGGCGTGCAGCAGCTTCAGTTGGACATTCCCTCGCTAACGCTTCCGGCTCAGGTGGAAAAAAGCAACCTTGCGACGTTCATCGTCAGCAAGTTGCCGCAGTTCGTCGAGCAGGAGCCGAACGACGAACCGAGCAAAGCGAATCGGGTGACGCTGCCAATGGGCATCAATGGGCGTATCGGAAAGAAGCGCGACATCGATCATTTCGTCTTCGACGCCAAGAAAGGGAGACCGATTCGGTTCGAGTTGAAAGCTCGCCGATTCGGGACGCTGCTTAACTCGTCGCTGCACGGCATCCTGGAGATCATGACGCCGAAAGGTGTCGTCGTCGCGTCCAACGACACAACGCATGGCTTGGAAGCGTCGCTCGTCTTCACTCCGGCGATCGACGGCGACTACGTGTTGCGCATTCGCGACCTCAACAGCAAGGGCTCCGAATCGTCCGTCTATCACATTGACGCCGACTGGGCCGTGCCCGATTTCACGCTCCGCTGCGATCCCGATAAAGCGATGATCGGCCCCGGCACGAGCACGTCGTGGTATGTTCACGTCAATCGGCTCAACGGCTTCACAGGCCCCGTGAAGGTCGAGATCAAAGGGCTGCCCAAGGAAATCACGGCCAGCCCGCTGACGATCCCCACCGAGATGACGCAGGGACTGATCGTGCTGACGGCGGCGCCCAATGCGGAGCTTGCCGCCGCCAATGTCGAGTTGGTCGGCACGGCGACCCTCACCCCCGGCCCCTCTCCCAAAGGGCGAGGGGAAAAATCGCCGCCCGACAGCAAGGAAACGACTTTGGTGCGCGGTGTCACGCCGAATCAGGAAATCTACCTGCCCGGCGGCGGGCGCGGCAAATTCGACGTCAACCTGCAAACCGTCGCCGTCACGACGCCGTCCGACATCCTCAAGGTCGATGTCAGCACCAACTCCATCGTGCTGAAGCCGGGCGAAGAGATCAAGATCGAGGTCACGGTGCAGCGACGTGGCGACTACGACAAGGGCGTCTTTCTTGATGTGCTCCTGCAACACCTTGGCTCGGTAATGGGTAATCCGCTGCCTCCCGGCGTAACCATCGTTCCCGGCAAGAGCAAGACGCTGCTGGGCAATGGCAGCAAGGGCTTTATCACGCTCAAGGTGGCCCCGAATGCCGCGCCGATCGAGAACGTGCCGATCAGCGTCATCGCCAACGTGTCGATCAATTTCGTGGTAAAGGTGCACTATTCGAGCGTCCCGATCTTGATTTCGATCCGGAAATAAAAGGCGCTTGCGTTTCGCAGCGATATCGGCATAATGGATGAACCGGCGAGCCGAGCCCCGTAAGGGGCCGGGTTCCGTTGCGATCATCAGCCGGCCCCTTACGGGGCTCGGCTCGCCAAAAATGGAGACCTCCTCATGGCCATGCGATCGATCCTCTCCTTCGCTCTCGCATTCGTCCTGTCGGCGCCGGCATTCGGCCAGGCAACCAACGCTGACGGCCGCATTGAAACGCTGGTGCGCAAATTGGCAAGCACCTCGTTCGTCGAACGCGAGAAGGCTCGCGCAGAACTCGAGGCGATCGGCGCCCCGGCCTTGGAGGCGCTGCGACGGGCGAAAACGAACGATGCCGAGGCTGCCAAGCGAATCGCCGCCCTCATCGCTCGTTTCGAAGAACAGATTCGTACCTTCCAGATTCTGGCGCCGAAGGAAATTTCGCTCAACCTTGCCGGTGTTCCGGTGCAGCAGGCGATCAGCGAACTGGCCAGCAAGAGCGGTTACCCAGTGCAGTTTCAGGGCGACGCCACGCCATTTGCCGACAAGAAGATCACCTTAGAAGGAAAGATGCCGTTCTGGATCGCGCTCGAAAAACTGTGCGACCAGGCCGGCTTGATGGAGCGCGCCGATCCGAATCCGCAGCCCAACATGACGCCGTCCACGCTTCCAGGCATCGGCAAGAAAGGCATCAAGCGACTGCCTTCGGTAATGCCGAACGCTCCCGCGCAGGCCGGACCGATCGTCCTGGTCAATCGCGGCGCCGAGAAGTCGTTCGTCAGCCACGCCGGCGCCGTCAAAACCGAACTGCGTATCCGCCGTGACGTTGCCGCGAAAGAGATGACCATTCAGTTGATCGTCAGCACCGAGCCACGGCTGCTGAACGGTTCCGTAGTCGGCAATGCGATTATCGACAAGCTGTTCGACGGGCAGGGCCGAGCACTGCTGATGATCGTCGACGCGCCGAAGGCGGACTCGAAAAAGAAGGACATCTTTGATCCGATGCTTCAGTCGCTTGATCTCGGTTGGATCCCCAATCAACGCATGGCCCAGATTCGCGTCAAGGACGAACATGCCGCCAAGGTGCTAAAAGAGCTTACCGGCAAATTGGCCCTGCAACTGGATCTGCAGAACGAAGTCCTGGCCAAGGTTGACAACGTCCTCGACGCTGCCGGCAAGAGCGCCGACGGTTCCAACGGCGGACGGCTGAGAATCACCTCCGTCAACAAACGGCCCAACGGCGCGGTGGAGGTGGAAGTTGCGCTCGAAAACCTTACGCCCAATCCGTTCGGCGGCAGGATTTTCGTCAACGGCGGTGGCGGGGTCGTCATCCGCGGCAATGTCATTGTCAATGGTGGCGGCATCGTCATCGGACCCAATGGCGTCCGTGTCACCGGCTCGGGCGGAGATGCGGATCTCCCCGATCTTCGCGACGCCAAGGGGGAGAAATTTACGCGAACCGTGCTGTCCGAAAGCACCAACATCGCCAACAATTCCGTGTCGCGTCAGGCCCGCTTGTTGTTCGCCCCCAATGCGAACCAGGCGGAGCCGGCCGCACTTGTGCTGATCGGTACGCGCACGCACACGATCACGTTGCCGTTCCGGTTTGAAAACGTCGAATTGCCATGACCATCAGAGCCTGAAGCGTAAGCGAAGTGAGAAAAAAAACGACTCGCTTGTCGGGGGAACAAGCGAGTCGTTGTTTTTTTTTTGTAGGTCAGGCTTTCCAGCATGACGGTCACGCTAGAAAGCCTGATCAACAATGGTTTAGTTGCCAGGGAAACCGAAGCCGGGGCCCCCGCCGAAGCCGCCCGGACCGCCGGGGCCACCGAAGTTCGGGAAGGCGTGCGGCGGCGGATAGCCGGGGCCGCCCGGAGCGCCGGAGAGCATCTGGTTCGGAACCGCCCACTGCATCGTCGGGCTGACGAAAACCGGAGCGAACTGGATTCGGCTCGACCCGCCGCCGGGGCCGTAACCGCAGCCGGCGTTGATCTGGTAGCCGTGGTTCTTGTAGTAAGCGACCCAGTCGATGCGGTCGAGCATGCCGTAGTAGCGGCGCAGGGCGTCGTAATAGTCGTGCCAGAAGCGCTGCAGGCGCTCTTCTTCGATCGACATGTACGGGTTGCGCTTGGCGAAGATGTTCCACCAGGGCTGGTAGCCTCCGTAGCGAGCGCTGCCCCAGTCGATCGCGTCGGTGCGATTGGCTGTGAAGCAGAGGCCCAGCAGGGCAACCAAGAGACAAGCGAATTTCTTCATTGCGACTCCTCGAAGTCGTGCCGAACCCATGAGCCGGCGCGCGACCTTTGACGCAAAGGTCGGCCCGAATCGGCTGGGCACTTCCGTGCAAGTGTTTCGTCGGCTGCGAGGCATCTGCGTCGGCTTGGCCCCGCTTTCCGCACAGATAGAATCGACCGAATCATCCGCAAACTCCCGAAAAAATTCCCTTTCCCCCTGACAGATTTTTTGCAGCTCTCTTGCCGCATCAGAACACCTTCACCACTGTGTCTATCTTTTCCGCCCGACCGCGATCCGGGCGTGCAACCTACTTTTTTTTCATAAGTGTCAATCTTGAATAGTTCTACGCCGACTCGTTGCACCAAGGCAGAAACACACCATAGCATTGAAATGCAACAAATCCGAACCTGATGGCGGAACTTGAGCAAATTGGGATATTTTTTCCAGTTTTTCCTATTGACTAGGCGGCATAATATGCGCAGAATAAGTCATTATATGTCACCAAATGTGGCATAAATAATCCACAAGATGGCAGGATGTGACCATGATAGTGGAAGAAAGGCGCCAAAGGGTTCTGGATATTGTCAATGAGCGCGGTTTCGTTTCGCTCGTTGATCTGGCCAAAACCCTTAGCGCGTCGGAATCGACCATCCGGCGCGACCTTGAGTATTGGCATCAGCATGGCCTGATCAAACGAACGCACGGCGGAGCAATGTTCCGCGGGGATGTGCAGGGCATGCCCGCCTTGGAAGAGCGAACGTCGCGCGAAATCGACGAGAAACGTCAGATTGCGAAAGCGGCCGCCGCTCGGATTCAGGACGGTGATTCGATCCTGATCGACGGCGGCACGACGACGCTCGAATTGGCCAAGCTGTTGGTCGATCGGCCGCTGCAGATCGTCACCAACAGTTTGCCGATCGCCAACCTGTTTGCTGCGAGTCGAAAGACGGATCTGGTCGTGTTGGGAGGCTATGTGTACCCGCGCACCGGCGTCGCCCTCGGTCCGTTGACCATCCGCATGCTTGAGGAGATCAACGTCCATCAGACGATCATGAGCGTCGGCGGCATCAGCGAGCACGGACTGTTCAACAGCAACCTGCTTCTGGTCGAAACGGAGCGGGCCATGATGCGGGCGGCCGACGAAGTTGTGGTGTTGGCCGATCACACGAAGATCGGCCAGAAGGCGCTGGCGTTCTTGTGCGAACTGCCCGAGATTGACACGCTGATCGTCGACCAAGGAATCGCAGGAGACCAGCGAGACTTGATCGCGAGAGCCGAGGTGAAGCTGATCGTGGCCGGCGAGCCCGAGGAGTTTCATTCATGATCACGTTGGATCGAGACACCGTCGAACGCCTGGTGCGCGACGCCCTGAGTCGGCAACTGGACGGTAGACATCACGCTCCGCGTGATGCCACTCATCACGCGGAGCGTGATGTCTACGGTGTGCCGAAGCTCGTCGTCAACGTCTCGGCGCGCCATGCCCATGTCACGCAGGAGGATCTCGAACGCCTGTTCGGCAAAGGGCATCAGCTCAAGCCGTTCAAGTGGCTCTACCAGGACGGATTCTTCGCGGCCGAGGAGACGGTGACGGTGATCGGGCCGAGGCAGCGCATCATTCCGAACGTGCGCATTCTCGGACCGTGCCGGGACCATAGCCAAATCGAGTTGGCGTTCACGGACTCGATCATGCTGGGGCTTGACATTCCAGTGCGCAAGAGCGGCGATCATCGTGATTCTCCTGGCGCCTGGATGATGGGCCCCGCCGGGATGATCCGCCTGGAACGCGGCGTCATTCGCCATGAACGCCATATTCATATGGGGCCGGCCGACTGCAAGCACTATGGCGTTAAGGATGGCGACCGTTTGCACCTGCGGATCAAGAGCGACTGCTCCGCAGTGCTGGAGGATCTCTTGGTGCGGTTCAATCCGACGAGCAAGCTGGAGGTCCACATCGACACGGATGAAGGCAACGCGGTGAATTATCCGCGAGCGACGACGTTTGAGTTGTTCAAGTGATTTGACGCCCAGGGGTGAGCGCAGCGAACCCCTGGAATGACGTAACCCGATCCCAGGGGTTGGCTGCGCTCACCCCTGGGCTTCCTGTGAGGTATTTCATGGCAGCGAATTTGGAAGCCCTTGGCATGATTGAGACCAAGGGGCTGGTGGCGCTGATCGAGGCCAGCGACGCCATGCTGAAGGCCGCCAACGTCACGTTGATCGGCTGGCAGAAGATCGGTTCAGGGCTGGTGACGGCGTTCGTCGTCGGCGACGTGGCCGCGGTCAAGGCGGCGGTTGACGCCGGCGCTGCGGCAGCCGGACGCGTCGGCGAAGTCGTCGGCGTGCAAGTGATCCCGCGCCCGCACGAGGATGTGACTTCGGTATTGCCGAAGGGCAAGCCCGCCGGAAGCGTCGGGTAAAGCTATCAGCCGTCGGCTAGTAGCTATCAGCCAGATTTGGCTGAACGCAAACAATTGCTAAGAGCTGACGACTCGAAATTTTCATCTATGGCTGAAAGCTGAGAGCTTATCGCTGACAGCTTTCTTTATGGGAGACTACTCATGGCAAAAACGATGAACGAAGCTCTTGGCCTGGTCGAAACCAAGGGCCTGATCGCGACTGTCGCCGCCACCGATGCGATGGCGAAAGCGGCTAACATCACGATTGCCGGTCAGGTGCAGATCGGCGGAGCGTATGTGACGACGTTTGTTCGAGGCGATGTCGGCTCGGTCCGCGCCGCCGTCGACGCCGGCGCCGCCGCCGCTCAGCAGCATGGCGAACTCGTCAGCGCTCACGTGATTCCACGCCCGGAAGAAACCGTGATGACGGTGTTCTTGGGCAAGTAACCAAGGAAGCCCAGGGATGAGCGTAGCGAATCCCTGGGATCGGGCGACGCACCATGAAGATCCTCGTCGCAAACCTGGGCAGCACCAGCTTCAAGTATCGCTTGTTTGACATGAGCGATGAGCGCGTCCTTGCGCGCGGCAGCGTCGAACGCATCGGCTCGCCGGAGTCGAAGTGCTTCGTCCAAGTCGGCGGCCAACGCGAAGAATCGACGGTCATTGCAAAGGATCACGCCGTTGCCGTTCGGCTGTGCTTGCAGCAATTGACCGACAAAAAGTGCCTGGCGACCCCGAAGGAACTGGCTGCAATCGGCTTCAAAGCGGTCCATGCGAAAGGCATCACCGGTGTACAGCGCGTGAACGAAACCGTGCTGCAAGCGATGGAAGCGTACAACGATGTCGCGCCGGCGCACAATCCGCCTTACGTGACGGCGATGCGCTTGCTCGCGAAGGAGGTGCCTGAGATTCCGCTGGTGGCGGCATTCGAGACGGGGTTTCACGAGACGATACCGCCGGCGAACAAGTATTACGCGATTCCCAGGGAATGGGCCGACAAACACGGAATCAAACGCTGGGGCTTTCATGGCGCGAGTCACCGTTACATCGCCGAGCGAGCGACGCAGTTGATCGGCAACCCGGATGCCAAGATCATCTCGTGCCACCTTGGCGGCTCGAGTTCGCTGTGCGCCATCAAGGCGGGGAAATCGCAGGCGAATAGTCTCGGTTTCAGTCCGCAGACCGGATTGCCGCACAACAATCGCGTCGGCGATTTCGATGTGTTTGCTCTGCCGGCGATCATGCGGGCGACCGGTAAGACTCTGCCTGAGATTCTGGACGATCTCGCCAATCGCTCAGGCCTCGACGGGTTGAGCGGCAAGAGCAACGACCTGCGCGATGTCGAGCTGGCCGCGCTGACGGGAGATGCGAATGCGAAACTCGCGATCGATGTACTCGTGGCATCGGTTAGGCACTACCTCGGCGCCTACCTCGTGTTGCTCGGCGGCGCGGACTCCATTGTGTTCACCGGGGGGATCGGCGAGAACTCGGCGACGATGCGTCAAGCGATCTGCCGTGACCTCGATTGGCTTGGTGTTTCTCTAAGTGTGCACAAGAACGACGTAGCCAAGGGCGAGGCCCGCATCGATGCCGCGAATAGCCGCGTGCAGTTGTGGATCATGCCCACCAACGAAGAGTTGATCGTCGCCCGGCAAACGCGGGATTGCATCGCCGCTTGCGTTTAGCGCTTGCATGGCGCCACGCGAGCGCTAAACGTAAACATTGGAGACCCTTATGTTCCTCGCACGTGTCACCGGCAGCGTTGTCGCGACGCAGAAAGTCGCCAGCATGGTCGGGGCGAAATTGCTCACCGTCGAGCCCTTGCGCGTCGATCCGGCCGATCGCAAGAAACTTGTCAGCACCGGTCGAACGTTCGTCTGTGTCGATACGGTTGGGGCCGGCGAAGGCCAAATGGTGCTGATTGTGCAAGGCTCTAGTGCTCGCATGGCCCCGGAAGTCGAAAAAATGCCGGTCGACGCGACCATTATCGGCATCGTCGACACGGTCAACGTGGAAAACAAAACGATCTTTGACGCGAAGAAGTGAGAATCCCGCAGCCCGTTGGCTGCGGGCGTGATCAGCTTTCAAACGCCCGCAGCCGACAGGCTGCGGGATGGAAGGTACAACATCATGCTCCAAGTCACCGACGACCTGATCCGCAGCGTTGTGCAAGAAGTCCTTGCCGGCATGAAGACCGGCAGTCGAAGCCCAGGGGTGAGGTACTCCGAACCCCCGGGATCGGGAGCCTCCCCATCGGCCTGGGGCGTGTTTGAAAGCGTCGACGACGCCGTCAAGGCAGCAAGCAAGTCGCAACGCCAGCTCGAATCGCTTGGCCTCGACGCCCGCAAGAAGGCAACCGATTGCATTCGCAAAATCTGCATCGAGCAAGCGAACATGCTCGGCCTGGAGGAAATGGAAGAGACCAAGATCGGCCGACTGAAGCACAAAGTCGAAAAGCTCGTCACCGCGGGTGAACGTTCCCCGGGCGTCGAGTTTCTTCGCACCAACGCGTTTGGCAGCATGAACAACCTGACACTCGAAGAGTTCGCGCCGTTTGGCGTCATCGGCGCGATCACGCCGGTCACGCATTCGCTGCCGACCCTGGCCAACAACGCCATCAGCATGATCGCCGCGGGCAACACCATCGTCGTCAATCCGCATCCATCCGGCGCCCGCGTTGCGTGCCACGGCGTGCAGCTCTTCAATCAGGCGATTCACAAGGCGATCGGCCTCGACAATCTCGTGACCATCCTCGGCAAGCCGACGCTCGAAAGCGCCCAGGCGATCTTCGACCATCGCGACGTGAAGATGCTGTGTGTCACGGGCGGCCCGGCAGTCGGACGCGCCGCATTGCGCAGCCCGAAACGCGCTATCGTCGCCGGGCCGGGCAATCCGCCCGTCGTCGTCGACGAGACCGCCGACCTCGACAACGCCGCTCGCTCGATCATCTACGGCGCCGCTTATGACAACAACCTTCTGTGCATTGCCGAGAAGGAAGTGTTCGTTGTTGCCTCCGTGTTCGACGAAATGATGGACGCGATGACGAAAGCGAAAGCGGTTCGGCTGAATCCCGACCAGATCGCGAAGCTCACGAAAGCCGCGTTTGTCGCCGGCGAAGGCGGAAAGTTGATCGTCAACAAAGACCTGATCGGCCAGGACGCCGCCGTGCTGGCAAAGCACGCCGGGGTCAGCGTCGCGGCGGAGACCGAACTGCTCTTCGGCGAAACCGACGAGTCGCACCCGTTTGTCGACCACGAGCAAATGATGCCCTTCGTGCCGTTCATCCGCTGTTCCGATGTCGACGCGTGTATCGCGCTGGCGAAGAAATACGAGCACGGTTTCAAGCACACGGCCATCATCCATTCGCGCAACGTCGACACGATCACGCGGATGGGCCGCGAGATGGACGTGACAATCTTCGTGCAGAACGGCCCATGCACAGCGGGCCTCGGTGAAGCGTACCTGAGCTTCTCGATCGCAACGCCGACTGGCGAAGGCGTGACGACGCCGTTGACGTTCTCGCGCGTCCGCCGATCGACAACGATGGGCTCGATGCGCGTGGTGTGAAAAACTCACCGCGGAGAACGCGGAGAACGCTGAGAGGAGAATTGGGAGAAAACCATGAAGGAGAAACTGAACAGGATTACAGAGTTGATTATCGGCGCGGCGATTGAAGTGCACAAGGAACTCGGTCCTGGTTTGTTGGAGTCGGCCTACGAAGCGTGTCTGATGTTTGAGTTGGCGAACCGGGGTCTGAAAGCGGAGAAGCAAAAGGAATTGCCGGTCGTTTATCGCGGAGTGCGGATCGACTGTGGCTACCGGTTGGACCTATTGGTCGAGGATTTGGTGATCGTCGAGCTGAAAGCCGTTGAGAGATTGGAACGGATTCACGAGGCACAGGTGATATCCTACCTGAAACTCTCAGGAAAACACGTTGGACTGTTGATCAATTTCAACGTGCTCCAACTCGTCAAAGGTCTCAAACGAATCGTCAGAGATTTTCCAGAGTAACTCTCTGCGATCTTTGCGTTCTCTGCGGTGAGTTTTTATGCAACTGGCATTAATTGTCGGCCAGGCGACGGCGACCGTGAAGCACGCGAGCATGGCGGGCTGGAAGCTGCTCATCGCGCAGCCGTTGACCGTAGATGGCAAACCGGATGGGGAGCCGCAGTTGGTCATCGACAATCTCGGCGCCGGACTCGACGATCGCGTGATCATCTGCAATGACGGAGCAGGCACGCGGAAGTTAATGAATAGCAAGAACTCGCC
>VGZI01000143.1 GCA_016872605.1 Planctomycetota bacterium
AAAAGGCGTGCTGTACGACATCGGCGGCGTCGAGGACCATGTGCATCTCTACCTACGCTGGCGTCCCGACGGATCCGTGTCGGACCTCATGCGTACTGTCAAGGCGCGCTCCAGCAAATGGGTGCACGACACATTCGTCAACCTTGCCGCGTTCGCCTGGCAGGAGGGATACGGCGTGTTCACGGTCAGCAAGTCGCAAGAGGACGCCGTGAAGAAATATATCGCCGGGCAGGCCGAGCATCACAGGAAGGAAGATTTCAAGTCGGAGTTCCTGCGCATTCTCCGCGCCCACGGCGTTGACTTCAACGAGAAGTACGTGTTTGATTGAGTGAACGTAAGCGAGGACAGTTCCTCTGCCCCTGCCGGGGCAGATTCGGGAGAATAACAACGCTTCCACGGGTTTCGCTGCGCTCCACCCGTGGCTACAATCCGCGGCCCCGCTGGGGCCGAAATCGGTGACTGCGAGGCTCGCACGGGTTTCGCTGCGCTCCACCCGTGGCTACAGTCCGCAGCCCCGCGGGGGCCGAAACGCGATGCCTTCCTTTGATAGGATCGCATGGCGGGGGGATAAGCGATGGGCACACAACGGCCCAGCAACTTCATACGCTACGTGAACAATGTTCCACGTGGAACATTTGCATGCAGTTCCAGAACCCTCTTCGCTCACCCTTCAGGCACTGATCGGGCAACATTTTTTCCGTCGGCATTTCCCTCACAACCGTTTTGCGAGCTATGGTTGTTACAACCGGCCTGCGCCACGCGGGCCCTCGCCATATCGACGTTGATGTTTCTTCGGTGGACCCCATGCACTCCCGACGCGATACCCTTCTGGAGCACCCGGCGCTGATCCCCATCGCTGGACATTGCGATCGCAAGCCGCGCTTCCTCGATCGAGAAGTGACCACCATCGGCCGAGCGCGGGGTAGCGATTTGTGCCTGGAAGCGAACGAGATTTCCACGCTGCACTGCATCATCTACCGTTCGGCGGACGGCTTCCGTATCCGCGATTGCAATAGCCGATGGGGCACGCGGATCAACGGTCACGCCGTGAAGACCGGCACGCTGCACGACGGCGACATCGTCAATCTCGGCCCGTTCGCGTTCGAGTTTCGCTTGCCGCCGCGTTTGTTCACGCCGGGCGGCGAGCGCGTCGATCCGATCCAGGTCGAGAAACTGAAGCGATCGCGGCGCCGGCTGGCTGAGCGCGCGTTAGGACTGCGCAAGCGTCTTCAGAGCGGATCGCCCGGCGAGCAGGATTGGGTCCACAAGGCGCACGTGCTCAAGGAAAAGATTCGCGTTTACGATCAACGCTTGCGCGAGCTGGAGGGCGCCGAGGAGGAACTGGCCGACGAGCGGCGCCAGCTTGCGGATGAGATCGAGCGCCACAAGCAGCACGTGCAGAAGATGGAGCATCAAGTCGCCAAACGGCTGGCCGACGCCGACGAGGAGATTCACCAGCGTTGGCAGGACTTTCAGAGACGTTGCCAAGCCGAGGCGACGTCGGCGCAAGCGCCGGATCGTCTGATCAATGCCGGGATTCCCGGGGCCGAGCAAGTGCGTGATTTACAACAAGAATACACCCGCCGACTCGAACAATTGCAGCGCGAGCAACAGGAGTTTTTGACCATGAAGCAACAATGGGCCGACGAGCAAAGCAAAACCGCCGCTCTTTTCGAAGAACAACAGCAAACCTTGGCCAAGAAGAAGGCCGAGCTGGTTCGGATGATGAACGACCTGAAGAAAATGCAGGACGATCTCCGCAGGAAAGCCAATCCGGACGTGCGTGCGCTTCAAGAGGACGTCGAACGTCTGGAAAGCGAAAACGCCGAGCTGCGTGCGCACATTGACGACCTGTCCGCGCAGGCGTCTCCGGTCACCGACGACATCGGTCGTCAGCTGGATGAGTTGCGGGCGGAAATTGACTTGCTGCACGAAGAAGTCGAGATCAAGGACAAGCTGCTCTGCGATAAATCCCACCAAGGCGACGAATCCGCGTTGAAAGCGGAGAACGAGTTGCTCAAGAAACTCCTGGAAGAAAAAGATCGCGACAACGAGGCATTGGCCAACAGCAAGCCGAAGTCGAACGACGACCTGGAACGCTACGAAGCGGAGTTGAACGAGTATCGCCGCCAACTCGAAGACGACCGCGAAAAGCTCAACAAGGAAGTCACCACGCTGCGCGAGCGCAACAAGGAACTCGACGAAGCGATTCGCGAGATGGAGATAGAAATGTCCAAAGAACGCGCCGAGTTGGCTCGCGAGCGCATGCGCCTCGAGCGCATCCGCGAGGAGGTCAAGGCCGACAGCGAACGGCTCCAGCGCGAGCAGTCGGTGCGCGACTCGATGGCGCCGGTGCAGAAACTGCGCGACGAACTCAACGGCAAGCAGCCTCCCGCCAAGCCGAGCAAGCCGCTCAACGATCGCTTGCGCGGCATGCGCGACCAACTCTCCGACAGCCATCCATCGGGATCGTAACGAAAGAGCCACCCACGTAGTAAGCGGGATCGGCCGCTTACTGCGTGCGCGGCGCCGTGTCCGCGTTACCCCAGATCCGCGCCAGTTCAACCAGCACATCGACGGCCGTTTGCATTTCTTCCAGGCAGGTCCATTCCAAGGGTGAGTGGAGATTGTGTTCGCCGCACGACAGGTTCGGCGTGGGAAGACCAAGCTCGGTGAGACGCGACCCGTCGGTGCCGCCGCGGACGATGGTGCGTTTCGGCTCTAATCCGACGCGCTGCATCGCGAGTTCGGCGAAATCGACAGCGCGCGGCTCCTTGACCAACCCTTCCGCCATATTGCGATACTGTGGCGTCACGGTGACATCGATCTGCGAGCCGGGATGCTCGACCATGAGCAGAAAGCCGATGTTGTGTAGAAGCTTGGCTTTCTCGGCAAGCTTGCCCGTGTCAAAGTCGCGCAGGAGGATTCTAAACGTGACCGAGCCGACGCCGCCTTCGATGCGGTAGGGATGCAGGAAACCTGCGCGATTCTCGGTCGTTTCGGGAGACAGAGCTTGCCAGGGCATGCGGTCGAGAAACGCGCCGGCGATGCGCAAGGCATTGATCATGCGTCCCTTGGCGAAAGCGGGATGGATGTTGACGCCGGTAATGGTGACTACGGCGAGGTCGGCGGAAAAAGTTTCGACGTCGATTTCGCCCGTGCCGCCGCCGTCGAGGGTGTAGCCGACCTGGGCGCCGAGCTTGTTGAGATCGAGATGATCGACGCCGTGCCCGATCTCTTCATCACAGGTGAAGCAGATGCGGACAGGGCCATGCGGTACTTCGGGATGGGCCAGCAGGTGGGCGGCGGCGGTCATGATGACGGCAATGCCCGCCTTATCGTCGGCGCCCAAAAGCGTCGTGCCGTCGGTCGTGACGATCGTCTTGCCGATGAGCGCCGTCAATTCGGGGCTGTCGGCAACGCGGAGAACTTTGGACGGATCGCCGGGCAGCACGATGTCGTTGCCGTCGTAGTTGCGATGGACCTGCGGCTTGACGCCCAGACCGGTGGTTTCCGGAGAGGTGTCGACATGAGCGATCCAGGCGATGACCGGCGCCGGCGTGGATTGGGTCGCGGGGATCGTCGCCATGACGATTCCGTGCTTGTCCTGCTCGACGTCGCGCACGCCCATGGCACGAAGCTCGTCGGCAAGCAGTCGGCCCAATTCGAGCTGCCCCGGCGTGCTTGGATAGGTCGTCGAGGTCTCGTCGGCCTGCGTGGCGATGCGGACATATCGGCAAAAGCGTTCGAGTAGCATGGGAGGTAGGATACGGATTTGACTCGGGGCCGACCGCGTTTGGCCCAGCCTCGTAGAGGCAGGCGGACATGGCGCCGCCTTCGCCCGCCTCTACGAGGCGAGGCTAAACGAGCGACCCTTCCTATCATTTCTGAATGGATTCGCTGCGAAACAAGACCGTATTCATCACCGGCGCGTCGTCCGGCATCGGGCGGGCGACGGCGCTGCGCCTAGCGGGGCACGGCGCTCAGCTTGCCCTTGCATCGCGCAACTGCGATGCCCTGGAATCTCTCCGCGGCGAAATCGAGCAGGCTGGCGGTTCGGCGATCGTCACGCCCGCCGACGTCACCGAGGCCGATCAGGTGCGATCCGCCATTGACGCGGCGGCCGCCCATTTTGGCAAGCTCGACATCATGATCGCGTCGGCCGGGCTATCGATGCGTGCCTACTTCGAAGGTTCGCACCTCGACGCCATGGAACGGGTGATGCGCGTTAACTTTTTTGGCACACTCTATGCCACCCATTATGCGCTGCCACACGTGAAGAAGACCAAGGGATCTCTCGTCGCCGTCAGCAGTTTAACCGGCAAACGGGGGATTCCATCGTATTCGATTTACGGGGCGAGCAAGTTTGCCATTCAAGGGCTCTACGAGGCAATGGCGTTGGAATTGGAGCGCGATGGCGTGCATGTCGGCGTGGTTTCGCCGGCGTTTGTCGATACGCCGTTGCGCGACAACGTCCTGGGTCCGGACGGCAAGCCGTGGGCCGTTCCGCCGCCGCCACCGTTTTATGTTCGGCCCGTGGAACAGGCGGTCGATTCCATCGTTCACTTGATTGTGAATCGAAAGCGCGAAGTGATCTTGCCGTGGTATGTCGGGCCGCTTTTAGTCCTCGACGACATGCTGGGGCGATTTATCGGCGACCGCATCCTCGTTCGCAAATTCCCGCCGGAGGCCGAAGAGCCTCGCGCGCAGTAAGTTGCAGTGGTAAACCTGGACGTTCGTGAAACTTGTCACGCGTCGCGGCGAAAAGTCGGCGCGAAAAACTTGTTTATTTCAGGCTCGCCTGACGGATTTCCGACGTATGATATACATAGAGCGAGAAAAGAGCGGCGGTCGCGAACCAAGAGGCCTGCCATGAGCGAATCAAGAAGCCAACCCACCTACGACGCCTCCGAATCCTCCGAAGGAAATGAAGTCGTTTTGAGCCTAAAGACCGTGGCCAAGATGCTGCCCTTGGTGCAACGCATCGCCCAGGACATTGTGACGTCCCATCGTGAGATCGGACGCCTCAATCCTGAAGCGGACCAGCTCGATCGCGAACGGCATTCCCTCACCTGGCCGCAACGCCAGCGCCGCTACGAGCTTAAGGAAGAGCTGGCGAAGTTCGAGAAAAGCCTGGAAGGGGCTCGCGCCGAGCTTCGCGAGCTCGGCCTGGTGGTTCTGGTAGACTTTGAGGGACGCATCGGTTTTCCGACCCTCGTCAACAATCGCCGAGCGTACTTCTCCTGGCACTTGGGCGAAGACGGTCTGCATCATTGGCGCTTTGCCGACGAAGACGTCGACCGCGACATCCCGCCGTCGTGGCTCAAGGAACTAACGGTCGCGACAAAAAGCTAGCTGGTAGGGTGCGTGAAACGCACCGATCAACAGGACGGTGCGTTTCACGCACCCTACAGCCGCACTTGACAGACGACTTCCGGCGTGTACCCTTCTAGTAGCCCTTCTCATTGCTTTTCCTGACCTCCCTCCTGCCTACCGGGAGTATCCGATGTCTCCCTCTCGCATCGCGTTGATGGTTTGTTTCAGCATGAATTTGACGGGCGTCGCGCCGGCACAAGCCCCGCTTCACCAGCGAATCGACGAGCACATTCAAAAAGGTTTGACGGCCGCCGCGCCGAAAGCCGACGATGCCGAGTTCTTGCGGCGTGTGTACCTCAACCTAACAGGCGTGATCCCCTCAGTTGACGAAGCCCGCGTCTTTTTGGCCGACAAGTCACCCGACAAACGCGTCAAGTTAGTCGATCAGCTGCTGGCAAGCGAAGGCTTCGCTCGGCACATGACGAACCTATTCGACGTTCTGCTCATGGACCGCAGGCCCGACAAGCACGTCAAGCGTCCGGAATGGCGCGACTTTCTGCACAAGTCGTTCGCCGCCAACAAGCCGTATGATCATTTCGTTCGCGAAATTCTCTCGGCCGACGGCAGCGATCCGAAGACCCGCCCAGCCGCCAAGTTCTACCTCGACCGCGACGGTGAGCCGAACGTGCTCACCAAGGACGTGAGCCGGCTCTTCCTTGGCATGAACCTGCACTGCGCTCAGTGCCACGATCATCCGCTGGTCGACGCCTACAAGCAAGATTACTACTACGGGCTGCAAGCGTTTCTCAGCCGAAGCTACATCTACACGGACAAGGCCACCAAAGTGTCCATCCTGGCCGAGAAGGGGGATGGGGATGTGACGTTTCAATCGGTGTTTGTGCCAAAAATCACGAACACTGCGGTGCTGCGGATACCCGACGGCAAACCAATCGTCGAGCCAAAGTTCGACAAGGGGCAGGAATACGTCAAGCCGGTCGCGAAGGGGGAACGCGGCATCCCGAAGTTCAGTCGCCGCGCTCAACTCGCAGAGCAAATCGTCGGCAGAGACAACGCACGTTTTCCGCGGGCGACCGCCAATCGCATCTGGTCCTTCATGATGGGCCGAGGCATCGTGGAACCGGTCGAGTACGATCATCCCGCCAACCCGCCCTCGCATCCGGAACTGCTGCAGATGCTCAGCAACGACCTGGTGGCAAACAAATACGACACCAAGGCCTTGATTCGCGGCATCGTGCTCAGCGACACCTATCAACGATCAAGCGAATTACCCAAGGGCAAGGAGCCGGAGCCGAAGACGTTTGGCGTGGCGTCGCTCAAACCGATGACGCCCGAGCAGTTTGCCTGGAGCCTCATGCAAGCAACCGGGTTGATTGCCGCCGAGCGCAAGGCTCAAGGCGCCAAGCCGAACGAGGCGGCGATCTATGCCAAGCTGTCAGCCCAAGTCCCCGCGTTCGTCGCTATGTTCGGTTCAGCACCGGGCGACCCAGCGTTCAATCAAGATTTCGAAGCCTCCCTTGACCAGACGCTCTTTCTGACCAACGGCGGCATCCTGCGCGACTGGCTTGCGGCGAGACCAGGCAGCTTGATCGATCGGCTCAATCAAGAAAAGGACGTGGGCTTGCTCGCCGACCAATTGTACCTAAGCGTCTTCGCACGTTTACCCAGCGCCGACGAACGCAAGGACGTCGCCGGCTTCTTGGCGCGGCGCACCGAGCGCCTCTCGGCCCTGCAAGACCTGGCCTGGGCCCTGTTGACGTCAGCGGAATTTCGCTTTAATCACTGAGATGCGCTTACGGTTTCGCGCTCGCGGCGCCCGCCTGTCACCGCTGATAACTCCCCATCCATTGCGCCTCGGCGACGATGTGCCCCTTCATGGCGGCGACCAAGTCTTGCTTCTTCGCGCCCGCGGGCAGATCAACGAGCGCATACAGCTTGAAGTAGTAGCGATGCGGTTTTCCCTTCGGCGGTGCGGGCCCTCCGTAGCCGATGTTGCCGAAATCGTTGGTGCCCTGCTTGGCGCCACTCGCGAGAACGGCGTCGGTCGGCACGCCTTCCGGGAGTTCGCGCGTGTCGGTTGGGAGATTGAACAGCACCCAGTGCACCCAGGTGCCGCGCGGCGCATCGGGATCGTCGCAGATCAAGGCGAAGCATTTCGTGTTCGCGGGGGGATCCGACCAGTGCAAGGCCGGCGAGCGATCGGCGCCATCGCCGGTGTATGCTTTTGGGATCAATGCGCCGTCGGCGAACGCCGGGCTGGTAATCGTGAATGCCATGGTCGTTTCTCCCGGATTGCAGGGGCGACGTGGAACGGCTGCCACGTTCCTCGTGTGCAAATCAAATGCCGTCATCTTGTGTTCATCGCCACCAATCGTTGTGCCTCGCCTTCCAGGCGTTCGGAGAGGACCATCGGATAGGGGTCGGCTACAGGCTCCAAGGAGTGCAGCGGCGCCGGAAGCCTGCCAAGCTGCACGCGGCATCGGGTCTGGATTTCCGCCAACGTCGGCAGCGGCCGCAGCAGCCGCCCCGACTGCATCATCGGAATCAACAGCGGGTCGCCGGGCAATGTTTCGTCGCCAAGCGCGATCACGTCACGGCTGAAGAAACCGTCGCTATTGGTTTCGCGAAACACTTGCTTGGCGAACGGATACGTCTTCTTCGCCGTCGCCGATTTGAAGCAACCGACCTTTCCAGCGGGCGTTTCCTGTTCGACCAGTTTGTACACCATGCCCAACGTCGGCTCATCGCGGCTCGTCACGAGCTCCGTGCCGACGCCGAAGCTGTCGATCGGCGCCTGCGCCGCCAGAAGGTCGCGAATCTTGTACTCGTTGAGATCGCCACTCGCGACGATGCGGACGTCGGATCGTCCCGCGGCGTCGAGAATCTGCCGCACTTCTTTGCTGAGCGTCAAGAGATCGCCGCTGTCGAGCCGAACCGCTTGCATGGCAGAGCCGCTGGCGAGGGCATTGCGCACGCCCTGCACCGTGTCGTAGGTGTCGATGAGCAGTGTGGCGGCGTGCGGAAAGAGCGTGGAGAATCGGCGAAACGCCTCGGCTTCATCGCCCCAGGCCATGATCCATGCGTGGGCCTGCGTGCCGAGCGAGGGGATGCCGAGCTGTCGAGCAGCCTCCGTGTTGCTTGTGCCGCAACACCCGCCGATGAATGCCGCTCGCGCCGCCAGCAAGCCGGCCTGAGGTCCGTGGGCGCGCCGCGAGCCGAAGTCGAAGACCAGCCGACCCTGCCCCGCCGAGCAGATGCGAGCGGCCTTCGTCGCGATCATCGTTTGAACCGTCAACGTCGTGATGAGAAAAGTCTCAACGATCTGGGCTTGTTCGATCGGCGCCGTGATTCGCATGAGCGGTTCGCCGGCAAACACCACGGTTCCTTCGGGTATCGCCCAGGCATCGCCGGTGAATCGAAGGTCGGCCAGATGCTCGAACCAATCGCCCGGCACATCGCGGAACACCGGATGGTCTCTCAGGTACTCAATCTGCTCAGAAGCAAACGACAGGTGCGTTAGATACGCGATGGCTTGCTCCAGACCGGCCGCGACGAGATAGTTCCGACAGCCCGGCAGATGCCGCACCCACAGCTCGAATGTCGCACGCTGTTGGGCCATGCCGTGGACGTGGTAGCCCGCGGCCATTGTCAGCTCGTAAAGATCGGTGAGCAAGCCGAGGTGGTTGTCGTCGGGGAAGAGCGATTGCATCATGGCGATTGGCCCTTTCTGAATACCGATCATTGTCGCGAAATGGATGGCAGTGACCAATTCCGCACATGCCGCGTTCCCGATCCGCGCATTTTTGGAGTGCGGTGCGCTCGACACTGCTTTCCTTCTTTGTGGAGCAAACCGAAGACCTGACGGAGATGGATCGTGCAAAGGAAAAAAAGAAAGCGGTGTCGAGCCACCGCACTCCATGCAGCAAGCAGGCACGTGAATTGCTAGTATTCGGTTCGCCAGGCTGTCTGTCCACAGCACGAAAGGGGGATCCCCATGTTGCGAATCGCGAATATCCTGTGTCCGACCGATTTTTCGCCGAGCGCGCAGGCGGCAATCAGCGTCGCCTGTTCGCTGGCGCGCGACTACGGCGCTGCCTTGACGCTGTTGTATGTGCGCGAGCCGGTTCCCGCCGTCATGGGCGAGTTCGGATCCATCCCACCGCCGCCGCGTGAACCGGACGACGCGCTCATCGCGAAGATGCGCGCAAATGTGCCCGCGGATTCTCAAGGTGCGATTGCCTTTGAGATCCTCGATGGCAACGCCGCCGAGAAAATCTTGGCCTGCGCCAGAGAACGCTCCTGCGATCTGGTTGTTATCGGGACTCACGGGCGGACGGGCCTGAACCGCCTGCTCGTCGGCAGCGTCGCCGACGCCGTTCTGCGCGGCGCGAGCTGCCCGGTGCTGACGATCAGGCCGAAGGCGCCGGCCGAAGCGAAATCGGAAGACGCGGAAGAACCCGAGCCAACGTTGGATGCCAACGATCTCGCCACGGTTTGCTCCGTGGCCACGCCGATGGAGGCCGAGATTATCCGCAACGCCCTGAAGCAAGAAGGAATCGCCTCGTTCATCGAAGGATCGCAGCAAGCCGGCATGGTCGGCCTATTGGGGATACCGATCCGCATCCAGGTCCGCGTCGGCGATTTCGATCGGGCCAAGAAGTTCATCGAAAAGCGCGAGGCCCACAGGCCGGTTCAGGTTTAGGGAGTTGCCAAAGAAGTTATCTGAGCGAGTGGCTCCTGCTCCCGGGGGCGTGCCGGTCGCACGTGGCGCCTACGGTCGCGACGCGGTAACAGTGCGAGTCTGTGTGATGCCATTGGACGAGCGGATGCGGAGGGTGTGCTCGCCCAACTCCTTGACCCGGCATTTCCATAAGACCATGCTCGCGCCAAAGTCGGGGCCCGGCGACGCGACCGGCTGCACGCGTTTGCCTTCGACCAGCTCAATGCCGGCGGGCAGATCGAGTTCCAGCGTTTGGTTGCTGACGGGATCGTCGATGCTTGCCGTGACGGTGAACAATTTGCCCAGCTCGAACGAACCGCCGAACGCGAGGGTGACTCTGCCGTCGCCCTGCGAAGTGGAGGCAAGGCCCTTGCCATAGCTATACGCCATGGTGATCTTGCCGCCGGGCTGCACGGTTTGCTCTTTCCAATACATGACGCAATCGGAGTCGCCCATGGCGTTCTGAATGTCGACTTCCCAGCCATTTTCGCCAGCGCCGTGGTAGGTGCAGACGAACCGCTCCGGGCCCACCATGCTGGAGCCGAACTTCAGGCCGAAATGCCCCATGTTGATCGGGTTCTTCAGATCGGGATTTTGCAGGATTTGCACATACGTCGGCAGCGACTTGCCTTTGAGCTCCACGCCGTCGAGAATCTTGCCGGGACGCGTCGGGGCGGCGAACAAAGCGCCGTCGTTGTTGCAGTGCGTATCGATGCGCACCCGCGTGGCGATCATGTGCGGCTTGTTGTCCTTGTTCTCGATGATGTAGCGAACGAGCACGGCGTCGAGACGGCGCGGCTCGCCGGCCTTGGCGGGCTTGGTCGGCACCGCTTCGACGACGTGCGTGATCTGCAGCGACCCGTGACTGTACGCCGAGTAAAATCCGTGCCGCGCTTTGCCTTGCGGCGTCTTGGCGGGGAGTGGCGTCGGCAATGGCGCGCTGGGATAGACCATGTTGCCGTCGATCTTGAACATCGTGCGGATCGACTCGGTGCCGAAGGTCAAGCGAATGCCGTCGGCGCTGAGCCCGAACGCCATGCCGCCGGAGTTTTGGATTTGCACGCGCACCGTCGGGTCGATCGGCCCCGTCGGCTCGTCGCCGCCTTCGCGGATATCGATCTTCGGCTCATGAAATTTGACCTTGACCGGCGGATTCTGCGCGGATGCGACAATTGCGAACGTGAACACAGAAAAAAACGCCATCGCGCGGACCATGAGTGCGCTCCTATTCTCGCCGCTTGCGGCGTAGCAAGGTGTGCTTCGCCGCGAGCGGTTATCTCGTCGCCTCGATGCGGACATGTTTGCTGTGCACGCTGCCGTTGCTGGATTGGACGCGAATCTCGTAATCGCCGGGGCGCACGACACGGGCTTTCCAGAGCACCATGCCCATGCCAGATTCCGACGAATGGGCGACGGGCTGGATCGCCCGTCCCTCGACGCGCTCAATGCCGTCGGGCAACTGAAGCGACAGCACTTGATCGGGCAGCGGATCCTCGACCTGAGCGGCGATCGTGAAGAGTTTGCCCGGTTCGAATGAACCAGCCAGGCCGACGTTTACGCGCCCCTCGGCTTCCGGGCTGGTCGAGATGCCGCCGCCGTAGCCCCACACCAACTCGCGCTTCTGACCCGGCTTGAGTTCCTTCTCCTCCCAGAAAAGAGAGCATGCCGAATCGCCTGCAGCCGCGGCCGGTGGATCCCATATCTGGAAGTTGGCGACGATGCCGAGGTTCGACAGCGTGATCTTGTACGGGTTCTCGCCGCGGCTGTGCTTGAGCGTCATCGTCGCGACAAAGCCGGGATTGGCGAGGCTCGGCTGTTCCAAGACCCAGAGCCAGTCGGGCAATGCCTTGCCCTGCAGCACGATGCCGTTGAGGATCTGCCCCGGATGGGTGGTTGGCGACGCGTAAAGGGCGCCGTCGTTATTGACGATGAGAATGTCGATGCTCGCCTTAAACGCGACCCTATGGGCGGCTTTCCCCTTGTTCTCGAGGATGTACGTCATGCGGCAGGTATCGAGCAATCGTTTTTGCCCGGGAGTGGTTTTCTTGCCGGACGGCTTGCTGGGCACTACTTCGATTATCTGAGTGATGTGGATGTCATGATGTTTCCACGACGATTCCGTTCCGATGCGTTTTTTGCCGGAGGCCGTCGGGCCTAACGGCTTGGGTAGCGGTATGCGGCCGCCCAAGTTGAACTCTACGAACGGATCGCTAATGGCGCCATCCACCATGACTGAGCCCCAGATGCTCCCTTGCGGCGAGCAGGTGATGCGCTTGCCTTCGACGGAGAGGCCGAAACTGTTTTGTCCTGAGTACTGCGGCTGAATGCGAATCGTCGGATCAATGGGCAACGTCGCTTCGCCGATGACGGCGCGGCCGTCCTTGATCGTCACCTTGA
Source organism: Planctomycetota bacterium (assembly GCA_016872605.1). Taxonomy (GTDB): domain Bacteria; phylum Planctomycetota; class Planctomycetia; order Gemmatales; family Gemmataceae; genus SIAQ01. The sequence continues at coordinate 12,452 of VGZI01000143.1, forward strand.
ATGGACCACGATTCTCCTGCCCGAAAGCCACGCTGAAGTAGACCACAGCCACCGACGTGGCAATCAACCACATATGTCTCATGGGTTTTCGCTCCTGACTTGTTCCCATCTATTAGACGACGAACGGGCCCGCTCTGTCTACCTCACTCTTCTCTTTTTCCCCCATGAGTTTGTGCTCATGATTTTGTGAGAATTCGAACGCAATTTCATGTATCACAAAATCATGGATTCTCCTCGATGATTGTGGAGGCAAGACATGCTGCGTTTCATGCTCGTTGGCATACTTATGATGCTCGGTTTTCCTGCGTCGCTTCCAGCCCAGGCGCCGGCCAAGAAGAAGCTCAACATCATCTTCATCCTCGCCGACGATCTCGGCTGGGGCGATCTCGGTTGTTACGGGCATCCGCATATCAAGACGCCGAACCTCGACAAGCTCGCCAAGAAGGGAATGCGCTTCAGCCAGTTCTACACGACGTCGCCGGTGTGCACGCCGTCGCGGGCGTCGTTCATGACGGGCAAGCATCCGCAGCGGTTCAACATCCATCACGCCGACTTGCCGGAGACGACGCCACGCTATCCCCTGCCCCTCGACGCCGTCACGCTCATGCGCTTGCTGCAGCGTGTCGGCTATCGCACTGCCCACTTCGGCAAATGGCATCTCGGCGAACCGCCCCACACCGGCATGCCGCGCATGCACGGCATCGACCACTTCTTCGGCAGCATGGGGGGCCGACCCAGCTCCCCCTGGAACAAATTCGCCCGTTACGACGACGCCCAGTTCATCCTCAACGAACAGCCCGCCAAAACCTATCCCGGCTACGCCACCGACGTCACGACGGATCACGTTCTCAAATACCTCGACGACATCGGCAAGCAAGACCAACCGTTCTACATGAACCTCTGGTATCACTCGCCGCACGAGCCGTTGAGCCCGAAAGTCAAGCAGGCCGAGATGTACCAAAACTTCCCGCTCAAGGAGCAGGTTTACTACGGCTCCGTGTCAAATCTCGATTACAACATTGGCCGAGTGCTCGCGAAATTGGCCGAACTCGGCATCGAGGACAATACGCTGATCATCTTCAGCAGCGATAACGGGCCCGAGGTGCTCATCGCGGCGTTCAGCGCGGGGACGGCGGGGGTGTTGCGAGGCCGCAAGACGCAGCTCTGGGAGGGAGGCGTACGTGTGCCGTTCATCGCCGCTCTGCCCGGGACGATTCCCGCAGGCCGAACATGCCACCAGGTCGCATCGGCGCTCGACTTCCTGCCGACAATCGGCGAGTTGACCGGCGCTCGCTTGCCGCTGAAGGATCAGCTTGACGAAGGCATCAGCCTGGTACCATTTCTGAACGGTAAGAAGACGATTCAATCACGCACGCTGTACTGGGAGAGCCACATCGGCCAGCGCGGCGGCCCCCCCTCCGGCACGCTCGTCATCCGTGACGGCGACTGGAAGCTACACATCTGGCAAAAAGAAAACAAACGCGCTCTGTACCACCTCGGCAATGACATCGGCGAAAGCAAGGATGTCGCCACAGACCACAAGGACGTTGCCGATCGCCTCGAACGCCTGGCCGACGCCTGGTACCGCACCTTGCCGCGCGAGACGGAATCGCGTCAAAAGCGACCGCTGCCTGCAACGGAGGCCGAGGCGAATCGGCTACCGTTAGATTGATTCGCCCCGCGGGTTGGGCTCGCCAATGCGCCGCGATTTCTCACTGCAGAACACGCAGAGAATAGCGCGAGACGGCGAAAGATCTGGAGTGTTGGCAGCGCCAAACGATGAGTGATGAGTGTCTAGGTCGTGTTTCGCCACGGACTGTTCATTGTCTTTCCCTGCCTGCTCTCTGCGCCCTCTTCGGTGACAGATGTGGGTTGGCCGGAAGCATCGGTCGGCGTTGGCCTCCTGTCCGGGCTACAGTGTCCGACGCTCGGCCTCCTGAATCCCGAGGTGACGTTGCGATCCTGAGCGAGTGGTGACCGTCGGTCAAGTCCGTCGCCGGGGCCCGGAGCTTCGCGCCAAGCGCCGGTACCCGATTCGTTCATTCGGGCTCCTCTCGTCATTCGCGGATGCAAGCGAACTTTGCTGCCGAATTACTTCGCCGCCGGCCGGTTCAGGCGGCAGTGCGGGAAGGCGAAGGTGCCCTGGCCGTGGATGACGTGGCCGCCGCTGAAGAACTCGATCTCGGTGCGGTCGGCGATTCCGAACTGTGGGTAAAAGCGGCGGACCTTGGCGTACTCGAAGGCGACGAGGCGATCTGGCGCGATGTGTGTCTGCTGTTGCGTCAGCCGGAACGGATCGAAAAGGATTACGATCGTCGCCTAGATAAAAACACGGATACGTCGCCGGCGCGGCAAAGTCTGACGGTCCGCATCAGCTCGCTATGCGGCCAGCGTGACCGCGGGACACGCACTTATCAAGCACCCGCTGGCCTTTTTTTTTCGACGTGTCCTTCTTGCCGAATCGGAGGACGTCGAACGAAAAGGATAAGCTGCCGGGGCCGCCTGCAAGACCTTCATGCCGCGCGAAACCAGGATGGCGGCCCCGGTCAGCTTCATCCGTTGGTTA